>CATKFO010000061.1 GCA_949747515.1 uncultured Eubacteriales bacterium
ATATCAAGATAACCGTCGATATCGAGCCTTTCTCCGTTTATTTCAGTATATATTATGTTTTCCATGGAGACTACTTTGTTAGATCTTGTGGGATCGAGTTCCGTAGAATGAACGGCCGTTACAATCGTGTCTTTCTGCATGTCGGTGTTAAACAGATTGTCGGCGCTAAATTCAAAAAACTCCCAGATTACTCCCACCGTCATGGAGAAGCAAAACGCTACTATAGCTACGAAGACAGGAGACAGACTGAATTTAATCTTTGAATTGCGGTTAATGATATCCACAAGAGAAAAACCAAGCGCGGCGCACAAAAATCCCCACGTAATATGAAGCATAGTGTCCCAATAAGGATATCTTATGTAATAAGCCCCAAGCTCTCCGAGTATTTCAGCGCAGAAAATGAATAGGAGAACTATTACTTCAAGCGTCTCGGGCAGTTTTATATGAAACGTTCGTTCGGCTAATGAAGGAACGGTAAACAGCAATATTGTCAGCAGACAGATAAAAGCGCTGT
This sequence comes from uncultured Eubacteriales bacterium, assembly GCA_949747515.1. Classification (GTDB taxonomy): domain Bacteria; phylum Bacillota; class Clostridia; order Oscillospirales; family CAG-272; genus RUG11130. Next base: position 515 of record CATKFO010000061.1, read on the forward strand.
CGTAGTTTCGAAGCAGAACCGATCTGATCAATATACCTATTATCAAAACGTTGAGCACAATGTTCAGAATAATAACGGCTTTGCTTCGAGGAGCGATTTTCCGAGGCTTTCGCGTTTTGCAGTTCATGTCGATTATTTCCTTTTTTATTTCAGTTGCTGCAAAGCAGGGAAGAGCTTACCGTGGAGCGGGGAAGTATCATCGTAACTGCGCGGCTTATATTTCTTATAGAGACGCTTCCGTCCGTTTCAGCCCGTTCTCCGTCTAACGACCATACTATTGCGTTTTCAGAGGTCACAGTTGCCGACGATAAGCTGTCAAGCTCGATGACGTCCGAGTTACTGTAGTTTTGCGACAGAATGGCGCTGATACAGCGGTTAAGATCCGCTATATTTTTAGGGGACTTGACAAGAAGAAGCTCGTGACATCCGTCGTTCATGGTAACGATCCGTTCGTCGAGAGATATAAGTCCTCCTACGGAGGTAGTGTTTGAAATGGCTCCGAAAAGATAGCTGCCTTCATATACTCTGCCGGTATCGGTTTCAATTCTAAGCTTTTCCGAACGAATTGATGGAATATCGCATACGCCCTGAAGAACGTACGCTAAATGTCCGAGCGCGTTCTTTACATTTTGAGGCGTATTGTAGGAAGCGCTTGTAAAGGCTCCGAAGGAGGCGACGTAAGTAAAATATTTATCGCCGAACAGTCCTACGTCAAGCTTCGTTTCTATTCCGTCGACTATATCCTGAGCCGCGTCTTTGGGCTTTTTTGATAAACCGAGCGTCGCTGCGAAATCGTTTGTGCTTCCGGAAGGGATATAGCCTATAGGCAAAGGTTTTTCCGAATCTATCACGCCCGACACGACCTCGTTGAGGGTTCCGTCTCCTCCGACACAAACGATAAGATCAAATTCTCCGGAACTATCGCGAGCAAGCTCCGTAGCATGACCCTGACGCTTTGTAATTTCAATGGTAACTCTGAAGTCTGATTTACTCAATGTTTCAACAACGTCGAACATAGAGCCTTTCGCTTTCATTTTTCCGGCTTTTGGGTTAACTATCAACAATGTTTTTTTCATAGATACTCTTCCGTTTGACCGTCTTTTTTATATCTGTAATGATTTTTAAGATATCATATATTGCTTCGTCAGCTTATAAGATATCTCTTTATTTTTTTAGCGCTTGTCTTTTCGAATTCGGAGCCGCGAACCTCAACCTTCATTACTCGCTTAAAGGTAGGCAACTTTCTATTAACAGAGGCTATGGACTGCTCGAGAGCTCTATGAACCGCGTCTTCGTCCGCTCCGTCCGGAAATGCGTCGTAGTTCGGATATACGATAGCGACCAGCTCTATTCTGGAGCCCTCCGCTTTCCTTCCAACGACCACGCATTCGGAAATTTGTTCTATGTGGGTTAGATATTCCTCGATTTCCTCCGGGAATACGTTTTTACCGTTTTCAAGGACTATAACCGACTTTTTACGACCTGTAATAAAGAGATATCCGTCGTCGTCAAGATAACCGACGTCTCCTGTACGGAACGCCCCGTCTTCGGTAAATACTTCCTCGTTAGCCGCGGGATTATCGTAATAGCCGAGCATAACGTTGTCTCCGCTTATAACGATTTCTCCTTCCGGATATCCGCTCTCTCCAATTCCGGAGGCGTCTATGCTGATTTCGCAGCATGGAACGCTTTTTCCTACCGAACCGTATTTTCTCGCGTAGTAGGGGGTTACGGCGGCGAGGGGGGCGCATTCGGTTATTCCATAGCCTTCGTATACGGATATGCCGAAGTTTTCAAACGCTTCGATCATTAGCGGATCGAGAGCGGCTCCTCCGCATATTATTTTTTCGAGTCTTCCGCCGAACGCCGATAGCACCTCGGCGAAAAGCTTACGCCGTACGTCTAAGCCGACCGCGTTCATCGTGCCGGCGGCGACGATGCCGAGCTTTAGTTTGTTTTCTTTACCTGAGCTTCGAGCTTCCGCCCAAATTTTTTTATGCATTGTATAAAGGAACAGCGGGACCAGCACAAGTCCGGTCGGACGGAATAATTTAAAGTTTTTTATCGTGTGGCTGAGAGAATCGTTAATGCATATATGAGCGCCGTACACCATTTCTGCGAGAGTAACGGCCAGCTCGTATGTGTGGTGCATAGGGAGCACGGATACGACCGTATCGTCCGGATTGAAGTCTACGGTTTCGCAGGCGCAGGTTACTACTGAGAAAATATTTTTTTGAGAAAGCATTACGCATTTGCTGCTTCCCGTAGTACCCGACGTAAACAGATATTCCGCGAGCTCGCCGTTTCTATCGGACATATCCGGGAATTCGTAGTCTTCAACGTCTTGTCCGTCTTCAATTAATGATTCAACGGTCGCCGCGTAATCTGGAGCGCTTTCAGCGTCGAACGCGACGTACAATAGATTTTCGAGACCGTCGTTGAAGATTTCGCCGGAAGCCTTGACGAGAGACCGTGAAAAGCAGAACGCGTCGGCGTTAACCCATTTTAGAAATCCGGCCGTCTCGGAAGGATTAAGCTCGCGATCCATCGGTATCGCCACTCCTCCTACGGCAAGAGCCGCCAGATACATGCAAAGCCATTCTGGAGAAGATTCGCCGGACACGGCTATTTTCTTTCCTGCGTACCCCATTTTTGTTAGAGCCGCGGCAACGGAGCGGATCATGTTGTAAAATTCAATATAGCTTATATCCGCAAGAGTTTTGTCGGTCCGATAATATGAAAATATAGTTTTTTCACCATGAGCTTTAAGCTCTCTGAGAAGATCGTTTATGCAATAAACCGGGTTGTAAATTCGTTTTGTTTTAGGCTTTTTATGCGTCTTAACTTTGACTTTTTTCATTGTTCTGTTCCTTTTCCCGTCGGCGCGGCTATCGACGATTACTTGACACAGGATTCCCCAATATACGGAGATTAAAAGCCGTATCCTGATGAAATATATTAAATACTATGTAAAATATTAACTTATAATACTTTTTCAGCTAATTTGAGCCTTTCGTATATATGCTCGAGTGTTTCGTAAAACGAATTCAGCGCGTTCTCTGGAATATCTCGCGAAACAAATTTTACAACGTTGTCTACCGTAGCGTTTATTCTTTCCGCGGCGTCCTCGCCCATTTCCGTAAGGACGTATCTGCTTTTGTATATGCCTCGGCCTCTTACTTGAGAAATGCAGCCCTTTTTAGTCAGTTCGGACGTGATTCTCGAGACCAGAGCCTTGTCCACTTCGCATTCCGCAGACAGCTCGGATTTCGTAAGTCCGGCTGGGTTTTTATATATCGCCCTCAGACACATCATATGGACGGAGCTGAGGCCGAGTTTCGACATTTGCTGGGCTTTAATTCTCTGCATAGACTTTTGCGCTCCTGTTATAAGCGACGCAAAATTATCAAATCTTTTATTTTCCATGATTTGAAAAATCCTTGCTGAAAAATATTTTATACGGTCGGGAAAAATTTATTCTTTCCGACGCTTCACATCATCATATCATAAAATTGGTGACTTGTCAACGATTTTGAAATGAAACATAAAAATAGCGATAAAATACCGCGCGTAATTAGTATCGCGTCAAATAATCGGGCCTTTTGCCTGAATAAAAAACGCGGCGCAAAGTATTCGAACGCTTTGAGCCGCGTAAAGTTTATATATTCATAATTACTTCTATCGGATAATGATCTGAAAGCGCAAGCCCGTCCTTTTTGTCTTTCCAAAGACGCGCGCCGATCAAAGCTTTCGACGTTTCTCCATCCGTAAAAATATAGTCTATCTTTCTCGGATTTCCTTTATCGAAGTTATGGAACGTATCTCCGACGTCTTCCGTTAGGTCTTTGAGAGTCAGGCGTCCTTCTTTGCATAACTGTATAGCGGCGCCGTTAGGCTCTACGTTAAAGTCTCCAAGCAAAAATAACGGAGATTTATTTTTTCTCTTAGCTTTTTTGATTCTTCTCAGCGCTTCCGCAATGCCAAGACGGCACGCTTCGTCGCTCTCGTGATCCAGATGCACGTTATATATTCTGAAAATTTGCCCGTCCTTTATTCTCCTGATCATTGAACACTGACATATTCTGGGACAGTCGCTCTGTTCCTTGAATCGGGAACCGGGGACGTCCGGAGCAGGAGACAGCCAAAATCTGTCGAGCGTTAGCAATTCAAATTCTCCTCTGCGGTACGCGGTGGCGAGTCCTTCGCCTCCCATATCCGCTTCTCTTTGAGCGAATACTATATCATACTCTGGAAGTCCGTCCCTAAGGGCGGCGATATTTTTTTCAGTAGCCTCCTGAAAGGCGATGATATCCGGGGACGATTCGCGTATTTTTTGAAGTATTATAGACGCGCGGCGATCAAATCCGGTTCCGTCGGAAGTATGCCAAGCGCATAGGAGATTAAAGGTAACGATTTTTATCATTTGGGAAATCCTTTCTTTTGTCTGAATAGATTATACTATTCGCAATAAATTATGTCAAGCTGTTTTGCTGAGCGCAAATCTTTCTTTTTTGTTAAAATATGCGGGGAAATTACGGCGCGTTCATTCAATAGGTATCGTACGGTTATCGTTTTAACATATCTTTTGGATCGCTTTGTTAACGAGGGCGAGACAATAGCGATAGTTTTTTGCTTTGCGCGTTTAAATTTAATAAGAATGGCGACGGAGAGACGGCGCATAAGTATGACTTGAAATAAGCCGTTTGTTCTGAATAACGACCAAAAAAACTCCGGTGTTGACTTTTTTATACTTTTATAGTATAATTTTTGCGAGCAGGCGGGGCTGCCGCGCTCTCATGGCCGAAAGGACTCTGAGTGAGGAAAGTCCGGGCTCCAAAGGGCAGGATAACGGATAACGTCCGCCGGAGGCGACTCCCGGGAAAGTGCAACAGAAATAGCCTACCTAAGCTCCTTCGGGAGCCGGTACAGATGGAAAGGCGAGGTAAAAGCTCACCGGCACGGCAGGCAACTGCGTGCAAATGTAAACCCTATCCGGAGCAACACCGCAGGCAAAGGCAGCGTTGGCCCGACGCATTTTGCAGGTGGCTTCAGGCGCGCGGCGACGCGCGTCGCAGACAGATGGCAGTCGCGCGGTATTGTTTAATCAATTCCGCGTACAGAACCCGGCTTACAAGCCCGCTCGTTTATTAAGGCAGTACCGCGCGGTATTGCCTTAATAATTATTTTTTTAATACATAAAATATCTATTTATATTGCGGCCGCCCGCCAAGGGCGAGCGTTTATTTTTGCGGAGAATGATATGCCGAGATTTTTTGTGTCAGCGGAATCTATTCACGACGGACGCGCGGAAATATACGGAGACGACGCGCGTCATATATCGCGCTCTCTAAGAATGAGGATTGGAGAACCGCTGACTATATGCGACGGCGTCGGAACGGATTATAATTGCGTTATTGAAGAATCGTTTCCCGAGCGAGTCGTTTTAAAAATACGCGATTCATACGATAATTTTTCCGAACCTCCGTATCGGGTTACGGTGTTTCAGGCTCTTGCGAGGGGTGACAAGATCGACACGGTCGTTCAAAAATCGGTGGAATTCGGCGCGGCTCGAATCGTTCCGTTTTCATCTGAAAGATGCAACGTAAAACTGTCGCCGTCCGACGGACTAAAGAAAGCTGAGCGTTGGGGCCGCATCGCCGAGGAAGCCGCTAAGCAGAGCGGACGCGGAATTATTCCGTCGGTATCCGCTCCGATAAGCTTTGACGAGGCGATGCGCGCGGCGAATTTATGCGATCTGTCTCTTTTTTGTTGGGAGCGTTCGTCGAATCCGCTTGGAAACGCCATAAGAGGAGCGTCCGCCGATACGATAGCGATTATAGTTGGACCCGAGGGCGGATTTTCAGAACAAGAGGCTGCGGCTGCGGAAAATTCGGGGATTGTTTCCGTTTCGCTCGGAAGCAGGATACTGCGTACTGAAAGCGCGGCGACTTTCGTTCTTGCATGCGTTTCATATGAAATGGAGCGATAGAAGGATCGACTTAAAGCAAATATTAGGCTTTTTTATGTTTTTATCGCAAAAAAAACTCGCTTTTCTATAAAAAAACCTATTTGCCTATTGAAAAACAACAAAAAATCATGTAAAATATAGTGTAGTATATACAATAGAAAAATATCTCTTCCGCAGTGAAAGGAGTATAGTATGTCAAACCGTCTGTTTCAGGGAATAATCCATCAAATGAGGGATTCGGTCGATCGCGTTATCGGCGTTATTGACGACAACGGCGTGATTATAGCGTGCAGCGAGCTTGTAAAGATCGGAGAAATGAGACAGGGAGTAAGAGAGGAGCTTGCATATACCTCGGACGCCGTGACATCCGGCGGATATACTTATCGTCCCATCGGAACTGGTTCAAAGTGGGAATACATTGTTTTTGTAGAAGGAGAGGACAAGCTGTCGGAAAAGATGACCACGGTTCTTTCAGTAACTCTTTCAAGCATCAAAAACCTGTATGATGAAAAGTATGACAAAAGTTCCTTTATTAAAAACATTATACTTGACAATATCCTCCCGAGCGACATTTATATAAAATCTAAAGAACTGCATTTCAATTCCGAGGAAGCGCGCGTCGTTATTCTTATGCGCTTTCTTACAAAGTCCGATATTTTACCGTTCGATATGGTGCAGAATCTCTTCCCGGATAAAAGCAAGGAATATGTTATCAGCGTAAGCGAGCAGGATATCGTGCTTGTAAAAGAAGTCAAGGGCGGAGCTGAAATTAAAGAGATTGAGAAAATAGCGAAGAATCTTGCGGATACTCTCAACTCTGAATTTTTCGCTAAGGTAGCGATAGGAATAGGAACTACCGTCGATAATATAAAAGATCTTGCCAGATCGTATAAGGAAGCTCAGGTAGCCCTTGAGGTCGGCAAGGTGTTCGATACTGAGAAAAATATAATAAGCTATGAAAACTTAGGCATAGGCAGACTTATATATCAGCTTCCGACGACGCTGTGCGAAATGTTTCTCCAGGAGGTGTTTAAAAACGGATCGCTTGATTCTCTCGACAGAGAAACTCTTATGACGATACAGTGTTTCTTTGAAAACAATCTTAACGTTTCCGAAACCTCCCGTAAGCTGTTTGTACACAGAAATACGCTTGTGTACAGACTTGAGAAGATCCGAAAACTTACGGGACTCGACCTCCGTGAATTTGATCACGCCATAACCTTTAAGGTTGCGCTGATGGTAAAGAAATATCTTACTGCAAAGCCTGTAAAATTCTAACGGCGCGAGACATACGGCGTAGGACTAATCAATATAAATTAGTATAATCAGCAGGGATGGCAAACCTTACGGAGGCTGCGAGAAGCGGCTAATGCGGATGTTGCACTCCCTGCGATCTTTTGAGCGACGCATCTGTCGTTTGTCCGAATTTTTAGCTGTGACGAGCGGCGCTCGGCGATTACGCTTTCGGACTGGATACACCTTTTTGAGTGAGAAAGGCTGCGCTCCGCAGATTCCTATATTTATGATAGAATTCAGAAACGTAAAAAAATCTTATCCCACCGGAACCGTCGCCCTCAAGGGCGTTAATCTTCATATTGACGACGGCGAATTCGTATTTATCGTCGGACAATCGGGCGCGGGAAAGACTACTCTCATGAAGCTTCTTCTTTGCGAAGAAAAGGCTACGTCGGGTACGATAATAGTCGGAGACACGAACGTTACCCGAATTACCAACAGAAAAATACCATACTATCGCCGAAAGCTGGGCGTAGTATTTCAGGATTTCAGGCTTCTGCCTAATAAAACCGTATACGAAAACGTCGCTTTCGCAATGCAGGTCGTAGGAACTCCCAATAAAATGATACGCCGCCGCGTTCCCGCTATTTTGAACACGGTTAACCTGGCGGATAAGCATAATTCGTTTCCTAACGAGATATCAGGAGGCGAGCAGCAGCGCGTCGCCCTTGCGAGAGCTCTTGCCAACAATCCTTCCGTTATAATTGCGGATGAGCCTACGGGTAACATCGACCCTCAGATGTCTCTTGAAATTATGAATTTGCTTGTAAAGATAAACAAACTCGGAAAAACCGTTATCGTGGTGACTCACGAACAATCTCTCGTCGATTATTACAAGCAGCGCGTTATTATGATTGGAGACGGAGTGGTCGCCGAGGATCACGTGGGAGGTATGTTCGAATGAGAAGATACAATCCCTTTTACTTTGTTCTTGAATCTCTGAAAGGGCTTAAGAGAAACGGAGTTATGACGTTCGCCTCAGTGGCCGTCCTGCTTAGCTGTCTCGTTGTAATGGGCGGATTCGCTCTAATGGTATATAATATTAACTTTAATCTTGAAAAGCTTGACGCGCTTAATGAAATCGTCGTCTTCACAGAGTACGACGCTTCAATTGAGGAGATCGACGAGCTAGCCGGACAGATAGCGGCGCTGGACAACGTAGAAAGTACTTCGACGAAATACAAAGAACAGATTCTTGCAGATCTTAAGGAAGAAAATCCGGATCTGTACGGCGACGTTACGGATGAAGAGAATCCGTTGTCCGCTTCAATTACAATTACTTACAAAAGCAACGAAGGCGTTCCGGAGTTGGACTTTCAGCTTAGACAGCTTTCCGGCGTACGTAAAATCAGAAACGATCTGAACGTGGCGACTACGATCGGCAATTTGAAAAGCGGTATTATGCTTGTGTTCATATGGTTCCTCGTCATACTTTTTGTCGTAAGTATTTTTATAATCATAAACACAATTAAGCTTTCCGTGTTCTCTCGAAGAAACGAAATAGGTATAATGCGATATATAGGCGCTACCGGATGGTTTATTACCCTGCCGTTTATCTTTGAAGGTATTATTATCGGAACGGTAGCCGCGCTTGGAGGATATTTCCTTATCCGCGGCGCGTATTCATATGTCATAGCTAAGGTTGTGTCGAGCATACAGATACTAAGCTTTATTCCCATGGCTGATCTTTCCGGTCTTCTTCTGCTCGCCTTCTTCGGAATCGGTATTGCAACCGGCGTTGTCGGCAGTTCTATATCCCTTGGAAAATATCTGAAAAAATAAGAACGAAAAATTTATCCTGTCCGGTATTAAAAGTCTTCGCTAAAAACGCGGGCTTTCATAGAGTCGCTTTTAAGCGGCGGAAAGGAGAACGTTATGAAAAAAAATATACGCGCGGCTGCGGCTGGAGTACTTGTCTTGGCTGTTACGGTTTCCGCTACGATAATTTTCCCATCGTCCGCTTTAGCCGATCAGAAAACGCAAACCTACGAGCAGCAGATAGCGGCTTATGAACAGCAGCAGAAGGAGGCGGAGGCTCGCAGGCAAGAGGCTCTTCAGAATATGAACGACGCCGCCGCTTATAAGGCCGCTCTTGAAGAATCATACGAGCTGATGGGGCGTAAACTGGAAACATACAGCTCCATGATTGTAGAACTTGATAAACAAATAGATGAAAAAAGCTCTTTGATTATCGAGACGGAGAAAAAAATCGAGGATACGAGAAAGCAATTTTTAGGGCGTATGGCCTCGATGTATGAAGACGGAAACGCGTCTTATCTGGAGGTTATTCTCGGCGCTAAAGATATATCTGACTTTTTGACGCGCGTAGATAATATTTCCGTTATGATGGAATACGATCAGAAGCTGATCGCTTCTCTTACCGAGGATAAACAAACCCTGAATACCGCGCTTAAAGAATTGGAAGAAGCGAGAAAATCTCAAGAAGAGGCTTTCGCTACTCTTCAGAACGATAAAGAGGCGTACGCGGCTTTAATCGCGGAGGCTAACGAATCGATCTCGCAATATAAGGACTTGATGGAATCCGCCGAGCAGGACAGAATGAAGGCGAGGGCGGCCGAGGATCAGATCGACGGAGAACTGTCCGCGTATCTTGCCGAGCTTGCCGAGAAGGAGCGTCTGGAGAAGCTTCAGCAACAACAGCAACAGCAGCAAAATTCTCAGAACAATTCGAGCGGCGGTTCCAATACCAATTATTATACGCCCGCGCCGATTGTTAATAACGCGTCCGGCGATTTTATGTGGCCGCTTACAAGTTACGTATACATATCGTCCCATTTCGGAGGCCGTATTTTGAACGGCTCATATGATTTTCACGGAGCTACGGACATAGCGACACCTGAAGGAACTCCCATATACGCGGCAGGCAGCGGCACAGTTGTAAGAAGCGAATGGAACAACAGCTATGGTTACTATGTTCTTATTGACCACGGTAACGGAAAATCTACTCTGTATGCACATCAATGTCAACCACCATTTGTAAATGCTGGAGACAACGTAACTATAGGTCAAAATATAGGACTCGTAGGGAATACGGGAGATTCATTCGGCGCTCATCTGCATTTTGAATTCCGTATAAACGGGCAGAAAGTTGATCCCGAACAATATGTTACTCCTCCGCATCAATAATTCATATGAAATAAGGCTATAATTATTAAAATTAGACTCTGCTACGACGCCGTAAGCGGCGGCGCGGCGGAAAAAATAGACGTTTTTAGTATGTTTGTACGAAAGGCACGGTGCGCCAGATGAAAAAGGTTTCCGTTGGAACTACGGTTGCGGTAGCGCTGCTGACAGCGTTGCTTACTTTTCAGATCACTTATGTATCGGTTTCCGATTCTTCCCGTGGAAAAGGAGCTGAAAATTCCGAATTTGTATCGGAAGCTTCGGATCGTTTGGCTGAACTTGACGAAGCGTTTCGATCTCTTTATCTCGACGCGGATAAGCTGAATAACGAAACGCTTGCGGATTATATCCTAAAAGGTTATATTGCCGGAACCGGGGATCCGTACGCCGAATATTTTACCGCTGACGAATTCAAAAGCTTTATGGAGGAATTGTCCGGAGATTCGGAGGGAATCGGAGTTAACGTCGTATATGACGCCGAAAAACAGATGATAGAGATTATATCCGTCGTACCGGATTCTCCGGCTGAAGAAGCGGGCGTGCTTGAGGGCGACCTCGTAGCGTATATAGGCGAGGGAGACGACGCTCAATCGGTGGCTTCCCTAGGCTATACAAACGCAATTTCAAAGCTGCGCGGCAAAGCGGGGACTGAAGCCGTCTTTACAGTATTAAGGGGAGACGATCTCGAGTCCGTAGAGTTTAAAGTTACTCGAAAAAGTATCGAAAGCATAAGCGTATATTCCCACGTCTACGCGCTTGATTCCGCGGTTGGAATAATAAAAATCACGGGATTTGATCAGAAAACTCCGGAGCAGTTTAAAAAAGCAATCGACGATTTACTGGGCGCGGGATGCGACAAATTTATAATGGATGTTCGGTATAATCCGGGCGGAGAGTTAAATTCCGTCGTTAGCGTTCTCGATTATCTTCTTCCCGAAGGACCTATAGTCAGAATTTTTGATAAAGAGGATAAAGAGGTAGAATCATACTCTTCAGACGGAGATTATCTCGACTATCCGATAGCCGTCATAACTAATTCTTCGACGGCCAGCGCCGCCGAGCTGTTCACGTCCGCCCTGCGCGACTACGACAGATGCGTAGTAGTTGGAACGACTACCTATGGAAAGGGATGTATGCAAACAACGGTATCTCTTCCGGACGGCAGCGCTCTGAAGGCTACTTACCGTATGTATAAGCCTCCTTTTTCAGACGGATATCACGGAGTAGGAATAGTTCCGGACGAGACGGTGGAGCTCGACGACGAATTGCTTGGAAAGAGTATATTCAAGTATACTGACGAAGAGGACAATCAACTCAGAGCGGCGTCGAACGCTCTCTTAAAATTTGCAGAGAAAATAAAATAATTTAATAAAAGCGACCTTGAAAGGAAGATCACGATGGCAAATATGGAAGAAAATCTTACGCTTTACACAGAAGAAGGATATCGGGCGCTTGTCGACGAACTGGCGTATCTTAAGGGCACCAAGCTGGAAGAAGTTAAAAAAAGCCTGGCGCAGGCGCGCTCTTTCGGAGACCTTTCGGAAAACAGCGAATATGACGAGGCGAAAAACGAGCAGGCAAAGGTTGTCGCGCGTATCGCCGAGCTTGAAGAACTCATCAATCACGCAAAAGTAATAGACGAGTCCGAAATAAGAGCCGGAGTCGTAAACCTTGGATCTACGGTGCGGGCTTTCGACTATGAGCTTGACGAAGAGGTTGAATATAGTCTTGTCGGTACTAACGAGGCGAATCCGCTTATCGGGAAAATATCCGACAGAAGTCCCATAGGCGGGGCTATGCTCGGCTCAGTAGTAGGAGATATAGTAGAGGTTGAAACTCCGGCCGGAAAGCTGAAATTCAAGATCCTTTCAGTAGAAAGAACGAAATAAACGTTGAGGATAGACATAATGGCAGAAACAGAAAATAACAGCGTTCAGTCGCAGGCGGAACTTAACAGTCTGCTTAAGATACGCAGGGAAAAGCTGTCCGAGCTTCAGGAATCGGGGCGGGATCCCTTTGAAATAACGAAGTATGAAAGAACTCATCATAGCAGAGAAGTAAAAGATAATTTTGTAAGCCTTGAAGGCAAATCGGTATCCGTCGCCGGCAGGCTCATGTCCAAGCGAGTCATGGGAAAAGCTTCCTTTTGCAACGTACAGGACCTTAAGGGAACTATACAGTCGTACGTCGCTAGAGACTCAATAGGCGAAGACGAGTATAAGCAGTTTAAGAAGATGGATATCGGAGACATCGTAGGAATTGAAGGAAGAGTATTTAAGACTAAAACCGGAGAGATTTCTATTCACGCGGAAAAACTGACGCTTCTTACGAAAAGCCTTCAGATACTTCCCGAAAAGTTTCACGGCATTACTAATACGGATCTTAGGTACCGTCAGAGATATGTCGATCTTATTATGAATCCGGAAGTTAAAGATACCTTTGTTAAGAGATCGAAGATTATTTCGTCTATAAGAAAATATCTTGACGAACAAGGCTTTATGGAAGTAGAGACTCCAATGCTTGTTTCAAATGCCGGCGGCGCGGCTGCAAGACCGTTTGAGACTCATTTTAACGCTCTGGACGAAGATCTGAAGCTTCGCATATCTCTCGAGCTATACCTAAAAAGGCTGATTGTCGGCGGACTTGAAAAAGTCTACGAAATTGGAAGAGTATTCAGAAACGAGGGCATAGACACGCGTCATAATCCGGAATTTACTCTTATGGAGCTGTATCAGGCTTACACGGATTATAACGGAATGATGGATCTTACAGAAAACTTGTACCGTCGCGTTGCGGAAGAGGTTTTAGGGACGACTAAAATCACCTACAACGGAGTAGAAATGGATTTAGGCAGGCCGTTTGAGAGAATCACGATGGTAGACGCAGTGAGAAAATATTCCGGAGTGGATTTTGACGCTATAGATTCCGACGACGACGCGAAAGCAGCGGCCCTCGAACGTCATATAGAATTTGAAGAGCATCATAAAAAAGGCGATATTCTGAATCTGTTCTTTGAGGAATTTGCGGAAGAGCATATGATACAGCCGACTTTCGTCATGGATCATCCCGTAGAAATATCTCCGCTGACAAAGAAGAAGCCGGATAAACCAGGGTACGTAGAAAGGTTTGAGTTCTTTATGAACGGCTGGGAAATGGCTAACGCATATTCTGAGCTCAACGATCCAATCGATCAGAGAGAGCGCTTCCGGGCTCAGGAAGAGCTTCTTGCTCAAGGAGATGAAGAGGCGAATAGAACGGACGAAGATTTCCTCAACGCGCTGGAGATAGGTATGCCCCCTACGGGAGGAATAGGATTCGGCATAGACCGTATGTGTATGCTGCTTACAGATTCATCGGCAATTCGCGACGTTTTGCTTTTCCCGACGATGAAGCCCCTCGCGGACTGATAGACAGAAAATAACGAAATTTTGACAGTTTTTGCCGGGTTTTGTTAATCCAAATTTAACCCGAAAAAAGGGGTTTACGACAAATCGCTGTCGTAAACATCGTGAATCGAAAATCGTTAATTCAATGGCTTCATTGTAGTGGCTACATTGTAAAAACGGTAAAAAAGACTTGCTCGATAACGGTGTATTGGTATAATTGCTCTTTTTAGTCTCACATCTATTGTAACTCTACACACTAATGATTTGCGCTATTGAATCTAATGACGAATTATGATATACTTGAATCAGGATTTTTAGGTAAGAACTTGAATAATGGAGGTACAGCAATGGGATACGGTGCAATTTATTTGGTTGTTAAGGATTTTGATAAATCTGTTTCTTTTTATGAGAAAGTACTTGATATGAAAGTAAGTGACGTAAACGGAAAGCGCTTCGCTATATTTAATTTTCCAGGGCTAAAGCTCTGCCTTATGAACGGTTATTATGACAGAGAAAACCCCGATCAAGTAGTAACCAAAGGCGAATATTGTGAAGTGTACGATAACTTAAGCGGAATTGCGGATAACATAAATACTCGCAAGGTATTTATTAACTTAGGCGTCGAAGATTTAAAGGCGGAATATAGTAGAATAAAAGAATTGGAAATTGCAACGAAGATGACGGACATTCGATTTATAAATGTTTTTTCACCGTACTGGTATTTCACATTTATGGATCCGGACGGAAATCCTATCGAAATAACAGGCAACTATGCAGAAGAAATATGATTGGGCAGCAATGCAGCTTTTCTATGCCCTTTTTAACTTATCTTTTTCAGGTAGAACAGATTTATCAGATAATACCGCTCGATAGTGCATTTCAGGCATAACCGAAAGGTGCTTCATTGCGGAACAATGTAACCACCACCAGTTTTTTACGACAGATTTTACGACAAACCGAATCAGAATAAGCTGATTTATGAAAGGTTATGCAAAACAATGAAGCCGATTTGGATAAACAAAGTCAGGGAAAAGCAGGATAAATCAGGGGAATCATTTCTGCCACGGAAATCCCGACGATGAAGCCGATTGACTAACCGACTTCAAATAAACCCGGTAGTTATGTGGGGTTCGGTGGGTTATATTTTCAAACAAACACGTTGCCACGCTAATTTTCACAACTTTTATAGAAAAGAACCCCTATATAAACTGCTGCGAGTTTGAATTTACAAATTTGCAGCAGTTTATATGTTAACGGAAATCTCCGGCTTAGCGAAGCATGTAATGGCATTTATCTTACTCATGATGATTGATTGGGTAGTGAATAAAAATAGTGGAAAGAAAGCTATGCTGATTAATTTTCCAAACTATTCATACGATAGACGCCCCATTGGAGGGAAACGGTACGTTTTTTCGGCGAATTCACAGAAGAGCACATGGGATATAAATATTCCATTAGAGACAGATTGTACATTTGTACCTTCTGTATGGAGCCGGATGCGCTTTTTCTGCGGAAAAATAATTTATATCATAAATTCGTATTGAATAAATGCAACGCTGTAACAACATATACTATGCATAGGATGAAGTTCAACAAAGGTGTGGATCCTGAAAAACATACGATAATGCTTTAGCTGTATCTATTGCGCAAAAGTCCGCGCCTATGAGGAGAAGTCTGCATTCGCTTCTAAAGCAATGAGCGCATTCAACTTAAAACAAAACTGACTCCGTTGGAATACCGAAGTCAGTTAGTCGCTTAAAAATTTAATATTTCCTTCCACAGACGGCTCTTTTGTACTGTACGTATAATATGGCGCTGCGCAGTCGTCATGACTAAGCAAGGATTTTTAAATATGGTCTTTTATATTTGCCGGTGAATCTATTAAAATACTTTTATTATTATAAATTCATCGGCACATGTTGTCTTCATATTGTAACGCCTTTGAAATCATGCCGGTAAATTATAACTTATACGCGTTGAAAAATCAAATTTTTATTCGTCGATTCTAAAAAATGTTTTAGCGTTTTCAGAGGTAATCTCCGCTACGTCGTCAGCTTCCATATTGCGAAGTTCGGCTATGGCTCGGACAGTCAAAGCAACGTATCCCGGATAGTTAAGTTTTCCACGGTGCGGAGTAGGCGGAAGGTACGGAGTATCGGTTTCCACTAAAATACGATTAAGAGGAACCGAAGCGGCAGCCTCTTTTACCTTAGCCGCATTTTTGTAAGTCACCGGACCGCTGAAAGAAATGTACCACCCGCGGTCGGTAAGCTGACGCGCAAGCTCGGGACTGCCGCTAAAGCTATGCATCGCTCCCTTTACGTCGGGATAACGGCGTATCATATCGAATACGTCGCCATGGGCTTCTCTATCGTGAATAACGACGGGGAAGCCCGTTCTTTGAGCCAGATCCATCTGCTTTTCAAAAACGTAAAGCTGAGCTTTTTTATCCGTGTTGTCATAATGATAGTCAAGACCTATTTCTCCTATTGCAACAACCTTTTTTTCTTCAAGCAGAAGTTCAATTTCGCCTATAGCTAAATCGGCGTCCATACCGCAGGCGAGCGCCTTGCCGTCGTCTCTGGAACGCGCCTCCGATGGGTATATTCCGACAGCGGCGTAAATGAAAGGATACTTATTTGCTAAACTAATCGATCTGACTGAATTTTGAAGATTCGTGCCTACGTTAATAATATTTCGTACTCCAGCGGCGAGGGAATCGCGGATGATCCCTTCCGTTCCGTCTGGGTATTCCCGTACGACCCGTGAGTCGTCAAGATGCGCGTGCGAATCAAAATACATTTTATCTTCCGTTAATAAATATAATTTTGTTATCTTATTCTCGAGCCGAGAGGGGTTGAATCCGGCAAAAAGATCACCGATATTTCGTCTTCTCCAGACGCTAAAATCATACCGTTTGACTCGACGCCGCAAAGCTTTGCGGGAGCAAGATTTGAAACGAGAACAACTCGTTTTCCTATAAGTTGGTCGGGCTCGTAATACGCCGCGATTCCGGATACAACCTGCCGCTGCTCAAATCCTAAGTCGACCTGAAGCTTGAGTAATTTTTTAGCATTTTTTATTTTTTCACAGCTTACAACTTTAGCGCAGCGAAGTTCAACTTTAGCAAAATCGTCGATACTTATTTCCGGCAGACGCTCCGTATCTTCAGTTGCGTAGTCTTTCTCAGTCGCGCGAGCGGCCTCTTCTCTCTCTTTCTCAATCTCAGCCATAAATTTCTCCTCGTCGATTCGTGAGAAAAGCGGCGCCGGATTTCCGACGGAACCGCCGGAAACTAAAGCTCCGAATGAAAAAGCAGTATCGTAATCTTTTACCTTTGATCCAATCTGATTAAATATTTTTTCTGAGGTTTCAGGCATTATCGGAGCGAGAAGAACTGCTGAGACGCGAATCGTCTCGAGAAGGTTATAAAGAACGGTTCCAAGACGCGGTTTTAATTCTTCGCTCTTCGCCAACGTCCATGGAGTTGTCTCGTCGATATATTTATTAGCTCTGCGAAGAGCTGCAAACACCTCGGCAATAGCGTCGGATATATGGAAATCGTCCATTAAAGCAGAGTATTTTTCAGCGGCCGCCGCGACGGTTTGCTTAAGCTCGACGTCGAGAGCTTCTTCATTATCCGGCTTCGGAACGACTCCGTTAAAATATTTATTCGTCATCGCGACGGTGCGGTTTACAAGATTTCCAAGATTATTGGCAAGATCAGTATTAAAGCGGTTAATTACCGCGTCGTAAGTAACCGATCCGTCGTTAGCGTACGGCATTTCTGAAAGAGCGTAATATCTTACTGCGTCGACTCCTATCTTATCCGCCAATTCGTCCGCATAAACGACGTTTCCGCGAGACTTAGACATCTTATCCGTCCCGAAATTGAACCACGGATGACCAAATATCTTATTTGGCAAAGGAAGATCTAGAGACATAAGGAATATGGGCCAATATATCGAATGAAAGCGCATGATATCCTTACCGATCACGTGCGCGTCCGCAGGCCAGTATTTTTTGAAAGCTTCGCTCTGTCCTTCAAAATCGAAATCAGGATTATACCCGAGAGCCGTAATATAGTTTGTGAGAGCGTCAAGCCACACGTATACCACGTGTTCCGGGTCAAAGTCCACGGGAATTCCCCATTTAAAGCTTGTGCGCGATACGCAAAGATCCTGAAGTCCGGGTTTTATAAAATTATTTATCATTTCCTTCTTACGGGATTCTGGCTCAATAAAATCCGGATGACTGTCGTAGTACTCTACGAGGCGATCGGCGTACTTGCTCATTCTAAAGAAATACGCCTTTTCGCTCGCTTTTTTCACCTCGCGGCCGCAGTCGGGGCACTTTCCGTCCTTAAGCTGACTTTCAGTCAGAAACGCTTCGCAGGGTTCGCAGTACCAGCCTTCGTAAGAGCCGAGATAAATATCTCCCTTATCGTACATTTTTTTAAATATCTTTTGTACTGCTTCTTCATGTTTTTTATCTGTAGTACGGATAAAATAATCGTACGAGGTATTCATTTTATCCCATACGCGGCGTACCTTACCGGCGACTCCATCTACAAATTCCTTTGGAGTCGTTCCGGATTCCGTAGCTTTATTTTCTATTTTCTGGCCGTGCTCGTCCGTCCCAGTGCAGAAAAAAACATCGTACCCCCTCGCTCTTTTATAACGCGCTACGGCATCGGTCATGATAATCTCGTAGGTATTGCCGAAATGGGGCTTCGACGACGCGTAAGCTATAGCCGTAGTAATATAATACTTTTCTTTCATATACTGAAACCTGCTTTCCCTGATTCTTATTTATAAATTAAACTTTTTTATTCAGCGAGCTTGCCCGCCGCATATACCGCTTCAATCTCTGGATTTCGCTTATCGCCTATTACGATAATATCAGCTCTTTTTCCCGAAGCTATTTCACCGCACGAGGAGTACAAACCGATCATTTTAGCGGGATTTGAAGTCGCAGCCGGCAACGCTTCTTCAAGGCTGATATTGCAGAACCGCATGAAATTTTTAAGAGCCGTAAATAAATCGAGCGTGCTGCCGGCAAGAGCTCCTTCAACATTCAAGGCTCTGCCGTTTAATACAAACACCTTTTGTCCCGCAATAGCGTATTCCCCGTCGGGACATCCGGCGGCTTCCATAGAATCCGTTATAAGGACTAATTTATCCTTAGGTTTTACTCTGTATAGAAGTTCTATCATGGCCGGATGGACGTGTTCTCCATCGCATATAACCTCGCTGTACGCTTCGTCGCAAAGAATGGAAGCCGCGGCGTTGCCGGGTTCTCTGTGATGAATTTGTCTCATGGCGTTAAACGTATGGGTGAACGACCGCGCTCCGCGCTTTACAAACGATACGGACTGATCGTAAGTCGCGGCGCTGTGTGCTATGCCGAGAGTCGCGCCTTTAGAATATACGGAACTAAAGAATTCGTCGTCGGCAAGTTCGGGCGCCGCCGAAACATGAGTCGGAAGCGGTTTCATCGCGTCGATAAGACGTCCGACTTCAGCTCCGTCCGGGGCGTGAAGCAATTCTGCGGCGTGGGCTCCCCTCTTTTCCATATTAAGGTATCTTCCCTCAAGGTGAATGCCGCCTATGGTAGCCGCTCCGGGAAGTACGTCTCTGTTTTCGTTAATATACTTTGCCGACAAAAAGAGATCGTTTAAAGGAGCCGAAGCCAACGTCGCCATAAGAGTCGTGGCCCCGCGCTTAGCATAGGAACGGCGCATTTTTATAATATTTTCAGAAGATACGGTGTTGAAATCGTATCCGGCTCTGCCGTGAGTATGAACGTCGACAAGTCCCGGAATAAGAAATTTCCCAGAACAATCTATCCGTTCGCAGCCTGCGGGCGTTTTTTCTCCGCCATGAAGAATCGTTTCAAAAACGCCGTCGTTAATCAAAACATCCGCTCTTTCAAACGCTTTTTTTTCAGAAGAGTATATCTCTCCTCCGTATAATAAAGTATAAATTGTGACCGCCTCCGCCTCAACGTATTAAACGTATATTATTTTTTAGTAAACGGCAAACGTTATCTGTCTGCCGTATATTCTCTGTAAACGTCGCTTTTAGATACTCCTCTGGCCTTGGCCGCCGCCTTCATAGCTTCCATGCGTTCAAGGCCCTCTGAGATAAGCAAATTTACATGCTCCGTAACGTCGTCCGGATATTCCGCCTTCTTTTCGGCGGCTCCGTCAAGAACGAGGACGAATTCCCCTCTCGGTTCGTTTTCATCGTAATATTCTATCGCTCGCGTAAGAGTCGTGCGAATAATTTCCTCGTTAAGCTTAGTTAGTTCCCGGCAAAGAGAAATTTTTCTGTCTCCGAGAACGTCGCAAAGTTCTCTCAACGTTGAGCGAAGTCTATGGGGAGCTTCGTAAATAACGGTCGTTCTCGTCTCGTCTTTTAGGCTTTCAAGACGAGCGAGGCGTTCCTTCTTACCGCTCTCCAGAAAACCCTCGAAAACAAAACGGCGCGTAGGCAAAGCAGATAATGTAAGTGCGTCTATAGCCGCGCAGGCTCCTGGAACGCCCGTAACCGTGATTCCACGCTCGGCGCATAGCCTTACCAAATCCTCCCCCGGATCGCTGATCGCCGGGGTTCCCGCGTCCGTTACAAGAGCGCAGCTTTCGCCCCTCTCAAGTCTATTAACAATACTTTCCCCTCGCTCCCTTTTATTATGCTCATAATAGCTTATCTGAGGCTTTGAAATTCCATAATGCGATAATAGCGTTCCCGTGTTTCGGGTGTCCTCGGAAGCAATGAAATCCACTCCCGATAAAACTTTGATGGCTCTCTCTGAAATGTCGGATAGGTTGCCTACTGGAGTTGCGACAATGTACAGAGTTCCGCCGATTATCACGTTTTTTTCTCCTGCTCTGCTCATTTCATCCGCTCCTCTCAAAGCTAAAAATATGATCGAAAGTAAATTCGTCGTATATGCGGCGCATATCGTCCGTGTATTCTCTGCTATTTTTTTTATATATAATCAGAGGGCGGCACATGGTAACCCCCGGCGCGCCTCCGCGTTTACCGTCGATTAGTATCAGACAAGGACGGCTATCCGAATCTGGGTATACCGTCACGAGACGCTTAGGTTCTATCCCAGACCTTCTCATAGCGTCGGTCGCGTCGATCAGTCGCTCCGGCCGGTGAACTATGGAAAGCGAGCCGCCATATTTGAGCAATCTGCCGGCCGCGGCGCAAAAGTCATAAATCGTACCGTTAATCTCGCGCCTTGCAATACTCATCTCGTCCGTCTTACTCTCTCTCCCGGAGCCGTCCTTCATATATGGAGGATTCATAAGGATATGATCAACCTCGCCGTCCGTATCTTTAAAAGTAATTTGTCTGATATCCGCGTTTTTTACAACAATCCTATCGTCAAGTCCGTTAAGCTCCGCATTTCTCTTAGAAAGACGCGCGAAAGCTTCCTGTAGTTCTACGGAGTATATCTGCGAAAACTTTTTCCTTGACGCGCAAAGCAACGATATAATTCCGGTTCCGCATCCGAGATCCGCGGCGCGCCCCTTCGGGTTTGGTCTGGCAAACGCCGACAGTAAGTACGAGTCCGTGCCAAACGTCAATCCATCCTTGCGCTGTATTAGACGCAGATTTTCGTTTATTTCATCAATTCGCTCAATATCTGGATTGTAAATCTCGTTTTTTTCATTCATACAGATCATACCCGTAAAAATTTAACGCTCCGGTTTATTGAAAGCTATAAACCATGATTTCAGCGCGTTTTTATATTATTCTGACTTCTCTCAATTCCGCCGCACAATTGACGAAACGTAATTCCGCAGGACCGCGTCTTATATCGCGCCGCGCGCGTTTAAACGGACGTATTGTGTTTTTCAGTCGACTGTGAAATTAGTCCGTTTAATATGATCGTAAACCATAACTTCATCCGACTTTGTCATTCCTATTCTTTTTCAAAAAACGGTACGGCGTTTTTATTCTCGCATGCAAGCATTATTACGTTCTCGGCTCCTCCGGCCAGCTCGCGCAGTTTTTTACTAGAGCCTTGCCAACCCCGAGGCCGGCGCGTTCAAGAATTACGACTAAGTTATAAAAAAGCCAATACGAAAAATCAGTTATGCAAAGACAAACGCCGATTATTTCTTCATCTGAGTTTCTTGCGACTAAGCTTATGGAAACCGCTTTAATCTGTAATTTATTGATTTATTGTCTCGTAACATAATCGGCAAGAGACAATGCAATATCAAAATGACTTACGTCATGCTGAGTCCCCTTATATTGCGAGTCTCCATATCTATACAAATGTTTGGGCGCGTCCAATAAATCTCCGCATGTAAGAAACATATATAAATTTAAATTTCTAAAGTCGCACACGGCTTGTATAGCGGAACACTCCATTTCTACCGATATACACCCGTCGGCTTTCCTTTTTGCAAAATTATTTATTGTTTCTCTATAAAAAGCGTCGGTTGACCATGTTCTTCCTTTGACAAAAGGTATTCTATTTTTTTCCATGAAATGCGCGACAATTTCGGAATTTTTTATTTTTATATAATTAGAAGCCGGCGCATAATGATAAGAAGTTCCCTCGTCTCTATACGCCTCGGTGGGGATCATTATTTTTCCATGGGAAATTTCTTTATTCAAACACCCGCTTCCGCCAAAAACTATGTATTTATCCGTTTTTATTTCCGACAAAGTATCCTCTATGGTCGCAACGCATGCCGGCGCTCCCGCATAGGTTTTTAAAAAGGCAAATTTCTTTCCATTATGACTTAATTGATATATCGGCAGATTTCCTGTAACGGCTATAGACTGCCCAATTTGTTTCAAATAATAATTATCCGCGACATATTTTTCAATAACGTATGAAAACGTAACTATACAAGCGTCTACTGCAGAAGCGTTGCTTTTGAGATGTGGATTTATTTTAGCCTCGGATCTATCGTCGAAACTATCGGTTATCATTATTTTTCTCCTATCGTTTTCATGTTACACGGTATATACGTTTTACGCTAATCGCATATGACTTCAAAAACAGATCGTCTTCTTTTAAAGGTATAGTATAAACGACGCGAGAATGATCTTAGAATAAAAATCATTTTTCATACGACGGATTTCTATTTCACAGGTTATGCTATTCCCTAATTTATAAAGACAAGGCGAAGCAAACTCCGCCTTGTCTTTATAAATATACGCTGATTACTCTGCCGCGGGAGCGTCCACAGGACATACGCCTGCGCAGGCTCCGCACTCAAGGCACTCCTCAGCGTTAATAACGTACTTGCCGTCCTGCTCGGAAATGCACTCGACGGGACATTCAGCCGCGCAAGCGCCGCAAGCGATGCAAGCGTCGGAAATCTTATAAGCCATTGCGATACCTCCATTAAGTTTTTTATTTATTTTATCACAGCGCGGCGAAAAAATAAAGGGGTTTTAGCAAAATAATTATTTTTCTTGCGTCTTGTTTTCATCTTCGCGGGCTTTAATCGTCTTTACGTCCCCTCTGTCGTAAACTCTTACAACCTCGCCCTTATCCTCATAAAATTTCACCTTTACAAGCCCTGTCAGAATATTCGCGTCCGTAACTACTCCGATTCCGTCCTTAGTTTTAACCTTTGAGTCGATTTTCGGAGTAAGCTTTCTTTCTCTCTCGTACGTCTCATGCTCATATCTGAGGCAGCACATTAGTCTGCCGCAGGCTCCGGATATTTTCACGGAATTAAGGGATAAATTCTGCTCCTTCGCCATTTTTATAGAAACTTGAGCAAAGTCCGACAGGAAAGACGAACAGCAGAAGGGACGGCCGCATATGCCTAGACCGCCGAGCATCTTCGCCTCGTCTCTTATGCCGATCTGCCTAAGTTCTATACGCGTTTTAAATATAGACGCAAGGTCCTTTACGAGCTCGCGAAAGTCCACTCTTGATTCAGCGGTAAAGTAAAACATTAACTTTGAATTATCAAACGTATATTCGGCGTCGATCAGCTTCATGCCGAGCCCGTGTTCCGATATTTTTTCGCGGCAAACGCTCATAGCGCGCTTCTCAAGCTCTTTATTCCGCTCGTACTGCTCTTTGTCGTCCTCGCCGGCGATTCTAACTACTTTTCTAAGGGGAGGAACGATATTTTCCGAAGAGGTCGTATGGTTCCCGTCCGCGACGAAACCGTACTCGAGTCCGCGAGCCGTTTCTACAATAACCCGGTCGCCGGAAGAAATTTTTAAATTTTCGGGAGAAAAATAATATATTTTTCCCGCGTCCTTAAAACGAACTCCGATTACTTCAACATTCTTCGGAAGCTCGTTAACGCTATTTTCTATATTTTTCTTTTTATCCATAATAATTTATCAAGACAAAGCGCGTCGCGCCTTTCTATTCCTTTTCTAAATTAGCAAAAGCTATGCGAGAGCGCATGCCGAAAGAGACAGCTCGGTCATCAGCGTGCGCGGCGAAACATTATAATCTATTCTATTGAGAGCGTCGCATATGATATCGTGAAGAGCGATTAACCGTCGATTGGGCAGCGTTTCAGCATATTTGCCTACGGCTTCCGCAGAAGTATAAAAAGTAAGGTTCGCGTCCGGCGAGCTCTTCAGCGCAAGCAAGTCGCGCACTGCGTTCGCAGAATATGTCAGCAGCCTGCGAATAAAGTCGTTACCTTTCGGCAATGAGGAAGAATATGAGAGAAGTCCGGCCGCGTCCTTTTCAAAGAGCATCGAGACAAAGTTTCGAGAGGCATCCCTCGCCGCAAGGAGCCCCGCCGCCTCCGATCTTTTATCTAACAGCTCTTTCATGACGCCGATTGAGCCTCCGGAGGCGGCTATAACGTCGTTGAACTTAGCTTTATCCTGCTTTTCAAGCCGCGCGCCATCCGGAAGCGACTTAAGATACTTGGTCGCCGCCGAAAAGTCAAGCGTTTCGGTACGAAGTATCTGAGCGCGGCTCTTTATAGTTTCAAGCAGCTTTGACGCGTCTTCAGCAATGAGAAAAAAAGTAACGAAAGAGGGCGGCTCTTCAAGAGTAAGAAGAAGAGCGTTTTGCGCCTGTACGGTCATTTTATCGGCTTCTTCAATAACGTATGTTCTCATGTCGGAATCGTTGGGCGCCGTGTATAGCCCAGAACGTATAGCTCTGATCTGCTCTATTCCGATAGACGCTTTATCCCCCCGCGATATTCTTACAACGTCGGGAGACAGCCCGCCGAGTATCTTACGGCACGACAGGCACTTTCCGCATGGCAAAGGAGAGGCTTCGTCGTCGAAAGCCTCGCACGACGTTGCGGCCGCCGCGAGAATTGCGACGGTTTTTTTGCCGCTTCCATACGCGCCTTCAATTATATACGCATGAGACGCGGCGCCGCGCGCTATGTCTCCGCCAAGCGTTTTTTTTATACTCGAGTTTGACTCAAGAGATGGAAATATCGGCTTCATTCCGCCTCCTCATACTATTTTATTTTTATATATTCTACCACAACATATCGTCCTTAGTCAAGGATTTGTTAAGTTCAATAAGAGCAAAACAGATGAAAAACGACATAATTTGTGCGGCGCTATTGCAAAACATAACGCGCAATGGTATAATACCACTGTACGGAACGCGATATATTTTCAATTTTTTTGAACGCTTTAATTATACTATTTATTTTAATTAAAAGAGCTATTGCTTAAAACGTTATATTTAATCCGTTCAACAGCAAGAATCATTAATGTATAAAAGAACAAGAAGGAGCGCCGTCCTATATGAACAACAATTCGCCAAAGCTACAAAAGCAGTTGAATCCTCTCGCAGTATGGGGACTAGCCTTCGGATGTATAATAGGCTGGGGTTCGTTTTTCAACCCCGGACTTAAATTTCTTCCAAAGGCGGGAACTATCGGAACCGTCGTCGCTATGCTTGCGGGCGCGCTTATTATGGTTATAATCGCCGTATCGTATAATTATCTCATACCTCGTTATCCTACGGCGGGGGGAGAATTCGCATACGCGCGAGCCATTTTCGGACCGAGGCACGCCTTTGTGTGCGGCTGGTTCCTCGTTATCGCGTACATAACTAACGTGCCTATGAACGCGACTACTTTCGGATATATGACTCGTTTTTTATTTAATGAAAAGCTTGCCGTCGTTCCTCTCTACGAAATCGCCGGATTTCATGTTTATCTAAGCGAAGTTCTCATTTCAATAGCCGCGATTCTTCTACTTGCGTTTTTCTCCATAAAGGGAATAAAAATCGCCGGACGGATTCAGTCGATATTCGCAATTTCCTTAGCCGTATCCGTAGTAATAATCGCCGTATCGGCAGTATTTAGCTCGTATACTCATCTCGCGGATTTTAAACCGTTCTTTTCACCTAACGCTCAAAGCACGGGAGAATCGATATCCGGAGTTATATCGATATTGGCGATCGCCCCGTGGGCGTTCGTCGGATTCGACACTATCCCGCAGTCCTGCGAAGAATTTAATTTTTCTACCAAAAAAGTATTTAGAATCATGCTTATCGCCATAGCGTTCGGAGCTTTTGTATATATATCTAACACGCTCGTAGCCGCAACCGCTATGTCGGAAAATTACGTCGCCGCCTTGAACGACGAATCGATAAGCTGGCTGCTTGGCTATTCAGTTAAAAATATGCTCGGATGGCCCGGACTTATAATTCTCGGCGTAGCCCTTTCGTGCGCTATACTTACGGGGCTGTTAGGATTCCTGACCGCCACGAGCAGGCTTATGTACTCAATGGCGAAAAACGGTTATCTTCCTTCATTTTTCGCGCGTCTTAACCCCAAGACCAACACCCCGGTCAACGCTATACTTTTCTGCGCGGCGACCTCTATAGTCGGTCCTTTGTTCGGAAGAACGGCGCTCGGCTGGTTTGTCGATATGAGCGCGATAGGAGCCGCGATAGGATTTGCATACACATGCTTCGCCGCGGCCATAACATCGAAAAAGAGAAAGGACGCAGAAAACTGGAAGTCGGTTCATACTTTCAGTATAATAGGCGGCGTATTCTCTCTGCTGTTCATAATTATGTTTATTCCGGGAATGCCGGCCGCTCTTGACGCGCCGTCGCTTATAATGCTCGGCGTATGGATTCTGTTCGGAGTTATTTTTTACGCCGCAAGAAAAAGAAACAATAATTTTAACTGATACGGAAAATGGAGGCATATTTATGCTTACGAAAAAGGAGTTCGACGTTTTATTGCTGCTCAGCGGAGAAGAAAAGACGCTGTCCCAGAGACAAATCGCTGAAAAGTGCGGATACTCGCTCGGCAGCGTCAATAAGCTGTTAAAAGAATTTAATGAAAAAGGATACTATACCGACGGGCGAATAACCTCTGCCGGCTTGAATATGCTTGAGCCTTACAGAGTAAAAAGAGCAATATTTTTGGCCGCCGGATTCGGCTCCAGGCTTGTTCCGATTACCCTAAACACTCCCAAGCCTCTCGTTCGAGTAGGAGGGAACCGCATTATAGACTCGCTCCTCGACGCGGTGGAGGCGGCGGAAATACCGGAAATTATAATAGTGCGCGGATATCTGGGCGAGCAGTTCGATCAGCTTCTTTATAAATACCCTAACGTAAAATTTATTGAAAACCCAATATACAATGAGAGCAATAATATATCCTCCGCAATTTGCATAAGATATATGCTTCAGAACGCGTACGTGCTTGAGTCCGACTTGCTTCTCAGAAACCCGTCCATTATAAGAAAATATGAGTATCAATCAAATTTTCTGGCGTTCCCGGTTGAAAAAACAGACGATTGGTGCTTTCACACAGATTCCTCCGGAATTATAACGTCTCAAAGCGTCGGCGGAGTAAACTGCCGGCAAATGGTAGGCATATCATATTGGAACGCGGACGACGGAGCTAAGCTGGCCGAAGATCTAAACGATGTGTTTACATCTCCCGGAGGACGCGAAAGATATTGGGAACAAACCGCTCTTCTATATAAAAAAGAGCATTATCGAATAGCGGTTCGCGAATGTAAGCCGGAAGACGTAACGGAAATAGACACGTTCAGCGAACTAAAAAAATTAGATAAAACATACGCGGTCGACTGAGCGTTCGACAGCCGGTTTATAAGCTGATTTTATAATTTGCAGTCCATATGTCGCCGAATTTTTGTAGAACGTTTTTTATTACATTTAATTTATCGTACGCTACGCTATGCTTATATAACCGTCGTATAAGACCAAATCACAGATGAATTATAATAATAAGCGCCTCCCCAGTAAAAATGCTCAAGTCCAGTAAAAACAGATATAAAAAAGGCCCTCCTATGGTAGAATGAAAGAAACTACTATAGGAGGAAATTTTATGCCAAGAAGCTGCAGGCGCAGGGCAGTATACTGATCTTAAGGAAAAGAGATCGACGAGAAAAAATTGTAGAGAGAGTTGAAAATGTTAAAAAAGCAGGGAAACTAACGATTATCGCAGAATACATATACGGCTTGAGAGAAAAGGTGTTTACGTAATTCCAAAACGTTTTTTCACATTATGCAGAAACACAGTTTGCTTTCAGTA
Organism: uncultured Eubacteriales bacterium; assembly: GCA_949747515.1. Taxonomy (GTDB): domain Bacteria; phylum Bacillota; class Clostridia; order Oscillospirales; family CAG-272; genus RUG11130. The sequence continues at coordinate 28,824 of CATKFO010000061.1, forward strand.
TTAAGAAGAAACAAATATCGCAATTACAGTCAGGCTTACATAAATATCCGAATTTGCTGAGCAGAGATTTTCATGCCGCAGACCAAATCAAAAATATGAAACGGATATTTAACACCTGCTTGTACTTCAATTACATCATCTATTATGGTATTCTAATTTTTTAATAACAAATATTTCCACACATTTGTTATAGCAGATTCCACCGATTTAGCGCCCCCATTTTATTGGATCAGCTTCTAACGCTTTCCTCATTTTATAAAAACATTCATTATTCATTCCAGTATTAAAAAAAGAACATATATTATGTCATTGATACGTCAATAATTTATCATATATAATTTCATGCAATTATTTCTTGCATCTATGTTTCTCCTTAAAATTCAGTTACTCATAATTATTGGCACATTTTGGGAAACAGCCTATCCAGTTCATAATAACCTGTCGGTTTCATATCGCATATACCAAAAATACTCTAAACCCTGATAAGAGCAAAAATGATAGAAACAGAATCTTATAAAACAGTATAGCACAAAACATACGAGAATTGTGAACTATTGAAATGCTGTCAAAAACTCCCTGCCCTAAAAGTACCTTAAATGCTTTGGAATTATGATAATGTCTGTAAAAAGAAGATTAAAATGAAAGATGTTTCCATCCAAGAGGCCACTTTTGAGGAGGAAGCGTGGAAAAATGCGTTTAGGCATACGACTGCACAGGCAGTCAAAAGGCTATATCCAAATACCAAAATTGAAGCAGAGATGAAAAAAGCTTTGCAAGCTATGGAAGAAAGAAATGAGACCTATAAATCGAAATGCTTAACGACTGCCGGAAGATGAGGAAATCATTTGAGCCGTTGTCCATTGCAGGTGCATACTGGCAGGGTGATGAAAAAATAAAATGATTACTAGAATTTACGGCACATCATTTCCAAGTGAAGATTTGCTAGAGGAATATTTAAACCGATTAGAAGATGCAAAAAGGCGACATCATAGAAAACCAAGAAAAGGATTAGGCTTATTTGCACTGTTTGAAGAAGAACCGGGATTTCCATTTTCCTTCCAAAGGGACTGATATTAAAAAATTTATTGATTGACTATTGGAGAAAGCTGCACGCAAAAGAAGGGTACGTAGAAATATCCACTCCAATAATGCTGAACCGTCAGCTTTAAGAAACATCCTGACACATTTAAGATGGAACCTCGTTCTTATCGTGAATTTCCTATGCGTATCAGCGAATTGGGATTAATACACAGAAACGAACCATTTGGTACCTTACATGGACTTATGCACGTTCGTTGTTGTACATAGGTTGTATTTGGTTCTATCGAAAGATTCATAGGTATCTTGATTGAACATTTTGCCGGAAAATTTCCATTGCAGTCGATTTGTACTAAAAGACTCTCTTTCGATTTGTAACGACCATCGGCGGGGTTCTTTGCATCCACAGGTATTTTCCCACTACGTCCTTCTTGATATGCGCCGGAAACTTTCCCTTCAGAGCAAAAAACTCGGACTCATCTATCAAAAATACCCCATTTTTCAGAAGCCTGTTTTACTGCCATAAACATAGACACTCCCTCCAATCTCCCATATAATATATCGCTTTAACGGAATAATATCAGCAACATCGGAATAACTGCTATCATGTTTTTTCTATCAATTGCAAAAAACAAAAATGCTAAACACGGAGAAACCGTCAAGCCCAATATCACACCCATATTCACAATACCTGCATAATACCCTACCCAACTTGCAAAATATAATAAACAACAAATCATCACAGCAATAATCATCAATACTTGACAAACCGAAGCTATAGTATCAATCCCTCCTGTAACCGAATCCGCTCTTAGTACATCATTAGGCGCCGGAACAGCAAACCAAATAAAATTAGGTATCATTATAATCAAAAACAATAACAGTCCATAAATATTGAAACTCAACTTATATTCTTTCAACACTAAATCTGCTCCTTTATTTCTTCTTTCATCAAAGAGTACATCTTCATATCAAACAAACGGCCTTCCTCAATATAAATCAATTAAACATCACAAAAAACTCATTGATATTCCATGACATGAATAGAAATTACAATTTCATGAAATAATGGAACAAAAATTGCCGATATACCTGAATGTTAAAATTCGTTGCTTGTAGCAACGGGCAATTCTTCATATAATTGTGGCAAAGACTAAAAGGAAGGAGGTTATCTATAATGCTAAATGAAAATATTAAAGCGATCAGAAAATCAAAAGGACTTTCTCAGCAAGAACTTGCTATCAAGCTGAATGTAGTGAGACAAACAGTATCTAAATGGGAGCAAGGATTATCAGTTCCCGATTCTGATATGTTGATCTCTATATCGGAAGTGTTTGAAACACCCGTAAGCACATTGCTCGGAGAAACTGTTATTGAAACAGAAGTTGATAATTTAAAAACAATTTCAGAAAAATTAGAGGTTATAAACTTACAGCTGGCACAAAGGAAAACCACGAGAAGAAAAATTCTTCATTGGCTATTTATCTCATTGAGTGTAGTCATAGCAGCAATTTTTGTGACCCTAGTAGTATTAATTAGCCCTTATTTAGGTTGGGACTATAGTAATCCTGAAACCGCTGTTGTCAGAGTTGCTTTCCACGCATTTGAGTGGTTGTTTGTCAGATTGGCACCGATTATCCTTATAGGGTCAATAATCGGAATTTTCCTGACACGAAAGAAAAAGTAAATCCATCCTGCTTTTGAGGCGCAGATCAGATTTTAAAATATTTGTTCAATCGAATAAACAGCAGCCCAGGCGAGGCAGTCAACGGTAAGTAAATGGACTACGCCCACCGTTGACAGCCTCGCCTGATAACTAAATTTATCAGCTTTTGTATTCCTCCACGATACTTCTTATCGGAAATATACATTCCTGTAGCTCTCCAAATATTTCAAAAAATCGCATAAGAATGAATTATTCCATTGGTATTGCTTGAGGAATTGTTGAGAAAAATCCTCTTCCATTTTCATCAAGTAATGATAGCCCCTACAATCTTACTTCAATTTCATACCTCTCACATAGATTTCAACCGCTTCTTTCTCTTTATCCGTTAAGGATTCCCACGTTCTCAGCACTTTCTTTTGTTCTGAGGATAATTCCAGTTTTCCCATATCATCAGAGAAAAATTGTGGCAGTGTAATCCCTAATCCATCACAAATCCTTTCTAATGTATAAAAGGTAGGTGTACTTCCCCTTTTCATCAGGTTCGACAAAGATGACTGGCTAATCCCCGTCTTTTTAGACAGCGCATACATGGTCATCTGCTTTCTGTCACAGAGTTCCTTTATTCTATTCGCAATATACTTCTCATCTAACAAGCAACCTACACCTCACTCCCGATATATGTTGCTTACATTCTACCCGGTATGACTTAATATTATTAGATTTTCAATCAAGAAGTATATTACTTTATAGTTAAGTAGTATCGAGTTAAAAAAATAAGCGTATCGCCTAATACTCTTTTTAAAAATGACCCCGATTACAGAGTATCTGCAGTCTAAGGTCATTATTGTATACTTTATGGAATTAATCTGTTAATATCTCTCGGAAACAAGGTTGTAAATCTCACATTTTCGTATCCTAATAATTTACTTGTGAAACGCTCTAATCCAAGCCCAAGTCCTCCATGAGGCGGCATACCACACTTATGCATCATAAGATAGCTTTCAAATAATTGCACATTCATATTTTTCTTTTCCATTTTAGTAATCTGTTCTTCATAATTGTGAATTCTCTGTCCACCAGTCGTAATCTCAAGTCCCCGAAACAGCAAGTCAAAGCTTTCCGTTTCATTCGTATTCTCTCTACTGTCCATAGCATAAAACGGTCTCTTTGCACTTGGATATCGAGTCACAAAAACAAATTCACTTCCTGTTTCTTTTAAAACAATCTCCGACAATAGTTTCTCTTCTTCCGGTTCAAAATCTTCCCAATCTACTACAGAGCGGTCATAAACCTCCGCTATTTTTATTTTCGCCTCTCGAAAACTAATTGCAGGAATATCTTTAATTACAGGTAGTTTAAGATTAAGCAGTACTATTTCTTTTTCGTAATTCCCAGCTAAATAATCCAATGTATATTTCAACATTTCCATTTCCATATCCATAATTTCCGTGAAACTATTAATATATCCCATTTCGAAATCCACACTAGTATATTCATTCAAATGTCTTGAAGTGTCATGTTTCTCCG
>CATKFO010000062.1 GCA_949747515.1 uncultured Eubacteriales bacterium
TCCGCCGCTATACGGCGGAAGCCTTTCATGAATTCGTTTCCACGTCGTCCGGAAATTTATTCTTCGGCCTCAGTTTCCTTGTAATCCATGTAATTCTTCATTTTAACTCGCTTAAAGTCCGTCACGCCGTAATAATTTGCGTCAAATCCAGAAAGGATTTTAGATTTAATATAAGCAGACTTTAAATATACCAACGGGCATATAGGCATATCTTCCATCAGGAGCTTCTCAGCGTCGTGAAGGATCGCCGCCTTAGCGTCCGAGTCCTTCTCAGCGTAGGCCTTTTCAATAAGCTCGTCGTATTCGTCGCTCGAATACCCGCTTGGATGACCGTACACTTCAAAGGTATCTGAATAAAGGTCTGAACCGTAACCGGAAAAATCTCCTGCGAACGGCGCGAGCGCGGAAAACGGGTCGGGCGTAGGCATTGAGAAATCTATCAAAATAACGTCGTAATCGCCGCTCAGATATTTATCCTCAAACACGTCGATATTGTAGACGAATTTTCCTTCTTCCTCGTTGATTTCCTTTGTGCGCCCCGCTTCAACTACATCCACGGACACGTTGAATCCTAAAGATCCCCACACGCCTGCCGCATATTCCGCTACGGCGACGTCGGCTTCGTTGTTCCGAACGGAGATTGAGAAGCTTCCGTTTCTCACGCCGGCGGAAGAAAGCAGACTCTCGGCTTCTCCTACGTTGGCGGAGGCGGAAATTACCTCTCCGTTTTCTTTTCTAAACGAAGATTTACGATCGGTATCAAACGCCTTCTCAGATACAAGTCCGGTCGCAGGGTCTGCAAAAACGAGAAGCTTTGCGATCTCTTCTCTGTCGAGAGCAAGAGAGAGAGCTCTGCGAACCTCCGGCTTTGAAAACGCGCTCTTCGTAGTGTTGAACATAAACGACTGGGTTATGAGAGTGTCTTCAACTTCGGCGTCCTTTTCATAGTCCGCCCGTACTGACAAAGGCAGCTCGCCCATATAGAAAATCTCATTATTGTTATACGCGTTAAGCCGTCCTTCCAAACCTTCCTCGTCATAGTTTGTAACAAGGCGATACGGTATAACGTACTTGTCAAGATTATCGTTCTTATCAACGTTTCTGAAATAGTATCCGTTTCTTTCAAGACGAATAGTTTCTTCTCCGCTTTCTATCATCTGTTTAACGGTAAAAGGACCGTTTGTTACGATAGAAGTGGGTCTCTGAGCCCAGTCGGCTCCGTATCTGTCGATAACGTCCTGACGAACCGGAACCAGAGCTATCGCTGAAAGATTGGTGAAAAAGCCGTCGAGATCAACGTCGCTGTTTTCAAAAGTAATTTTGAGAGTATAGGTGTCGACTGCGGAAACTCCGAGATCGTCCACGGACTTGTCTCCGGAATTGATCGCTCTCGCGTTCTTTATATCATAAAGGAGACACGCTGCTTCTCCTTTAAAATCCGGATCGAGAAGTCTCTTCCAAGAATATACGAAATCGATAGCCTGAACTTCGCGGCCGTCGGTCCATTTCGTACGGTTAAGGGTGACGATAACCGAATATCCGTCCAGATCGTCCGCTTTAACGGAGTAGTCGTTCATCATGGCGTTCCGCCATTTTCCGTTAGAGTCGAGAGTTGTAAGACCTTCGTACAAAAGGCTGAAAACCTTAAGCATGGCGTCGTCGGTCACCGGTATCTGAGGGTCGAAGTTATACACCTCGTCCGACAGGTAAAGATCTATGACCGCGCCTCTGTCGTAAGAGCCATCCTCCAGCTTCTCGAGGGTAGTGCAGCCCACGAGCGCCGAGGAGAGCACAACTGCCGCCATAAAAACGGCGAGAGTTTTGCGGATTTTTTTCATATTGGTCTCCTGTACCGTGTCAAACACGGGATATTTTTTCGGCTTGCCGACGGATTATTCATCCTGAAAAGCCCGTGCTGTGGCGCAGGCTTTATACGGTAACAACGGCGCCGCTTAATGTAGGATGCAGCGCTCTGTATCCTTATCAAAGATGTGCACGCGAGTCATATCGAACGCGACGTTTATGATATCGCCGGCGCGCGTCTTTGAGCGCGGAGATACGCGAGCGACAAGATTAGTTTCGTCCGTTACAAGGTAAAGATAAATTTCAGCTCCCATAAGCTCTGTTACCTCGACGTCGCATTCAACGATAGCGTCGGGCATAGCGCGCAGATAAGCCTCGTCGTCATGGATACACTCCGGACGAATACCGGCGATAACTTCCTTGCCAATGTAATCGCGAAGTTCCTCAGCGTTCGCCTTATTCTCGGGAAGCTTAACGGAGTTGGAACCGAACGCAAGGTAAACTCCGTCCGCTCTCTTGTCGAGAGTGCAGTTGATAAAGTTCATCTGCGGAGTGCCTATAAAGCCGGCTACGAAAAGGTTAACCGGGCTGTCGTACAGATTCTGAGGAGTGTCCACCTGCTGAATGAGACCGTCCTTCATAACTACGATGCGTGTAGCCATAGTCATAGCCTCTACCTGGTCGTGGGTAACGTATACGAACGTAACGCCGACTCTCTGGTGGATCTTGGTGAGCTCGGTTCTCATCGTCGCGCGAAGCTTAGCGTCAAGGTTTGACAGAGGCTCGTCGAGAAGGAATACCTTAGGATTACGCACGATAGCGCGGCCGAGCGCGACGCGCTGCTTCTGACCTCCGGACAGAGCCTTAGGTTTTCTCTCAAGAAGGTGAGATATATCGAGAATACGAGCGGCCTCTTCAACGCGGCGCTTTATTTCTTCTTTTGGAGTTTTGCGGAGCTTCAGACCGAAAGCCATGTTGTCGAAAACGGTCATATGAGGGTACAGAGCGTAGTTCTGGAACACCATCGCGATATCGCGGTCCTTAGGAGCCACGTCGTTCACGAGACGGTCGCCGATGAAAAGCTCGCCCTCTGAAATCTCCTCAAGTCCCGCGATCATACGGAGAGTGGTAGACTTACCGCATCCGGAAGGACCGACGAGGATGAGAAATTCCTTATCCTTAATATCGAGGCAGAAATCGGACACTGCCGTAACTCCGCCGGGGTACTTCTTGTAAATGTGTTTAAGTGAAAGGCTTGCCATTTAATGTAAATCCTCCTTAGGAATCCATTTCTTTTTTACCGCGCCGCCTCGCAAGGATACGGTTTGAGTAATATGTACGTACTATATTGTATCAGAAATTCTGCGTTTTGGGAAGAGGCTAATCCTCCAAAATTACGCCTCTTCGTTTGTTTAAATTGCACACCAAATATTAAATTTTCTCTTCAATCCTCAAAAAGCAAAAGAAAATGTCTCTAATTTTATTAGAATCGATAGTTGAAACGCGCGCCGAAAAGTAAACGTGAAAAAACGGACGCGAAAAAATTCCGCGTCCGCCCAAGCCTATTCAGCCGACCCGTTATGTTCGCTCATCAGCTTTATCTCAAATCCTTCTCCCTGAATATAGTCGATGAGATCTCCAAGAATAGACGCGTTGGTTACAGACACCGCATGGAGAAGATACACGCATCCGTTGTGTAGAGATTTCTTGTCGTTTTCAAGGGTCTTCGCGGGGTCCGGCTGATTGTCGGGATTATAATCGGGCTGGGTCGCCGACCAGAAGACCGGGGTAAGACCCATTTTTTGCGCTAAAGCCAAGGTTTTTTCATTCGCGCTTCCCTCCGGCGGACGGTAAAACACCATGTCTGGAGCGTCGGGAATCTTAGACTTCAGCAAGTTTTCATTATCCATGATCTCCGCCACAAATTCCTCCGGTGAGAGCGAAACCTGGCTCTTATGACGCATCGTATGAGTTCCGACGACGTGACCCTCGTCAAGCATTCTTTTGATCATAGCGGGTTCTGCGGAAATATAGTCTCCCGTCACGAAGAACGTTCCTTTTACGCCTTTTTGCTTGAGAACGTCGAGAATAGCGCACGTAACCCCGTCGGGATATTCGGCGTTTCTGTACTCGTAACCGCAGTCAAATGTAAGATGGCAGACCTTCGAGTTTTCGTCTCCTCGATAGATAGCTCCATATTTCTTTATATAATCGAGAGTATCCGCGGCTCTGTCCCAATTATACGTAACCTCTCCCGTGGCGAGATCGCGCGTTACCTTACCGGGATACCAGCTATCGTTCGCGTCTCCCTGAGCGACGTCGGAAAATCTCCCAGTCTTGTCCGCAAGAAACGAAAAATCAGTAACGGCCGAAACCTTTCCGGAGGACGCGTGCCCGGACGGATTCGTCTCGTCTGGATTTCCTGACGTGGATTCGTGACTGCTCGAGCTATCTTCCGGTTCCGAAGATGAAGTTTGTTCAGTAACACGTCCGACCCCGCCGGTCGAAGCGTCGTCCGGGTCGCGCAGCACGGAACATGAAACAAGAGAAAGCGACGTCGCCATTATAAGAAAAGCGCTTATAATCTTCACGATTTTCATAATAAATAAAAATCCTTTCGATAAAATTATAGCTAAAGTTTAACACAAACATTATTTTAAGTCAAGTTTTTTCAATTTTGCGTCTTAACCTGAACCATTGCGTTTTTTACGAGACAATCGCGCCGGCGTATATATTTCTTCAATAGCGGAATACTAAAGAAAAAGCCGCGCGGGATAAAACGAGGGCCAAATAAAGTATCGCCCAAATAATAGGCGTTTCTTCATGTTTAAGCCGCGCGGCTGAAAATAAGCGAAAGGCAGAAACGACATGGATAAAAGCAAAGTGAAAACAGAGGAACTTCTATGCGAAACCTACCGTAATTTAAAAATGGGCATGGATAACCTGTGCAACGTAACGCCCAAGATAGACGACAAATTTATGCTTAGGGAAGTTACGGGTCAGCTCAGCCGTTACGCCGGATACTGCGAAAAGTGCGAATCTCTGATGCACCGAATGTCCATCGATCCCAAAAGTCCGTCGCCTGTAAAACGCGCCATGGCAAAGGGCGGGATTATAGCCAACACTATTGTAGACGACAGCGACAAGCATATCGCCGAGATGATAGTGAGAGGAACTCATATGGGCGCGGACGAGCTTGAAAAAACAATGAGGACCTGCCGCAGAGACGGATGCTCCGAAGAAGCGGCCGCGTTCTGTTCCGGAGTGATAGAATGCGAAAGGGAAAACGCCGGAAGAATGACGGACTATACGGTATAAATTTGCCGCCGCAGATAAAATGACCGTCGTGGAAAGCAACGGTCATTTTTACATATTTTATCTCCCCCATTATAAGAAACTCTTGCCGCCGCAGAGACGCAAGGATCCTCCTCGTAAAACTTTGTAATGAAAATATATTAAATTTGCTACGTTTATGATATAATAAACGCGGAAACTTTACTGCGTAGGCTTTTCGGCTTCGCCGCTCCCGCATGATCGACGGCTTCGCAAAAATATGCAAGCAAACATTTTTGCCTCATGGTATAATACGGTAATTTGTGTAAAGAATTAACAAATAATATTTGAAAGCCAAAAGACTGGACGCGGAAGAGGACGTGGAGCTTTTCTTCGAGCTTATCAGACTAAACTACGCCGGGTATAAATTCTACAAAGATAAAGTCGACCTTAATTCTGTGGAGCGAGGTATACTTGACATGTTGACAGACGACGGACTGTCCGCCAATATTCATGAAACGATGATCTTATTCGTCCCTTGAGCCGTATATTAACGACAGTCACTTTAGTTTCAACCTTGAAGAAAAGCGCTCGTTAGGAAAACTTTTTATTCCATACTTCACTGAACTGACATTGGCATCCGAGGGGGAGCGTTATGTAACGGTCAGAGGGACAGCTGAGATACCGGCTGGCGAGACCTTTTCTGCGAAAGAGATTGAGCCTTATCTATTCGAGACTCTCCCGACGCCGTCGGGAGAAAAACGATATCTGCTCGGCATATATACTGACAAAGCTATAGAGAATCTCTCTATCGGCGGACTAAAGCTGCCGCTCCATCGGTGTAGAACTGACGACTGGAGTATGGACGGCGACTACTGTATTTGGAGATCGAAGCAGATTCCCGTTGTACACCATTGTAGATACGAGCATCAAGAGCCCAAGTTGAGCTATGATCTTTTTGCCAAGATGGGGGAAATGCATAGGGACGCCCCGGATCTTATTTTTTCCATACTCTCTAACGGCGGAGGAGACAGCAATTATCCTAAACATTTTATCGAAGGCTTGAACGACTATGCGCGCTGGAACGTCTCCGTAGCATGTATAAATAATCCTCTTCTGAACCATGAGAACTTGGATCTTTAAAAAAAATACGATATTTGGCGGAATGACGAGCCGTCTGATACGCTCCAAGGTTCCTATAAAGGAACGCTATACGTTCTTATTAACAAGGGAGTCGCTTCATCAGGCGAAGCGGCGGCACAGTACGCCAAATCGGTAAAAAACGTCAAATTGATAGGAAGCGCGACCATGAGATGCGGACAATTTGGGGAATGCCGTACGTATCGTCCGCCGTATTCAAAAATCGTATTTCGGATGGGATACAAATTTTTTTGCATGGATGGATTTGAGGAAGGGCGCGGCGTCGTTCCAGACTTACGGCTTGGTTCAGACGACCCGATCGGAGAGCTCGCGAGCTATATAAACGCAAAAAAGCAATATAATAATTAGTGTAACAAGATTAAAAATAAAATTATTTTTATTTTATAAGGGGGAGATAAAATTGCCGAGGGGAATTATTTTTTTCGGCGGCATGGGCGTCGGAGATACTACGCTGGGAAAAAAGACAGCCTCTATTCTTGGCTATCCTCATTTTGATATAGACGATTATATATGGCGCTGGGATACTGAAATTCCGTACGAGCTTATGAGGCCGAAGGAAGAAAAAATAAGTTTACTAACGAACGCCATTGCAAATCATTCGCATTTTGTAATGTCCGGCTCTATGTGGAGCTTTCGTAAAGCCTTTGAAAATCTTTTTGATTTAGCCGTATTCATGACGGCTCCCGCCGAAATTCGTGCGGAACGTATTCGAAGTCGGTCGATTAAACGCTGGGGAAACAGAGTCCTTCCCGGCGGAGATATGTATAATAGCAGTAATGTATACCGTGATTATTTAGCTTGCGCGCAAAATTACGATCACGGATCAATAGACGAATACAGCTTAGCTCAGCATGAAAAATGGGCTGAAGAGCTGCCATGCCCAGTACTACGCATAGACGGAACTAAAACAATAGAGGAAAATGCGCTCGCTGTAGTTGAGTATTATCGTTCCTTATTTTTCCCTTAATATAAACGCATAGATAGCTAGGGCCGGTATTTACTGCTTTTTTATTGAGTCATGCCGTATTTTCGTTTTAATAGTTGGCGAAACGGCGATCCGATACGCTCCATTTGAAGCTTGAGCAAGAACAATCCCGCGGGAAGTTTTATCGCCGGGATTTTACCGCTTCATGCAAAATGCATGAAGCGGTAAAATTTTTTCTTAAAAAACTTTGGAATGCCTCTTTTATAAAATAAGACGTCAATAACGGGCCGCGGTATAAAATACATTTGTTATATTTAAGCGTTTCCCCTTGCGTATGTACATAAAAGGTATTATAATTATTTACAGAAGACGATAAATCGGATTTTAAAGCGTTTGCTCATCTATTAAGAGAATCACAACAACTAAGATTTGTTAAAATATTTTAAGGAGGCTTTAATGACAGAAAAAAAAATATGTTCCATAAAGCTTAAGGCTGTCTCTCCGCTTGAAAAAACGCGTCTGACCGACGATATGGGAGATATTGCGGAATTTACAACATATCCGGTTATGAAAGGAGAAACGTTTTCCTTCCACATTGCCGCTACAGATCCATCCGCGCAGCTTTTAAAGCGTAAATGCAAGGCGCGCGTAACGGTCGCTTTGCTTGACCAGAACGAGAAAAACGTCGACGCAAAAGAATTTCGTGCGGAGGAAATCACGGCGCGACTTTACTCCGTCGGCAGCGTCCCCGTAAGAGTTGCGGCGTATCCAGACTCTTACGACGACGATTATATTTCGACCGATCCCGGACTCTACCCTGACGCGCTTTTTCCGATAACTGAGGAAAGCGAAGTATATATTCCTCAGGCGCAGACCGCGCTTTTTAGAGTAGAAGTTTCAGTCCCCCCGGACGCCCTTGCCGGAAAATACTGCGTAACCGTCGTATTCTCATCGTATGAAGGGCTTCATACCGCGGCGGGTGAAGAAATCGGCCGCGTGGACTCGGTAATGACCCTGCTTGATAAATCGCTTCCTCCGCAAAAGACGGTGGTAATGCAGTGGCTGCACGCGGACTGTCTTGCGGAATATTACGGAGTAGAGCCGTTATCGAACGAACACTTTCTAATACTTGAAAATTATGTTCGATGCGCTGTGAGTCACGGCGTGAACGCCTTATTTACGCCGTTGTTTACGCCGCCGCTCGACACGGAGGTAGGCGGCGAGAGACTTACCGTTCAGCTTGTCGACGTAACTCTTGAAAACGGAAAATGGATTTTTGGCTTTGACAAGCTTGACAGATTTATGGATATGGGCCGAAGCTGCGGAGCTGAATATTTTGAGTTTTCACACTTATTTACCCAATGGGGAGCGGGACACGCCCCTAAGATTATGGCGAAAACCGAAGACGGATACCGCAGAGTATTTGGATGGGATACGGATGCTTCCGGCGAAGAATACAGAACGTTTCTCTCCGCGTTTTTACCGGAGCTAACGACTCATTTGCGGGAGCAAGGCGTATCCGTGGAAAAGCAATGTGTTTTTCATATTTCGGACGAGCCGTCCGAGGCTGAAAAGGAAACGTATAGCTCGGCTGTAGAATCGGTGCGAGATTTGCTCGGCGGATGCATTGTAGCGGACGCGATGTCGGAGGTTTCGTTCTACAAAGAAGGCCTATGCTCTCATCCAATCGCCGGAACAAATGCGGCGGAGGAATTTCTGGCGGAGATACCGGATGGTTTGTGGGTGTATTACTGCTGTTCCCAGAGCGTAAACGTGTCGAACAGATTCATCGCCATGCCGCTTGGACGCACGCGGATAATAGGAGTGCAGATGTGGAAAGCGAAAGCGTCGGGATTTTTGCATTGGGGATACAACTTCTGGATGTCGCAGCATTCAACTCACCGAATCGATCCTTATTTTTGTACGGACGGCGAATATTTCGCTCCTGCCGGAGACGCGTTTTCCGTGTATCCGGGAGACGCCGGCAAACCGATAGCATCCGTGAGACTTAAGACGTTTTATGAAGCTCTGTGCGATATACGCGCGCTGGATGAAGCCGAGGCAAGACACGGAAGGGCCGAGACGCTAAAAGTTGTGGACGACGTGTTTGGAGCGAACCTATCGTTTACTCAATACCCTCGCGGAGATTCCGGCGAGCGGATACTCGAGCTTCGTCGCCGCTTAGCGTCTATGTAAACGCGAGTACAGAGGCCTCGCCCCATCTTACCAGGATAATAGTGTCGCGCAATAAAGATTTAAAGAAAAATTTTTAGGGAAAGAATTTAGGAAAGAAAAATGAAGATTAAAAAAGCACTTACCGCGGCGTTAACATGCGTTTTGATAGCCGCGTCGGCAGTTCCCGCGTTTGCGGCGAAAGAAAACGGCGCGTATTCCGATATATCCGCCGACTTTTGGGGATTCAACTGCGCAATGTGGGCGACGAAAGAAGGGCTTATGAACGGAGTCGACGATGGAGTTTTTGCTCCGGATAAGCCTATGACGCGCGCTATGCTCGTAACGGTGTTGTACCGTTTCGAAGGCGAGCCGGAGATTAAAAGTTTCGCTCCTTTTAAAGATATTACCGGAGACTGGTATATGTCGGCGGTATCGTGGGCATATGAAAACGATATTGTAAACGGCGTAAGCGCGGACCGCTTTGAGCCGGACGATTCAATTACTCGCGAACAGATAGCGACGATATTTTACAGATTTTCAGAACACAAAGGATACGATGTTTCCTACGACGACACAGACTTTGAATTTTCCGATATTGGAGATATTCAGGGCTATGCGGTCGCGGCTATGAAATGGGCGTTTTCTCAAAGACTAATCACAGGCGTGGCGAACGGCGCGGACAGCGTTCTTAATCCCGCGGGGAACGCCTCCCGCGCTCAGGTTGCGACGATATTGTATCGTTTCGGCATGTCCGTAAGCCTTGATAGTCCTTATAAACTTCTAGCGGATTATGTCAGAGAAAACGGGGAAAAAACAGAGGAAGGCTATGGACTTGCAATTGAAATAGAAGAAGACGGCGCGGCGGCGACGGCGGTCGTTTATTCATATGAAAACGGTAAGGATTTTGAATTTTCAATGTATATAGAAAACGCGGACGGCATAGCCGTAACAGCGTCAATGTTTCTAAGTCTGGGAATGAGCCGTCAGGAAATCGTCGTTGTTAGCGAGTTAGACGGCGAGTCGTACATATTCGACGGTTCAATTCTTTCCAGCAGTTTCAGCGGCGACAATTTGGACGTAAGTTTAAACGACGGTTATCCGGAAGAGCTAAAAGAACCTGCAAATCTGTTATTAGGAGTCTGCGCCGACGCAATTCTACAGCTAACGAGAGCTTTATTTGAAGAATATAATTTTGAAATAACGCTGTCTATGCTTGGTTTCATAAATTACTAAACGCAATATAGGAAGGATTATATGAATTATAATTATCATATTATCATACCGGATTATGTCCGAGCCGAGGCGGAACGCGTTTCGTCAAGAATATCTGAAATTCAGAAAACGAGCGACGCGTTCACATTCGCCGCCGTCTCTGATTTTCACTATCCTCTAAACGAGGAAACAAGAAATTCCGCGCTTCATGCGATGCAGGCGGTCAAATTGATACGTGAAAACGTTCGTCTTGACGCGGCGATATTTTTCGGAGACTATCTTGTCGGAGGCTCCGAGTCTACTAAGGCTCAGTCATTTATAGACGCTGGGGACATCTGCGGTATGATCGACTTTGCGATCGGCGACACGCCTCAGATTCGACTCAACGGCAACCATGATATGCTCCCTCATGACGATGAAAACGTTATGTCGGCGGAAGAGCAGTTTTCATTTATAGGACGATATAATAAAAACACTGTTACGGATCCGAGCAACCCATGGGCCAATTACGGATTTATGGATTTTCCCAAGGAAAAGCTTAGATTTATATATACTAATACGTCCGATATAGATTACGAATGTCATGACGAAAGAGACCGCATGAAGTATTATATATCGGAGAAGCAATTTCGGTTTATTATAAGAGCGCTCGACTTAACGGATAAAGAGGACGCGTCCGGATGGGCGTCGATTATACTTACGCACTTTCCCGTCGATTGGCCTGTCAAAGTATTGAGAAATGAAAAAGGAGAGAAATACGACGCGGAACCTCCTCAGCTTCCCGTTTTACTTGACGATTACGTTTACGGACGCCGCGGATCTATAAAATTAAGAGAAGGCGAGCTGAGCTATGATTTCAGAAAAAATAATATATCGCCCATACTCGCCGCCTTTAACGGTCATACCCATTGTTTTAAAAATGGAGATCTGTGCGGCGGACGAGTTCCGCGCATAACTATACCGAACGCTACCTTCGGCAGAGAAAACGAATATGGACAAAATGGAAACTTACGATTTGGAGAAAGCGAAACGTACCGCAAGGAGCTTGGAACAAAGGACACGTCCTTTAATATTGTAACGATAGACCGCGCGCGTGGAAACGCGCAAGATAGCGTAGAAATTAATTGTGTAAATTACGGGGCCGGTTACGACCGTTCCATTATAATTACAGAAAACGGGATTAGACGATAAATATTCTTAAAAAGCCGACGAATATAAGAGATTTTTGTCGATGAAATAACGACATTTTTTCGTCGTTTAATGGTTGCCGCAACGCCGTTTGTCTCGCTATACTTGTCGATTCTGAATCGCTTAACGAGTTGATCCTCTTTTCAGTTTCTCTATATCGGATGAGCTTTTTTAGAAAAATCTTAACAAAAAAGCTAAAGCGTCGGCAAATATCTTTCCGCGGGATTTTTCTCGTAAAAGTAAGTTAACTAATCCCGCTTCGTCCTCCCTTGAAACGATGATTTCCTACAGGTAAGCTTTTGCTTTTCAAAATAAAGAGCATGCGCCGCTCTAATACTCCGGATTATACTTTTCGCCGCCTCAAACAGACAAAAGACTTCATGCGCCGTATCGGCGTATGGATAATAAAAACCTTTTGACTTTAAATGAAGACTCGAGCGTAGACAATTTAACTACATATAACTAAAAGAAACACGACAGCGGATAATTTCTAAACAAAACGCGACAGGCTTTGTCGAGAAGGAGCGATAATCCAAAAATGATAGATAATAGTATTCAGAATAAATAGGCATGGGAATATAATACGTATGAATTTTGGGTGAAACAATCAGGAAAGCCGATTGATAGAGCAAAAAGGAATTTAGAAAATCCTCTAGGAATTTTGAAAAAATATTCTAATTATTTTGAAACTTATAGCGGTGTGAAAATAGCGAACATATGCGGCTCTTGCGGAAAAAAGGCCGTTCCTTTAGCTATTTTAGGAGCGGAAGTTACTGTCTTTGATATTTCAGAGGATAATAAAAATACGCGCTTGAAGTTGCGGCGGCCGCAAATGTTTGCTTGAATTTTGAGGTATGCGATATATTGGAAATCAATATAGAGAAATACTGAGATTATTTTGACGTAGTGTTTATGGAAGGCGGCGTACTTCATTATTTTCATAATATTGATGATTTTATGCGTATTATGTATTCCTTATTGAAAAACGGCGGCAAAATGATATGCAGCGATTTTCATCCGTTTACAAAAATTTCAGACGTATTAAATTTTGAACAGTCGGCTGCGAGCTACTTTTCAACGGAAATTTTTGAAGGAGAAATGGCGCATGCCCGCTTCTTTGAAGAAAATGCTCGAGAGCAAGCGCCTAAGTGCAGCTATAGAAAGTATACGGGCAGTGAAATTATCAATTCAGTCGTAAATAACGGGTTCACTCTAAGAAGATTTGATGAACATCCTGCGTGGACAAATGAGAATATGCCGGGAGAGTTTACTATTGTAGCGAGTAAATAACTTTCAGGTTGTGCGTAATCAGAATATTATAGAGTTTATTTCGATGATTGAAAAAACGAGCGCATTATTTGCATAAGTTTAATTGATACAGGCTAAGAGCGCAAAGAACACGTCGATGAGAACGTCCTTGCAGCGCGGAAAGAAATATATAAGCCCCTTTAGAGATAGCGCGTAAAAGGAATGCGATCGGCAAACCTTTCGGCTACCCCTTAGGGGCTTTATATATGAAAGCTATAAAAGCGTATTTCAGGGACTATTCGGGACGTTCAGCTTTGACGGACATATTATTTCTACAATTTTTACTGCAAAAGCGAAAATTAAAAATAGCTTACTTTAATTCTTTTTCCCATACGCCGCAGGCAGTTTGACAATTCCTTCACCAAATTCATTTTTATGTTGAAGTTTATAGGCAGATCGGGATTTTGATGAGCGGGATTTACCGCTCTTCCCACAAAGAAATTGATATCGGTGGCTTCCTCAAAAAGAAGACGCGATATGAGAGACGCTCCGTCTCGTTTCATACTCCAATGCTCATACAGTTCGTTGCCGCCCAAATAATCCTTTGCGTATTCAACTACCTTGTTAACAGTGATAACTCCTTCCGTTACAAGGTCGACGCCTTCTATTTCCGCCGTTGGAGGAATATCGGAACGTTCGAAATTGAGGCTGGCCCTGACGGGTTTGTTCAGGTATTTCGCGGCGATTGAAGACGTAGTTCCTCCGCATATGATATGTTTACCGGCTTTGGAGAAGAACAAAGACATCATTCTTTCGCAGTCGTCCCTGTTTGACGGAGGACCGAAAAGCAAATTCATAGGTTCTCTCTTACGCACGCGAACTACGCACGCCGTAGTATCGTCGCCGGGACGCTCCATATACAGTTTATTACATTCGTCTACAAGAATTGTCGAGAGCGTTTTCGCCGTATACCCTACGGGAGCAAAGGTTTCCATAAAAGCGGCGATGTCTTCTCTTTTCCAACCGAAATTATACGCGGTTCCTATTCCGGCGTGGGGACAACCGTCGCTCATGGCGATAAAAATATCGTTTTCCTGTAGCTTTACGGTTGATTTATATATTTTCTTTCCCCCGATGTTCATTTCAGTTTTTGGATAATCTGTAACGGCTTCGTCTCGAATCATTATAATATGCGGATTGTCGTACTGAATTAGCTCCGCCGTTTCGTTATTTATAAGGTGCATGATCGTAAAAGTAGAGTACGCCACTCCTCTTTCGGAGCATACCGGCAAAGCTGAGGCGATAGCGTCCACGCACTCCTCAAGCGGGAGCCCCGCCGCCATCATTGTTGAAATGATCTTAGAGGTTAAAGTAGAAAGTATGCTGGCCTTTACCCCGCTGCCAAGTCCGTCGGCTAACACTACCACGGTGGAGTTTTCACCCTGTTCCACCACGTCCACATGATCGCCGCAAAGCTGCTCGCCAACGTGATTTATACTTTTATACCCGATATCGGTGCACAAATCATTCATCTGTAATAGACTCCTTCAGCTTAGACAGAGCGATTTTTGTCTCGGCGGCCGTCTCTCCGAGCAGCGACGCGATTTCCTGAACGATACGCATTTGTTTGTCTACAACGCGGTCCGCGACCTCGATAGTCTGACGGCTTATGCTTTCCTTCTTTTCTCTCTCGTTTTCTTCATCCGTTACGTCTCTCATAATGCACACGATCATCCGAGATTCCTTATCGTACACCACGGTCATCTCGACATAACGCATATATTCGGCAAGGTATTCTCTTTGATTGTAAACCCCGCTTCCGGAGTTTAAAACTTCCATGAAGACTCCCGGCTCCATTATACGGATAACCTGTTCTCCCAATACGTCCGATGCGGAGCGTATATTCATAACTGCGCGAGCCGCGTCGTTAATCTGCTGAACCTCCAAGTTTTCGTTAAGAACGATAATCGCGTTGGGGGTGTTTTTCACAATGGTGTCAGAGAAGCTTTCAGCCTTATCTTTTAAGTACGGCAGACACATGGATATTTCAGCCTTCCCCTGACATACGGCTATCGCTTTGTCTCGGCATGTGTCGTATCCGCAAGAACCGCAATTCAGTTCTTGAGAGGGCTTAAATTTACCCATTTGACGAAGTACGGTTCTGATCTCGTCTTCCGACGGCATAGAAAGTCTATGCTCGATAAGCTCGAATGTCTTGGACATACCCATTTTATCGGGCTGTTCCACGTCGAAATCTTCTTTTCCGGCATAATTCGCTACTGAAATAGAGTCCTTTACAGAGGAGCGATGGTTCTTCTCCATAACAGGTCCTCCCACGCAGCTTCCAGCGCACGAAGACATCTCAATAAAGCAATTATGTATGCGTCCTTCTTCTATATCTTTAAGGGCGGCTATGCAATTTTCTACGCCGTCGACGGCAATATAAGCGTACTCCGGTTCTTTCCGGGCCATAGTCTTGAGAATACCGCCTGTGGTCGGAAAGTACCTGGCGCGGCTGCGCCCTTCGGCGCGTATGCTCTTCGCCGGCTCTATATTTTCGTTCTTAAGCCATACTGACAACTCCTCAAAGGTCAGAACAGCGTCGACTATTCCTTCATAGTGCTCCGCTTCGTCCTTTTTAGCGACGCAGGGACCGATGAACACGCACTTTGCCTCTGGGTAACGCCGTTTAATGTCTTCGCAGTGCGCCTGCATCGGAGAGAGCACATCGGCAAGATAGGGAAGCGCTTTAGGAAAGTATTTCTGAATCAACAGATTTACTGAGTGGCAGCAGGAAGAAATAAGAACGTCGGGCTTTTCCTCCGACAATATTCTTTCATACTCTGTCTTCACCATAGTAGCGCCGATCGCGGTCTCTTCCACTCCGGCGAATCCCAATTTCATTAGAGCATCACGCATTGATTCAATACCGACTCCCTCGTAATTCGCTATGAAGGACGGAGCAAGGCTAACGTAAACGGGCGAGCCGCTTTGAAGTAGAACTCTTACCTTTTCGGTTTCGTCGACGATCTCTTTCGCGTTCTGAGGACACACTACGAAGCAGCGTCCGCAGAGAATACATTCGTTTCCTATAATATGCGCCTGATTGCCTGAAAAGCGTATAGATTTTACAGGGCAGTGACGAATACATTTGTAGCAGTTTTTACAGTTTGATTTTTTCAGCGTAAGACAGTTTGGCACGGCGCCGACCTCCTATGATAATTTCGCAAGTATTTTATCTTTAAAGAATTCGTTGAAGGTTTCTTTCGTAACCCCTGTGTATACGTCGTCGTCAACCTGCACGGTAACTCCGACTCTGTTGCACTTTCCGATACAAAAGCTTCCCGCGAGAGTTACCTCTCCCTCGAGCCTGTTCTCCTCCACGGCCTTCCGCATAAGCTCCACTATATCGGCGGAACCTTTTATATGACATGAAGAACCGACGCAAATTTGTACTATCATCGCAATATCAACCATGCCTTTCCTTTTATTCCAGACGGTTAGATGCGTTGCGCGCCTTCGCTTAATATTAAATCAAAGAGAACGGCGGCCGATACAATCCGCATTTAACTTACATTTCAGACTTTTACCTTGTCTATAACGTTTTTCTTAAAAAATTCCGCGGTGGAATCAGGGGTAACGGAGAAAAATTCGTCGTCTACGGTCACGCATACGCCCTGACGGCATTCCCCCATACAAAAGGTGCCGCCAAGCTCCACCTTGTCTCCAAGTCCGCTTTCGGCTATCAGCTCCTGAAGTTGCTCAACAACCTGCCGCGAGCCCTTAATATGGCAGGAAGACCCGATACATACAGTTACTTTCATTTATTAACCATACCTTTCTTGGTATTTACGCCGTCGGGCGCAAATTGGTGTGAAAAATTATATTTAAAGTAATTTTTTCAATTTTCACGCTAACGATTATCGTTTTTTGATTGTTCCTACGCTTAGCTCTTAGTCGCGTTAATTATCGCTTTCCTTTACCTGAGAAAGTAGGAATTTTCGCTCCGATTCATTTCCGGATACGGATTGAGCGGCGGCTACAATGGGAATCCACTTTCTCACGTATTTTTCAGAAACCGAGGATTTACAGCAAAAAAGCTTCATATATTTTTCCGCGCGATCTCGTTCTCCGTTCATCAGGAAAATAAGATAGGTTTTCGCCGCGTCCGCCGAAGAGTCGCCCTGAGTCGCGTGGGACCAGTCTAATATATAGGGCTTTCCGTATTCGGAAACGACGACGTTCGACGCGTTAAAGTCTCCATGACAAATCCGACAGTATTTTGGCATCCCGTCAAGACGCGTATGCAAATCATACCGTACGGTTGCGTCGAGCGCGGACATACATATTTTGCGATGTAGTCTGTCCTTAAGCTTATAAAGCATCGGGCAAGTTTTCGAATGTATGCCAAGCTGAAGGTCAGTAAACTGTTCAAGATATTCTCCGCTTCGCTCGGGCTGTTCCGCCATAAGCTGAGCCATAGTTTTTCCTCTTATATATTCGGAAACAATGGTCCATTTTCCATCGTCCATAGTTACTTCGAGAATTTTCGGTATACTTAGTCCAGTTTCCTCAATACGAGCCTGATTTAGAGCGGCGTTAAGAACGTCCGCCTTACTGAAGCTTTCACCGAACACCTTTACGCACTTATCGCCGTCCCTATAAACGGTTTTAGTATTCCTTACCGCTATAACTCTGTCAAGATTCATAAGTCCGCCGTTTCCTCCATACGTACCGCCCTTCTATACTTTATTTATAGGGTTTCGCTTCATTTATTATACTCCAAATATATTTTATCTTCAATACCCGATTTTAAAAATTAGTAAAAAGCGCGGCGGTATTATTTTCATTTAGGCAATCTATATCTTCAAGTCAAGGTAGTATTTGCTTTTCTAACTTCAGGCCGAAGGCAAAAAGTGTAAAAAGCTAAAGATGCGGCAAAAGTTTCCCGCGGGATTTTGCTTTCGTAGGCTTAATTTGAAGCGTAGTTCAATCCCGCTTCGGCATACCTTGAAACGAAGCTTTCCTACAGATATGCTTACGCTTCTCAAATTGAAGAGCTTGCGCCGCTCTACGCCGGATTTTCTCGCTCCCGCCGTGCAAAGCAGGCGCGAGGTGTTATGCGACTCATACGTTGAAACCCTTAGCGATGCGTCAACATCTATGTTGAACTTATGACCCACATTTAACAAACCCGCGTTTTTAATGCAAACATGCGCGGTTGCTGTTAAACTAACTTCACGCTTTTTGAACCCTGCACGGCTTCCACTCAGCTCCACAAGCTGAGCTAACTCATCATTTTGACCGCCGCACAAGTAGCTGCTGAACTAAGCTTCATTTCAACAAACTTACGAAAGCAGCTTGCGGGCAAGATGCGACGATTCCTTGCGAAGCGAGCTTCACTATGCTTTCTTTGTTTACTTTCTTTCCCGAAAGAAAGTATGTATTATTTCATAAGCTTTTTTCTGGAAAA
>CATKFO010000063.1 GCA_949747515.1 uncultured Eubacteriales bacterium
AGACTTTTGCCGCCGCAACAGCTTTTTTGGTAAAGCTTTTTTCCAGAAAAAAGCTTGTGGGGAATTTATACTTTCTTTCGGCGAAAGAAACAAATTAATATATACTTTTTTTTTAGAAAGAACGAACCCTTTCAGGCCGTTGGCCTGAAAGGACAAAGAAAACTTAGTAAAGTTCGATTCGCAAAAAGTTGCCGCGGCTTGACTGCAAATATGCAGACAAGCAACTTTCGTCAGCTTGTTGAAATGAAGTATGGTTCAACAGCTGTTTGTGCGGCGGTCAAAATGGTGAGTTCGCTCAGCTGATGGAGTTGAGCGCAAGGCCGCTCTTAATCCCCAAAAGCAAGGGATGTTGAGACGGCCTTAATACTACTGATTATTCGGTTCTGAGCGCTTCAACAGGATTTTTTCGCGCCGCTATTCCAGAAGGAATCAGCCCCGCGATAAACGTGAGAAGCATGCTTATTCCAACAAGAATTACACCTCCAAGCCACGGCAGAGTCGCGCTTAGCGTGTTGATTCCGGTCAAATGATGCAAAACAAGATTTATCGGAATCGTAAACAAAAGCGTTACTCCTATTCCTATCGCTCCCGCAACAAAACCTACGATAAGCGTTTCAGCGTTAAACACACGGGAAACATCTTTCTTTGAGGCTCCGATGGCCCTCAGTATTCCAATTTCCTTTGTTCTTTCAAGAACGGAAATATATGTTATTATTCCAATCATAATAGAAGATACTACAAGAGAAATAGACACGAAAGCTACGAGAACATACGATATGGCGTTTATTACCGTAGATATCGAGGACATCATATACGCAAAATAATCTGTATACTTTATCTTGTCGTCCTCGCTCTGGTTCTCATTATACGCGTCTATCAGATCGGCGACCTTATCCTTATCGTTAAACGTAGACACATATATATTTATAGCTTTTGGAGAATTTACGTCGACGTAGCCAAGACGACTTAAATTTTCCTCAAAAGTCGACGACGAATATTCGTCCGGCATATACGTATCGTAAAGCTTCGCATAATCGCTCTCAGTCCTTTCGGCAGACTCAAACGCGGCGATTATTTGCACAGGCGTCATTTCTCCAAAACGTCCGTTTGTCATCATCTGCGCCGCATACTGTTCAATTATTGCAGGGCGCGAGTTTTCACGGAAAAACTTTTCAAAGGCTTCGTCGTCCATCGACTCAAAGTATGCGCGTATTGATTCCGCATCGGATATCCCCATTCTCTTAGAATACGCCTCGATGAGCGACTCTTCTATCTCTTCCCTGCCCGCCGAATCAAGCTGCTTGTCAATTATGTCGTCAACGTACTCGTCGTCCGGAGTAGTCATAATTTTAAGATATAGCTCGGCCTTTTCATTTTCTGCAAGAGTGGAAAAATATTCACGAATGCGTTCGGATTTTTCAGAAGCTCCGTACTCCAGCAAAACATCGGGACGAAATGACTTTCCTGAAAGTATATCCGTCTCAGGATCGTCAAGCTGAGCCTTCACAACGTCGGAATTCATACTTTCATCAATAATATAATCGCTCAAAGACGAGGTATATCCTAATACGCCGGTAATCATTCCGGCAGTCGCGTCGTCGGACAACGTAATAATGCCGGATATTTTAAGCGGTATAGAAATGTCCGGATTTCCATAAAGATATGAGAGGCCTTCTTCAGTTAAGCTAAGATCAGTATATGTTCCGTCCGCTTTCTTCTCAAACTTATCCGGAGAAAGAATAAGCCGATACTCCTTTTCGCAGATTTCCTCGAACGACCAATCTGAAGCAGAGCTGGATTCAATATCTTCTCCGCGCATAGAGGCGTTAATGATATCTACCATTTCGTCATAAGGTTTAAGCCCGAGCGAATAGAGCACATAGTCGCTCAGCTCTCGTCTGTCGTTCACAACAAGCACGGCTTCGTTAAATTTTTCAGGCCATTTTCCGTATATCAAATCGTACTGATCCGTAACCGAGTCGCTTACCAGAGAGCCGTCCTCGCCGGGCAGCATCTCTTCCCAGATATTGAAATCCGCCATGGACATCATAGGATTCTTCACGTCGGACATACCCATGTCGGCGCTCATTTGATTCATAAGCTCCGTCATATCCGAAGGAATGATCTTACCGTTAGGATCTTTCGTATATATGTTAAGCCCCATATCGTACGTATAGCGTATAGCGCTCGTGCATTCGTCAAATTCCTTGGACGATGCAATATGCTTTTTTAAGGCTCTCAAATTGTTAGTTTCCGTTTCAGTCATGGAGCCCATCATATCGTACAGGACGTCGTTAGAATAAACTCTGTCCTTATCGCGGCTTGACGCGGCGGCGGCATCCGCTTGCTTTTTATCCATAAACTTTGCGAGCACGCTCATCATGTCGTTAGATTCCGCGTTTATTGTGAGCGGATAGCTTGATAGAGTTTCCTCCTGCACCTGGTCAATATAAGAATTAACTCCAGTGGAAACAGACAATATCAAAGCTATTCCTATAATGCCGATAGAACCTGCGAAGCTCGTCATAAAAGTTCGGGTCTTTTTCGTCATAAGATTATTGAGAGACAGCGATATAGCCGTAAAGAAAGACATGGACTTTTTCTTGTCCCTTTTTGCCTTTTTTGAAGTTTTATCCTTCTGACTCGCCTCAGATTTAATAGAGATGGACTCGTCTTTGACGTCGTACGGATCGCTGTCGCCTGTCACCAGCCCGTCGAGAACCTTTATAATTCTTGTTGAATACTTCTCCGCCAGCTCCGGATTATGCGTAACCATTATCACAAGCTTTTTCTCAGCGATTTTTCTCAGTATCTCCATAATCTGCACGCTGGTTTCCGAGTCAAGCGCTCCGGTAGGTTCGTCCGCGAGCAGGATATCCGGGTCGTTCACCAAAGCGCGCGCTATGGCCACCCTCTGCATCTGACCGCCGGACATCTGGTTAGGCTTCTTTTTCAGCTGGTCTCCAAGTCCTACGCTTTCAAGCGCTTCTACAGCGCGGCGGCGGCGTTCGGATTTTGAAACGCCGGACAAGGTCAGCGCAAGTTCCACGTTTGACAGGACGGTCTGATGAGATATCAGGTTATAGCTTTGAAACACAAATCCTATTGAACGGTTTCTGTACGAATCAAAGTCCGCGTCGGTAAAATTCTTCGTTGACTTTCCGCGTATTATAAGGTCTCCGTCCGTATATCCGTCAAGTCCTCCTATAATATTGAGCAACGTGGTTTTGCCGCATCCGGACGGACCGAGAATAGATACGAATTCGTTTTCTCTGAAACATATGCTTACGCCCTTCAAAGCCGCATGATTTTCTCCCGCGGTCTGATAGGTCTTAGTTATATTTTTTAATTCAAGCATGTTCGACCTTCCCTTACTATAAATATTTCATACTATTATATATCTTTAGGCTTTATACCGTATTATCACATCTTTAACGTCGAGCAAACTTTCTCCAATGCTCAATTTAATTTTCTGTGATACAAAGCATTGAACGCCGCCTGCTTTAATAGCGCAGAACGGCGTACGACAAATCAATTGTTTTTATTTTCTGCTCCAAGTCGACGGAGCTATAAGGAAAAGAACCGGATATATTTCCAAACGGCCGAGCAGCATTGCGAAAGACAAAACAAGTTTGGAAAAGGCGGAATAATCCGCATAGCTTGACGCCGGGCCCACAAATCCAAATCCAGGCCCTACGTTGTTAAAGCACGATATCGCCGCCGAAAGGTTAGTTTCAATACCAAAGGGTTCAAACGAAAGCAGCAGAAATATCGATCCCAATATAAAAGCATACAAAGCAAAATAATTAGCCACGCTCCGCTGAGTTTCTTCGTTTACTGTTTTTCCCTCAAGTTGTACCGTGCCCACGTAGCGCGGATGAATAAGTTTTCGCAGATTGCAGCGAATCATTTTTATAAGAAGGACGACTCTGGATATTTTAAGTCCGCCAGCAGTTGATCCCGCGCATGCGCCAAAAAACATTAGAAGAAGCAGGACGGCCTTAGATAATCCCGGCCACAAATTGAAATCGGCCGTAGAGTACCCGGTGGTAGACATAATCGATCCGACCTGAAACGCCGAAAGACGCAGAGAGTCCGAAGCGCTTTTATACGTAGGATATATATTCACGGCGATAATCGTAATCGACGCGGCCGCAATTCCGAAATAAGCCCACAGCTCCTCGCTCTTCAATATACTTCTGCCGCGTTTGAATATGAGCAAATAATAAAGATTAAAGTTTACTCCAAAGAGAAACATAAAAACGGTTATTGTATTCTGTATATATGGAGTAAATGAACCGCAGCTGTCCGCAGATACGGCAAAACCTCCCGTACCCGCAGTTCCAAAGGAATACACCGCGCTGTCGAATAAATTCATTCCGCCTACGCACAGCATTATAATTTGCACGATAGTCATAGCGACGTATATGAGATAAAGTATCTTCGCCGTATCCCTTGCGCGAGGCACCAGCTTGCCGACTATAGGCCCAGGCATTTCAGCTCTCATGATATGTATTGATCTTGCGGAGAGCGAAGGTATCATAGCCATACAAAGAACGATAATGCCCATTCCGCCTATCCAATGCGTAAAGCTGCGCCAGAACGCAGTCCCGTGAGACAGCGACGATGGATCCGGGAGTATAGACGCTCCGGTGGTTGTAAATCCGCTTACCGTTTCAAAAAACGCGTCGACATAGTTCGGTATTTCACGGCTAAGATAAAACGGCAGCGCGCCTAGCGCCGAAAGAAAAAGCCATGCCAAAGCAACTATTATAAAACCTTCCTTTGCGTATATAACTCTGGTTCTCGGCGGCGATATAAGAACGAAAAGAGTTCCAATTCCCGCAGCCGAAAGAGCCGTTATTACAAAAGATAATACATTCTCACCGTATATTCCTCCGACAGCGAGAGGAACAACCAGCAGTATCGCCTCGATTTGCATAAGCTTTCCAAGGGTATAAAGTATCATTCTGCGATTCATTAGTAATTACCATGCTTTCCCGAGCTATGCCGTCACAGCAAAAATACTTCAAGAGTTTTTATGCGTATTTATGCAAAGCCGCGATTAGAATTTTTTAATACCGCCCCAGGCCTAAGCTTATACTATATCAGACAAATCCCGAAGGCGCTGACCCGCGGCTATAACGATAACCCTGTCTCCGGGAAGTATCATATCGTCTCCGGAAGGAATAATTGGCTTGCGCTCTCTGAATATACCCGCGATCAGTATCCCGCGCTTAGTCGGAAGGTCTCGCAGCGGTATTCCAGTTATCCTTGAATCTCCGTTAACTATAAACTCAAGAGCTTCCGCCGCCCCGTCCATCAAATTATACAGAGTTTCCACAGGGCTTCCGAGAGAATTTTCAAGAGCTCTCGCATACCTGACTATTACGTCGGATATGATATTTTTCGGCGACACTTTTGTGTCGAGTCCAAGTCGCTCCGCCATAGCCCCAAGCTCGTCGCGGTTGACCTTGGCTATTACCTTCGGCACTTCCTGAGAAGAAGCGAAAAACGAAAGCAGAATATTTTCCTCGTCCATACCGGTAAGAGATACGAAAGCGTCCATAGACGCGAGTCCTTCTTCAAGCAGAAGCTCTTGACCCGTTCCGTCGCCATGTATAACGACGGCCTTGGGAAGCGCGTCGCAAAGTTCGTCGCATACCTGCTGTTCTTTTTCAATTATTTTAACGTTACTGCCGGTATTCGTAAGCATTTTTGCAAGATAATACGCCGTACGGCTTCCGCCGAGTATCATAACGTGCTTAGCCTTTTTCTGAGGAATACCCATATTTTTAAGAAGCTTCTGCAGCTCTGACAAGGTAGCGGTGAGTCCAATTTTGTCGCCGGCTTGAAGTTCAAAATTTCCATCGGGTATATATACTCCGCCGCCCCTTTGAACGGTACAGATAAGAAATTTTGTTCCGAAAGCGGCTCGAAGCTCGCTAAGCTTTTCTCCAACGAACGGAGATCCGTCTCTGAGCCTTAGCTCAATCATTGCGAAATTTCTTCGGGCAAAGGTTTCAATCTTAACGGCGGACGGAAACTTTAAAATATTAAAAAGCTCCTGAGCCGCAAGCAGTTCCGGATTGATAGACATTGAAAGACCAAGCTGCTGTCTCATAAAGCCAAGGGACCTATCGTTATATTCCGGCTTGCGGATGCGCGCTATCGTATGAGACGCTCCCATCTTTCCGGCTATAAAACAGCTCAGCATATTGAGCTCGTCCGATCCGGTGACGGCGATGAAAAGCTCCGCCTTATCCGCGCCGGCTTCGTCAAGAACAGCGCAGTCCGCTCCGTTTCCCGAAACGCCCATAACGTCGTATATGTTCGTTATTGAATCCACAACGGTCGGATCGGAATCTATTGCGACGACGTCGTGTCCCTCTAAAGCAAGACTAGACAGAAGAGTCGAGCCTACTTTTCCACATCCGACGATAATTATCTTCATTTGACAGTCCTTCTTCAGCAAAAATATAGCTCCGGCAGTTTTTTCCGCCAAAGCAATCAAAAATATCTGCGGCTATTATAGCACACGAAGCATCCTTTTTCAAGTATATTATTCATACTTTTGAGCAAAAGACTTAATATAACGGCAAACATATAAATTTTTCTAAATCTGAATAATAGAAATAAGCGGCCCGATGCGAAATTTTATCCGCATAAGGCCGCGTATATTGCGCTAACGAGCTTACTCAAGCTCAAACGCTCCCGTGTACAAGCTGTAATACTGCCCTTTCTGCTCAATCAAATCGTTGTGGCTTCCGCGTTCGATTATACGTCCGTGATCAAGAACGATTATAACGTCTGAATTTTTGACGGTAGACAATCTATGAGCGATAACAAATACGGTTCTCCCCTTCATAAGGGCGTCCATTCCTCTTTGAACGATAGCTTCCGTACGAGTGTCGATAGAAGAGGTCGCTTCGTCCATAATAAGCACCGGAGGATCGGCTACGGCGGCCCTTGCAATTGAAAGAAGCTGCCTCTGTCCTTGCGACAGATTGGCTCCGTTTTCAGTAATCATCGTTTCATATCCGTCGGGCAAACGGGTTATGAAATCGTCCGCGCCCGCGAGTTTTGCGGCGTCGACGCATTCTTCGTCGGTTGCGTCAAGCTTTCCGTATCTGATATTATCCATTACAGTTCCGGTAAAAAGATTAGTATCCTGGAGAATTATTCCGAGGGAATGGCGCAGATCGCTTTTCTTAATCTTGTTTACATTTATTCCGTCGTAGCGGATTTTGCCGTCCGCTATATCGTAGAATCGGTTAAGCAAGTTGGTAATCGTCGTCTTTCCGGCTCCGGTAGCTCCGACGAACGCTACTTTCTGTCCCGGTTCGGCATAGATAGATATATTATGGAGAACAGTTTTGCCCTCTTCATAGCCAAAATCAACGTCGAAAAGGCGAACGTCTCCCGTAACGCGAGTATATGTCACGCTTCCGTCCCCATGAGGATGCTTCCACGCCCATACGTCCGTTCGCTCCTCGCACTCGATTATTTTCCCGTCGATCTCCTTCGCGTTCACAAGAGTAACGTATCCGTCGTCAACTTCCGATTCTTCGTCAAGAAGCTCAAATATGCGCTCGGCCCCGGCGATTCCCATGACGACCGCGTTTATCTGGTGCGAAACCTGATTGATGTTTCCGGCGAACTGTTTAGTCATATTTAGAAAAGGGACGACAATGCTTATACCGATAGGAAGACCCGACGCGCTGAAGTTAGGAACCTTCGTTGTCAAAAGAATTCCTCCCGCAATAGCGACGATAACGTAAAGCACGTTTCCGATATTATTGAGAATAGGCGCGAGTATATTCGCGTATTTATTCGCTTTATACGCTTCGTTATACAGCTCGTCGTTTATACTGTCGAAGTCTCTGCGAGCCGCGTTTTCATGACAGAACACCTTTATAACCTTCTGCCCGTTCATCATTTCCTCAACAAAGCCTTCTGTTTTTCCGATAGCCTTCTGCTGCGATATGAAGTATTTTGCCGAGCCTCCGCCTATTTTTTTGGTGACGAAAAACATAACGACGACTCCGGCCAGAACCACCGCGGTCAACCATACGCAGTAATATATCATTATGGCGAAAACGCTTATTACCGTAATACCGGACATTAAAAGTTGAGGGACGCTTTGCGATATGAGCTGACGCAATGTGTCTATGTCGTTTGTATAAACGCTCATCACGTCTCCGTGATTATGGGTGTCAAAATACTTAACCGGAAGAGTCTGCATTTTATCAAACATTTTAAGACGCAGCTTTTTCAGCGTTCCCTGCGTGATTATCGCCATGAGCTGTCCGAAAACAGTACTGGAAATTATAGCCGCGACATATAAGACGACGAGTATTTTTACAATGCCGAATATTTCTCCTCCGACGGCCGACCAATCGCCGATCTCCCAGCTCTTCTCAATAACTGCGATTACGTTCTGCATAAAAGCGGCGGGAAGCGCGCCTATAATAGCGCTGAAAATAATGCAGGCGAGAGTAACGGGAAGCATTTTTGGATAGAATGAAAACATTGTTTTTATAAGTCGGACGAATACTCCGCCTTTGCGCTGTCGTTTCACTTTATTCATCGCTATCACCCGCCTTGTTCTGAGACATATATATTTCACGGTAAATATCGCAGGATTTTATCAGTTCTTCATGCGTTCCGACCGCGTTTATTTTTCCCCCGTCAAGAACGACTATCTTGTCGGCGTCCCGTACGGAAGAAACTCGCTGAGCGATAATAATTTTAGTAGTCTCCGGAATATACTCTCGCATCGCCCGTCGGATAGACGCGTCCGTTTTTGTATCAACCGCGCTTGTAGAGTCGTCGAGAATCAATATCTTCGGTTTTTTCAGAAGAGCGCGCGCAATGCAGAGCCGCTGCTTTTGACCTCCGGAAAGATTGGCGCCTCCCTGCTCTACATAATAATCGTAACTCCCCGGAAGAGTTTTTATAAATTCGTCGGCGCACGACAAACGGCACGCCTCCGCCATCTCTTCGTCAGTCGCCTCAGGGTTGCCCCAGCGCAGGTTGTCCTTTACAGAACCTGAAAACAAAACGTTTTTCTGCAGAACTATCGCGACTCCGCCGCGAAGAGCGTCAAGATCGTATTTACGCACGTCCTCGCCGCCTACTATAACCGATCCCTCCGTCGCGTCGTAAAGCCGAGGAATAAGCTGAATAAGCGTAGACTTAGACGAACCTGTGCCGCCTATAATACCTACGGTCTCTCCGGAGCGAATAGAAAGGTTTACGTCTACGAGCGCCATGCGCTCGGCTCTCTCGGAATATTTGAACGACACTCCGTTAAATTCGACTGATCCGTCCGCTACGAAACGAACCGAGTCCTTATCGCTTGGAGAAATAATCGTGCTTTTTTCCGACGTAATCTCGCAGATTCTCTTAGCGGATTCGCTCGCCATAGTGACCATGGCGAATATCATGGACACCATCATCAAGCTGGAAAGCATCATAAAGCTATATGTAAGAAGAGCGGACATCTGACCTACGTCAAGATCGGCTCCGGTCGTAGATATTACCGTATAAGATCCGTACGTTAGCACAAAAACCATGACGGCGTACATGCAGAACTGCATAAAAAATCCGTTAAGCGCAAGTATTCTTTCAGCCTTTGTGAAATCGCGGCAAACGTCTCCTGCGGCAGATTCAAACTTATCTGATTCATAGTCCTCTCTTACAAAGGACTTGACTACTCTCATTCCCTTAACGTTTTCCTGAATAGAGCTGTTTAGTCTGTCGTACTTCTTAAATACCCTTCTAAATATCGGAAGCGCTTTACAAATAACAAACGCTAGCCCCGCTCCAAGTATCGGGATCACGCAAACGAAGATGATCGCCATTCTGCCGCCCATATGAAACGCCATGAAGAAAGCAAAAATAAGCATAAGGGGAGCGCGTATAGCCGTCCTTATTATCATCATGAACGCGTTTTGCACGTTCGAGACGTCGGTAGTTATTCTTGTAACCAAAGACGAAGACGAAAATCTGTCTATATTCTCAAAAGAATAATCCTGGATACTGTAAAACATATCTCGCCTGAGGTTGCGTCCGAAGCCGCACGACGCCTTGGCGCAAGTTATTCCGGCAATTCCTCCAAACGTGAGAGAAAGCGCCGCCATAAGCACAAGCAGTCCCCCATACTTCAGAATATAAGTAATGTCGCCGCCAGTATGACCTTTTATCTCGTTTACAAGATCGGCGACAACGCGCGGTATAATACATTCGAGAATGACTTCAAACGTAACAAATATCGGAGTCAATATTGTCGGAAGCTTAAATTCCCCAATGCTCTTGGAAAGCTGTCTGAGCATAATCTTAATTATCTCCCCTTCCTTACATACGATAAAAAAGAGCAAACCGCGCAATTATATGCGCGGAAATGCTATTATGTTTATTTTATCATATTATTTCGACATTGTCAATCAGGATAGCAAACATGAAATTTTATTTACAATTTAAAAGACGGTCAAACTTTAAGGATGAAGACAAAATACGCAAAAAGGATTTCGAACGTTGCGACGGTCGACAAGGACT
Source organism: uncultured Eubacteriales bacterium (assembly GCA_949747515.1). Taxonomy (GTDB): domain Bacteria; phylum Bacillota; class Clostridia; order Oscillospirales; family CAG-272; genus RUG11130. The sequence continues at coordinate 10,561 of CATKFO010000063.1, forward strand.
ACGCGCCCTTGTCCGCGCAAGCTTTTTAAAAAGCCTGACTAAAACTTTCAGTAATTTTGCTACCGCCATGCAGTTTGTCTTCACTCTGATTTTATACGCTTCTGAAACCTCTGCCTATAATTTCACTGGTGGACGTGACTATAACGAAAGCCTTCGGATCAAGTTCCCGTATTTTTTTCTTAAGCCGTATCGCCTCCATACGTCGGCATAAGGTTACGACGGCTTTTTTCTTATCCCCCGTGTACCCTCCTTCAGCATCCATAGAGGTTGCCGAACGCCGCATCCTCTGGGTTATAAACGATATTATCGGTTCCGGATTCTCCGTTATAATCATAAAAGATTTGCATTCGTTCATATTTTCGATAACTCCGTCAAGTATAAACGTTTTAGCAAAAAGACCAAGCAGAGAGAAAAGGCCGATTTTTATTCCAAACACAAAAAACGAGGAAACTGTTATTACAAAATCTGAAATTAGCAAAGATCGTCCTATGTCGAGGCTCGTATATTTTTTTAAAATGAGCGCTATTATATCGGTTCCGCCTGAAGAAGCCCCGCAGTCGAATAAAACTGCCGAACCGATTCCGCTGAGAAGCACGGAATACATCAGCTCAAGCATCGGCTGATCCGTCATTGGCCCGGACAAAGGAATAAAAAGTTCGAACGCCCATACAAGACCCGAATACAGCAACGAGCAATAAACCGTACGCATTCCGTTTTTTCGCCCGAGGAGTACGAAACCAAGTATAAGTAAAATCAAATTTAACGCAGGCAGAATTAGACCGGGAGATAGAAAAGGAATAACATTTCCGAGAATTATTGAAAGTCCGCTGACTCCTCCCATAGAAAAACCGTTCTGCATATTAAAAAAATACACTCCAGAAGCGACTACGACCGAACCGGCGGTCATTTTTGCAAACGTCTTGAATTTTTCCCGCATAATCTCGTCCGTCCTATTTTTTATTTCCTAAAAAATTATAACATATAGTAATTAATGTATCAAGGCGATTAAAAAATATTCATATTGCTTTTTATTTTGAGTCGAGATAACAACATAATGCTAATAGAGCGCGACGGAGATTTAAATACCGCTCAATAAATTAAATTTGTCTTTTAAAATATAGATAATCTATTTAAGAAACGGGGATATAACATATTCTCATGATTATATAAAAACAGGGAGATTATTAAAACTCTCTCTAAGTTTATCTAAAAATAACTCTGCGGCGGAAGAAAACGCCTGATACTTTTTCCATATAACGTTCAGTTCAGAATCCAATTTTGGTTCAAGCGGTTTAAAGCAGAGACTGCTGTTATCCGAAGTATTGGTAATTTTATCTATTGTAATCGCGTAGCCCAGTCCCGCGTCAACCATAATCGCCGCGTTATAAACAAGATTAAACGTAGTCACAATATTCAATTTATCAAAATCCTCCCCAAACCACTGTGCGAATTCATTCTTACTTTTTTCCTGCGAGATAGCCTGTCGAGAGCATATCAATGGAACTCCAAGCAAGTCCGCCTTACAGATTGTTTCTTTTTCCGCCAACGGACTGTCTTTTCTCATAATAACGCCCCAAACGTCCTTTGCCGGAACGCTCAAATAGTCATATTTAGAAATATCGGCGGGCTGAACCAAAACGCCGAAATCCAAAAGTCCTTTCTCAAGCCGTTCGGTTACGTCCTGAGCATTTCCGCTGTACAAATGATAATGAATATTCGGATAAGTATCATGAATCTCTTTGGCAACTCGCGCGAGAAATTTGATCGCTTCCGTTTCACCGCCGCCAATGTAAACGTCTCCGCTTACGGCTTTTTCCATAGAAGTAAACTCAGCTTCGGTTTTGTCAACCATTGAGACGATTTCCTCGGCTCGTTTTCGGAGTATCATTCCTTCCGATGTCAGAGTCATATTATGACTGCCGCGTATGAAAAGCTTTTGCCCAAGCTCATCTTCCAAATCATGTATCTGCCTTGAAATCGTAGGCTGCGTTACATGAAGAAAATTAGCCGCGTTTGTAATGCTGCCTTCTCTTGCAATAGCTAAAAAATAACGAAGCTCTCTTATTTCCATATCGAGGTCCCTCCCCTCCGTTCTTATATTATACGGTCTTTCGATATGCTTTTCAAGCATATCATGGTTTTTGATTTAAGTATTTGCCATTTTACTTCTTTTTCAGTATAATAAAGTCGAACGACGGACGATATGATTAAGTAACTGTCAAAAGAGTCCCTACTGTTCCGATTCACAAGCTGAAATTGAGCGGATTCTATAAAGGCGCAATTCAAAGATTTTTTAAATTGCCTAACTGTGGAGTAAAACATAAACGTTATCGGCTTCTTTTCCGGCGATCAGCGTCTCCTTTCAATCAGTTTAATGTCGACCGGCACATAGCATAACGTCTTAATTTTCTTGTATACTCACCGAAAACAAACTGATAAACAAATAATTTGGAGGTATTTATAATGAACATGAATTTCAATTTCAACAATCCGACAAATCTTATCTTCGGCGCCGGAAAACTAAACGAGCTCGGTAATCAAATATATGCAAAGAGATCAGCCGGCGCTCTAGGCAAAAAGGCGCTGCTTTTAATTTCAAACGGTAAGTCGGTAAAAACTTACGGCACGCTTGATCGCGTGAGGGAGCAGCTCAAAAAAGCTGAGGTCGAATATGTCCTTTGCGGCAATATTCACGAAAATCCGTCGAAAGAAGTCGTAATGGAGGCCGCCGCCGTAGTCAAAGAGAATAACTGCGACTTTATCGTAGCTCTAGGCGGAGGAGCAGTATTGGATTCGGCCGTCGCAGTTTCCGCAATGGCGACCAATCCGGGAGATTTATGGGACTATGTAAACGGAGGAACCGGTAAGGGGCGGCCGCTTGTCAATCCCGGTCTTCCCATCGTTACAATCGCAACTTCTTCCGGCACCGGATCGGAAATCAACTGCTGGGGAGTTATCTCAAACCGTCAGACCAACGAGAAGATCGGCTTCGGTTATCCAGAGCTTGTTCCTATCCTTGCAATCGTCGATCCTGAACTGATGAAAACCGTTCCGCCGAGGTACACTGCGTATCAGGGATTTGACGCGCTCTTCCACAACGCCGAGGTCATGATTTCAAACGGCGTAAATATTCTCAGTGAAACGATCGCGCTTTCCGCTATTGAGAATATTGCGAAATATTTGCCGAGAGCAGTTGCAAACGGCAATGATTTAGAGGCGAGAGAGGCGGTCGCTTACGGAAGTTCCATCGCGGGAATAACAATGCAGCTTACTAACACGACCGCGCAGCATTCTATGGAACACGCTATGAGCGCATATCATCACAATCTGCCGCACGGCGCGGGACTGATTATGATTTCCATAGAATTCGCACGTTTCTTTATCGAACGTCACGCCTGCGACGAGCAATTTATCAAAATGGCGAGAGCAATGGGAATTCCAAACGCGGATAAGTCGGAAGATTTCATTACGGCTCTTATCAAGCTTCAAAAAGACTGCGGCGTAGACGACCTGAAAATGAGCGATTACGGCTTCGAAAAATCCGAGTTTATGACGCTGGCCATAAACGCAAGAGAAACAATGGGAGGATTGTTTCTGTCTAATCCATGTCCCATGTCTGACGAGGAATGCGCGGCGATTTTTGAAAAATCTTACAAATAAATATAGAGCATAAATAAAATCGAGAGAAATTTCTTACGGACGGACTTTGAACTACTCGAGGCAGTCTGTTCCCAAGGCATTATGAAGAAAGGAATTTGTATATGAAAAGAATATTAGCTTGCGCGCTTTTTCTTATCGTCTCTCTTACGTCGTGCCGTTCCTACAGCGAAGGCATATCAAGCTCTAATACAGAAATCTCGTCTAAATCTCTAATCAAACAATCGGAAAATACATCCGACTCGTGCGAATCCGCGTCAGATAATCACGATACTTATGACGGCTCATATCCATATCACGAGCCTTATGGCGTCGGTATCGGAGAGAAGCCGGGACGCGTTGTTTGGTCGCACGATCCAGCTTCTGTACAATGGGTCGGCGGCGGCTACTGGTGGGAGAACGACCATTTTAATGAAAACGTTATTTTCAAAATGGTAACCGACTCCATCGCTTCCCTCGGCGGAAAAGAAACGGCTCGCGCCGGTTGGAGCGCGCTGTTCGCGTCAAATAAAAAATCTCGCGGCATGGCCGGAGGTTATGTGCAAGGCGAAAAAATAGCGATTAAGGCCAATATTAACGGATCAGGCGTGTTCGACGACGATTCTTCGGGCAGAACGCATATGAGTTATACAAATCCGGTATTGCTGAAAACTTTGCTTACGTCTCTCGTAAGAGACGGCGGAGTCTCGCCGGGCGACATTACAGTTTACGACGTATCGCGCATATTTCCCGATTATATGGTAGAAATGTGCTCCGAAGGAGAGCTCGAAGGAATTTGCTTCGTAGGGCGAGATAACGGCGTCGCTGATGAAAATAAGCCGATCAGATGGTCGCGCGAGTTCAGCGGAAAAATCAACTATTTACCTACTTGCGTCACTGGGGCGACATATTTGATTAACCTGGCTAATTTGAAGGGGCACAGCTATGGGATTACTCTTTGCGGTAAAAACCATTTCGGATCTTTTATCAACGGCAACGCCATGCGGCCGCCCGAAGGAGCGGATCTGCACCAATGGCTTACGAAATCAGAAACGGGTATATACAGCCCTCTAGTAGATTTGACGGCGAATACCGATCTCGGCGGAAAAACGGTTTTATATATGCTGGACGCTATTATTTGCGCGCCTAGCGAGGGCGCGTCTATTACCGAAGAGAATTCCAAGTGGCGTCAAGCGCCGTTTAACGGATATTATACATCCAGCATTTTCGTATCGCAGGATCCGGTCGCTATTGATTCCGTCGGCGCGGACTTTTTAAACAACGAACCTACCGTCGTCGAAAACAACGGCGCCGCAAAAGATATAACAAACGAAAACTATCTGCACGAAGCGGGACTTGTTTCAAACGCTCCGTCTGGGACTACTTATACGAACGGTAACGGAAGCAATGTAAGCAATCTTGGCGTTCACGAGCATTGGAATAATTCAACTGAAAAGCTGTACGGCCGTAACCTTGGAAAAGACGAAGGAATTGAATTGATAAAAATAAGGGATTAAAAATTTGCTCCTTTTAATTGTTTATCAAAATCATACGCCGCTTCGGATTCAAAAATTAAAACGAGGCCTTTGGGCGCTAATACTAAATAACCCAATCAGATCTTCAATAAAAAACACCGTTGACAATCCGCCGCTCTGCGGTCTGGACTCAACGGTGTTTTTCGCTTAAAACAGCGGTAAAAAATGTAAATAAGAACTTATCGTCAAATTATGCCTGCTTCATATCCATGACTCGACCCGCGTATCCTAAAATTTCATTTCGCGAATACTTTGTATTACGTCTCGCGGACATTTATCAGCGCATTTACCGCAGCCGCTACAAAGAGAATAATCAATCTCCGCCGCTCCGGAGATAACCTTTATTGCTCCATTCCGGCATGCCTTTTCACATATTCGACAGGAAACGCATCCTTTCTCGCAGTACGAGCGGACAGCCTTTCCGCCGTCCTTAGAGCTGCAGCGCGCATAGTAAGAGCTGTCGAAAGGAATCAGCTTTATTATTCCCTTTGGACAATAATTAACGCATATTCCGCAGCCGCGGCATTTTTCGGGATCTACCGAAGCAATTCCACTACGGACGGATATCGCTCCAAACGGACAATGAGCGGCGCAGGAGCCAAGACCTATACATCCGTAAGCGCAAGTCTTGTCTCCGCCGCCAAGCTTTTCCGCAGCCGCGCAGTCGTTTGTTCCGGAGTAAGCATACTTTTTTGAAGCGCATCCGTCGATTCCTCCGCACATAACCTGAGCTCTCATTCGAACGCTATTTTCCAAAGCCGCCCCCATTATTTCAGCGACTTTAATCCCGACGTCTTCCCCACCTACGGCGCATGCGGAAACCGCGGCTTTTCCTTCGACTATAGCGTCCGCAAGGGCCGAGCATCCCGCGTATCCGCAGCCGCCGCAGTTCGCTCCCGGAAGACATGAAAGAATTCTTTCAGCCCTTTCGTCTTTCTTTACATGGAACAGCTTTGCGGCGACCGCCAAAAGCGCTCCCATAATAATGCCGAGAAATAAAAATATTAATATCGGCGCAAGTATTTCTTTCATAGAAATCTCCCTTACGACGTCAAAGCGGCGTCACAAAAAGTAATGAAATCTATCCGTGCCGTCAAATACGGCAAATCAGCGACTTTTCCGAGTTTCAATAATTTTGCTCGTAAAATATAGCTACAAAATCACATAATATCGCGTCTTTTTAGAAAGCTTCGTTTATGATCTAATCGACTATATAACCGTCGCATTATAATTACCCGTCTCAAAACTTCATGCCGGAAAAACCCGAAAACGCCATAGCGGCGAGAGCGGCCGCTATCAGCAAAATAGGAAATCCGCGAAACGCTTTCGGAGGATTAGAAAACTCCATTTTTGCGCGCACGCCGGCAAAAACGCATATCGCCATAGTAAATCCGAGCGCGGAAGAAGCGCCGAACATTACGCTTTCAATAAAAGACCGCTGTTCCTGAATATTAACCAAGGCCGCGCCGAGTACCGCGCAGTTTGTCGTGATCAGAGGAAGATATATTCCAAGAGCCCCGTATAGAGACGGCGCATATTTTTTCAGAAACATTTCTATAAATTGAACGAGCGCCGCTATAACGAGAATAAACGCGATGGTTTTCAGATATTCAAGGCCGAACGGCTTAAGCAAAAGGTAATACGCGCAATATGTAGCGGCGGAGGATACCGTCATAACAAAGGTCACTGCCATACCCATGCCGAGAGCCGTAGACGGTTTATCGGAAACCCCTAAGAATGGACATATTCCGTAAAAACGCGAAAAAATGAAGTTTTCCGTAAGTACGGCTCCAAACACAATAAGAAAAATATTGCTCATTATTTTTACTCTCCTATCTCTTCCCTATTCGTCCGATTCTCCATACTTGCACGCCATATTTTAAGTATCTTCATCTTCGTTATAGGAAAGATCTCTCGCAACGCCGCAGGCTGTTTCGGAAGCTTCAGCCGTTTTTTTATTTTGGCTTCTTTTATCTATAACCGACGCGATTTTTTGAACGGCCGCGATAACAAATCCAAGCGTAAGAAACGCTCCGGCAGGAAGCAGGAAAATAGGAGCGCCCGGATATCCTCCTCCAAAAACTGACAGTCCTCCCGTCCCGTCGGCAGAAGCAAATATCTTTCCGGTTCCAAGCAGTTCTCGTACAAACGCGACGCATACGAGCGCAAACGTAAATCCTGCTCCCGTCGCTATACCGTCTATCATAGACGGCATAGGCCTATTTTTCGAAGCGAACGCCTCCGCTCTCGCAAGAATAATGCAGTTAACCACAATAAGCGGGATAAACAGACCGAGAGCCGCGTCGATCGACGGAAAAAACGCCTTTATAATAAGCTCGACGGCAGTTACAAAACCCGAAATAATAACTATGTACGACGCTATACGCACTTGCTTAGGAATTATTTTTCTTAAAAGAGATATAAAAAGGTTTGAAAACATAAGAACTACGATAACCGCCGCGCCCATACCGAGAGCGTTTACCACCGCCGTCGTAGTAGCCAGCGTGGGACACATTCCGAGAAGCTGTACAAAAACAGGATTGTTTGCGATCACGCCGTCTTTAAATTGCTTTCCAACGTTGCTCTTCATATGACGATCACTCCTCCTCCGTCTCATCCTCATCGTCAGTTTCAACCTCAGCCGTCTCTTCTGATCTGCTTATTTCTATACGGTATTGGTTCTCGGCGGTTTCCGCATATCGTCCGTATCTGTACGAAGGATCGCCGCCGACTTCTCCGTAAACGTAATTATCGTTGCCGGAAGGAGGCTCCGGTTCCGGATCGTTTTCTGATGAAGGCTCGTCAGGCGTCGTATCCTCGGTATTCGCATCTTCCCCATCGTCAACGTCCGCGGAAGACTCCGTCTCGTCAGGCTCGTTATTTGTTTCTTCGGCATCGGATTCCGGTACGTTTTGTATAACGGACGCGCCAACTTCGGCGGCGACTGTCTCAAGATCAATATTAATTCCGTGAGCCGCGGCTACTCCTTCGGCGACCGCTTTTGAGCTTATGGTAGCGCCGGAAATAGCGTCGCATCCTTTTACGGGGTCGGAATGATTTCCTCCTATAAAACGGCTGAGAAATTCGTCTGAATTTGTCTTTGACCCGACGCCGGGCGTTTCAGACATTGAGACGATTTTTACTCCCGCGGTCGTATAATCAGACGATATTCCCACCATCATGTCTATATCTCCGCTGAAACCGGAGGAACTTATGAACACGCAGTACCCGAGGATACCTCCGTCCTTATACGCAAGATATATCTCTTCATTTTCGCTTTTTTTATAGAGCCTGCTTTCGTCTCCGGAAGTAAAAATAGATAAAACCGCTTTTTCCTTTGCCTTAGAGCCGTTATCCGCAATCTTGCCTTTAGTGAAAAAATTTACCGCCGCAAGAATCGCCGCTACAAGAACGCTTATCGCAGTGAGAACAGCGACTAATTTGACAAGATACTTAGGAGAAGTCTCGTTTGTCGATAGATTTTCTTTTTTATCCATACCGTCCTCAGCTTTCCTTTTTCTTTTTCACCGTCTCTCCAAACCGCTTAGGCATACCCAAGTTATCCAGATACCAAGTCAACAAATTCATAATAAGCACGGCGAAAGAAACTCCCTCCGCGTATCCTCCGAAATAGCGAATCGATACCGTTATAACTCCGCATCCAACGCCGTATATCACGCGTCCGGCAGACGTAAGAGGAGACGTAGCGTAATCCGTAGCCATAAAGATCGCCCCAAGCATAAGTCCCCCCGCAAATATCTCATAGAGCATAAAATCGAAGGAATCGCCGGCCTTTGGAAACAAATATGTAATCACGGCTACCGTGCCGATAAACGATACCGGAATATGCCAGGTTATCGTTTTTCTGAAAAGCAGGTATATTCCGCCCGCCAACAGAAGTATAGCGGATACTTCTCCTATCGAACCCGAGATATTTCCAACGAACATATCTGAAATTGTCTCTGACGGAAGCGCGCCGCTATTCAGGGAAGCAAGAGGCGTAGCGGAAGCCGTAACGTCCGCCCCCGAGTTCACGGCTAAAGAATTTACGCGGTCTCCCGCTTTGACAAACCCCGTCATATCAGACGCCCATGAAAAAAGAAATACTCGCGCCGCTAAAGCCGGGTTAACGATATTCTTGCCGATACCGCCGAAAAGCTGCTTTACGACGACGATTGCGAAAAACGCTCCGACTACCGGAATCCACAATGGAACGGTAACGGGGAGATTCATGGCGAGCAGCAAGCCCGTAACGCAAGCTGAAAAATCCGATATCGTAACAGGACGTCGAAGAATAAACTGCGTTATCCCCTCGAAAGCCGCGCAGGATATCACGGAAACAGCTCCTATGAGAAGAGCCCTGTTTCCAAACACGCATATTCCCCATATGTACGCGGGCAGAAGAGCGATAATCACATCAATCATGATTGATCTCGTAGACGCTCGCGCCTTCATGTGAGGAGACGACGAAACCTGTAAAAGTTCCGCCTCCGCCGACATTCCGCCGTCGGACGTAGAAATTTTATTTGAATCTTTTTTCATTTTGACATATCCTTATTCAAAATTATTTAGTCGTCGCCGATAATTCGCTCATTTGTCATTAGCGGAGCTTCTCGACCGCGCCGCTTCTGAACGAATACGATTTTTAGCCGTTCTTATGTATTGAACGATTTCAACCTTACCTGGGCAGTTATAAGAACAGCATCCGCATTCGACGCAGCTCATAGCGCCGTATCGTTCCGCGCCCTTAATATCGTCTCTCATAACGGACTGAGCAATATAAGCCGGCATTAAACGCATAGGACAGTTCGCTACGCATCTGCCGCAACGTATGCAAGTCTGGGAAGAAGACGGCTTGCCTAAAAATTCATTTGAAAGGAATAGTATGGACGACGTGTTCTTTTTTACAGGCGCGTCGGCGTCCCACTGCGCCAGTCCCATCATAGGTCCGCCAAACACTATCTTAGCCGGGTCTTTTACAAATCCTCCGCAATACTCTGCGAGCGCCGACGCCGGGGTTCCGATGGGAACGGACAAATTTTTCGGTTCTTTAACACAATCGCCCGATACTGTGACGACGCGACGAACTAAAGGAGTTCCGTCCAAAAAGGCTTCGTATACCGCCGCGCAGGTAGCGGCGTTAAAGATAACGCAGCCCGCGTCGACGGGAAGTTTGCCAGCGGCCAGCTCGCGGCCTGTCAGCGCGAAAATAAGCTGCCTCTCGTCTCCCTGAGGATATTTAGTTTTCATTATCTTGACGTCGATCATTGAGTCGTTCTCAAGAACTTCCGTCATTTTTTTTATTGCGTGGGGCTTATTATCTTCTATCGCAACATAAGCGCGGGGAGAGCCGACCGCCTTCATAAGGGTTTTAACGCCTCCTATAACGGCGGCGGATTTTTCAAGGAGTACGCGGTGATCCGACGTAATGAACGGCTCGCATTCAGCGCAGTTTACAATTAAAAGCTCGGCCTTGCCAGCGGCGGACAAAATCTTCGCATATGTGGGAAAGGCCGCGCCTCCCATTCCCGTAATCCCCGCGCTTCTAACGACGCCCGCTATCTTTTCCGCGTCCGCGTCTAGTATACTTCCGCCGTAAGGCTTAACGGAGTCGCATAACCTTCCCTCTCCGTCGCTTTCAATAACGACATAAGTTTCCGTGACTCCAGCGGAAACGAGAGAGCTCTCGATAGCCTTAACTGTTCCGGAAACGCTGGCGTGTACGGGACATCCGAGAGCTTCTTTAGGAACGTCTCCTATGACCCTTCCTATTTCGACCTTGTCTCCTGCGTTAACGCATACAACGGCGGGAGTTCCAATATGCTGGTTCATCGAAATCCTGACTTCCGAGGGATCTGGCAATAACTCGATGGGACTTTCCGAGGAAAGCTTGTATTCGTTAACGTGGATTCCGCCTCTGAAAGTATAAGCCAAAATATCTTCTCCTTTAATATTATTCACAGTCAAAGACCGGATATAAAAATAATAAACGTTCTACATATTGATCGGCGGCGCGGCTTAATTTTCTCTCGTTCGCCGGACGCGTTTATATACAGTTTAATATTATCACAACTCCGCAAAAATTGCAAGAAAAATCAACGTTCATTTTCATTTGCATTTCTTCGCGTCTTTGAATCTCTTAAGCGACGCTTTCCTCTTAATTCTGCAAATCTCTCGGCGTACGGGATTGGCAAAAGAAATTGCGGCGCATATGAAAAGCAGGCTTAACGGCAGGACGTACGGTCCGATACGACAAAAAGGAGTAAGCTTATCGCGCCGCTCCGCGGTAGCCACCGCGACTCCTCCTGAAGACGCCGCCCTTAGCCTTCCTTCCGGACCGATCACCGCGCTGATCCCGCCAGTAGACGCGCGAACCGCGTATCTTCCGGTTTCAACAGCTCGGACGACGGCGTGACTGAGGTGTATTCTTTCTGAAAAATTGTCTCCTAACACCGCGTCGTTTGCAGATACCGCAAGCAAATCGGCGCCGTCTCTTACGCTGTCGACGGCTGAATCCCAAAAAAGAGAATCAAAGCATATAATCCCGCCAACGTTCGCAGTATCGGAAGTTATTACGCCGTCGCTGCCGGCGGTTAATCGCTGCGCCGTAAGCCCAAACGGAGAAAGAAGAGACGCGGCGTGGTCGCACATATCTCCGATAACTCCACCCGCAATGAATTCGCTGAGAGGAACAAGATGACGCTTGACATATTCTCCTCCTCTTTCACCGTCGGGAGAATACATTACCAAAGAGTTGCAAAGACCGTCTTCAGACGCGCCGGACGAATCGTCGGCGGAGTCATGATTCTGCTTTTTTGTAGGCGCCGCGCGCGTATATGCTCCCGCGATAAGCGTTACCGATTCGTTTTCGGCTATCTCCGAAATTATTTTATCCGCGGCAGGATATCGCGCAATATCATATGGAAAGGAAGTTTCAGGCAAAACGAGGAGTTCGGCTCCGGCTTCCGCAGCGTCCGTTGCCGAAGCCGTGTATATACGTCCAAAGTCCTCTATGACGGCCGAATTTTTTTCCTCCATGGATATTCCGCCTCCAACAGCCGCCGTTCTGATCTGCTCCCCTCTCTCGGACGATACGACTACTGCGGATGCGAATCCGCAGATAACGTTAAGGCTGAAAGCAAATGCCGCCGCGGCCCCCGCAGCTCGTCTCGCTTCGATGGAACGAATATTATTAAGAGCGTCGGCCAAAAGAGAGCTCGTAAACATAATAAGAAGCGATACGGATACTCCTCCAAAGATCGAAGCTATTTGTATTACAGGATAAGAATAGACTTGAGTTACCGCCATGTTCATCCATGGAATCGCGTATCTCGTCTCTGATAGAATAATCTCGGAGAACGAATAAAAGGCTGCTGAGGAAAGAGCGAAGGCCCATCTTCTTTTACCGCCTTTCGAAAGAAAATACGCGACCGGCAGATGAAGCGCCGTGATCGTTCCCTGCAGCAAAGAAAGGGCCAACCACGCGGCGCCTATAATAAAAAATGCTCCGAGCCCGGTCGCAAGCTCCGGCGAAAATACGAATGAATAACCTGCGGCGTAAAATCCTAATGAAAAGAAAAAAGCGGGTGCGTATCGGCCTCCGAGTTCACCCTCTCTTAGCTTTGCCGACGCGATATACATAACTGCAGGAGCTATCCACGTAAGTATAAATAAACGTCCTACTATAGCGGGAAGCGCGCTGATAATTCCGGCTACTAAACAAAACGGATAAAGATATAATTTTTTCTTCACAATAAATTTCACCATACCTTTATTTTATATTTGTAAAGCGTTTTTCCACCGACGCGCAAAATTACAGATTAGATTTCGCTCAAATTATCGTCAAAAAATCGCCCCCCGTGAAATACGGCGAGGCGACGCTTCACAATATTCAATTATTACCCATGACGGTGGCGTTTATCCTTATCAAAGGCGAACGCCTGGAAATTTATTAAGGAAAAAAACGGAGTTCGGGTCCACCGTTAATTTACGACCGTACATATATTCCAGATCTTTATTATGAGACGCAAATTCAACAGCGTATGAGCAAAGGGCCTGACACTTGTATCCCCGTTTCCTATCTTCTCCGTTTATACCGTATTTACCGTCGCCAAGAAGCGGATGACCGATAGAGGCCATATGCGCTCTTATCTGATGCGTTCGTCCGGTCAGAAGCGAAATTTCAAGAAGCGCAAGATCTTCCCGTCGGTTTTCCGCTATCACGCGATATCCGGTAACTATTTCCTTAGCCCCGCGGACGGGCGATTTAGAGACCGAGACCATATTAGTCTTATGATTTTTCACAAGATAGCCGTGGAGAGTATCTTCTCTCCGGGTCGGAATTCCATGCGCGGCGCAAAGATAATATTTATGGATTTCACGATCTCTGATAGCCTCGTTTACAGCGCGCAAAGCGACGGCGTTCTTTGCGGCGACTACAATACCTCCCGTATTTCTGTCAATGCGGTTGCAGAGCGCGGGAGAAAATGAATTCTCGTCTTCCGGAGAATATTCGCCGGTAGACACAAGATAAGATTTAATCCTGAAAATAAGCGTTTCCCTCTCGGCTTCTGGAGAGCGAGACGGATCCCCCTCGTCTCCGGTATGAACAAGAACTCCGGGCCTTTTATTAACCAGCAGAAGATTTTTATCCTCGTATACGACGTCAAGATCAGAGCATGCTCTCCGATATTCAGACGTTCCGGCGGAAACTGAAAAAAATTCGTCCGGAATATACAGTTCCACCATATCGCCTAAAAGTAAGCGATACTTTTCTTCGGTTCTTTTTCCATTTACTTTTATGCGCTTTTTACGAATGTATTTATACATAAGCGAGGGGGGCATCCCTCGGACAACCTTAGAAATAAACTTATCCAGTCTCTGCCCCTCGTCGTTTTCATTGACGGTAAAAGCTCTCATCGCTTATTACTTTGTCCCGAACAATCTGTCGCCGGCGTCCCCAAGTCCCGGGATAATATATGCGTGATCGTCCAGCCGCTCGTCTAAAGCGGCCGTAAATATTTCAACGTCCGGATGATCTGCTTGAAGTCTTTCAACTCCTTCCGGAGCTGAAACAAGACAAAGCAGCTTAATCTGCTTGCATCCTCTTTTTTTCAGCATAGTAATCGCGCCAGAAGCCGATCCGCCCGTAGCGAGCATAGGATCGCATACAATTACGAATCTCTCTTCAATGTCGGCTGGAAGTTTGCAGTAATACTCGACGGGATCATGGGTTTCCGGATCGCGATACAGACCGATATGGCCCACTTTGGCGACCGGCACAAGGCTCAATAGACCGTCCACCATGCCGAGACCGGCGCGGAGTATAGGAATAACGGCGAGTTTTTTGCCTTCGATCCTTCCCGCTTTCATCGTTGCGACGGGAGTTTCGATATCTACCTCCTCAAGCGGAAGCTCGCGCGTGATTTCGTATCCCATAAGCATGGCTATTTCCGACAAAAGCTGTCTGAAATCCTTGGAGCCGGTTTCCTTTTCTCTCATAATAGTGAGCTTGTGCGTGATCAGCGGATGGTTCAGCACATGAAAGGTTTCTCTGTTCATAATATTTAGCCTTTCTATCCCGTGTCGCTTCGGAAAATAATATATCCACAAATTTTACCGCAGGTCGGGAACTGTCGTTTTTAGTCGTCTCAATTATACTTCAATCACGAGAAAAATACAAGTGAAATGACGAAAGTCGGTGAAAAAATCCATAAGCCTCTTTACAAATCCGGATAAAAAATGTTAAAATATCTTATATTTCGGCTCATAAATCGGTTTATTCGCTACTCCGGTTAACAAGTTCGCGTCAAATACGGCCGATAAAACAATAAAGCAGGATTTACAACATGAAAGATGAAAAAAAAACAGCGGCTCTGTCGACTCTCGGATGCCGCGTAAATCAGTATGAATCGGATGTAATAGCGGAAGAACTCGCCCGCCGAGGATTCGATATAGTCGTTTTTGGCCGCAAAGCGGACGTGACCGTAATAAACACCTGCGCCGTAACCGGAGAAAGCGCGCGAAAATCTCGACAGCTTATCAGGCGGGCAATCGCGGCAAGCCCGGGTTCCCCGGTCATCGTAACCGGCTGCTACTCTGAAACTGAAGCGGAGATTGTCAAAGGGATAGACGGAGTTACGTATATAAAGGGAAACTCAAAAAAATCCGATATACCCGATATCGCGGAACAGCTTATAAAGCAAAATAAATCTGAAACCGTAATCGACATAGACGACATTTTCACATCGTCCTTCGACGATATGACTCTGAGCAGATCTCCTCGAACTCGTTCATATATAAAAATTGAAGACGGCTGCGACAATCGCTGTTCATACTGTATTATTCCCAGAGCAAGGGGAAAAGTACGCTCAAAAAAGCGCGAGGACGTTATAAACGAGGTAAAAGGACTTCTTGGGCGAGGCTGCCGAGAAATTATACTCACAGGCATAGAGGTAGCCGCGTACGGCCGCGACGCAGACCGAGAACGTGAAGAATATATGGGCGAGGCTCTTGCCGAATTGATTGAAGAGATAGCCGCGCATGGCTGCGAGCGCATAAGCATGGGATCTCTTGAGCCTACGGTAATGTCGGAACGATTCGTCTGCAGAATCGCCTCCGTTCCCTTCGTTCTTCCACATTTCCACCTTTCCGTTCAAAGCGGTTCTTCTTCCGTTCTTGCTCGAATGAGACGCAGATATAACGCGGACATGCTTGAAAAAAATATAGCTCGTTTAAAGTCCGCGATTCCAGACGTTTTTCTTACGGCGGATATTATCGTCGGTTTTCCCGGAGAAACAGAAAAAGAATTTATGGAAACTCTTGAATTTATTAAACGGACGAAGTTTTTCCATCTGCATATCTTCCCTTATTCGGAGAGAAAAGGAACCGAGGCCGCTGTAATGAAGGAAAAAATACCTGTAAATATTCGCAACGAACGGCTCCGTATTCTCTCGTCCGAGCAAGATAAAATAAAAGCAAACTTGCTTGAAGAATATGTCTCGGCTCATTTGAACGCGCCCGTATACGCGCTTGTTGAAAAAGTAAAAGACGGAACGGCCTCGGGTCACTCGGAGCGCTTTGTAGACGTCGAATTTTCAACTGATTCGGACGTTTCCGGTAAAATCGCTGAAGTCCTACTAACAGGTACGGACGGAAAAAAATGTTTCGGCAAGGTTCAACAATTAAAGTAAAATAAATTTGTAGCGAAAAGGCGGAGAATATTTGTTTAACTATTGATTTTTCCGCTTTTTCGTGATACAATAAACAAGCGTTTTATTTTTGACCTTACGATAGAGCCTCCTTTATTGAGTTAATAATTTAGAATGTCGCTATAGCTCAGCTGGATAGAGCGACCGCCTCCTAAGCGGTAGGTCGGAGGTTCAAATCCTCTTAGCGACGCCAAAAAGCGACAAGTTTCGTTATCGTCGGAACTTGTCGCTTTTTATAGTACATACCCGGATTGCATTAAATAATGAACTTAGGTATGGATATATAATTAATGCTTTGGATGCTTGGGAATTTCATAAATAAGTTTATATTTCATATAAATAATGTTGTAATAGCTGAACTTAATATGATAGAATAGAAAAAGAAATTTAAAGTTTGGAGGTGATAAATATGGTAACATTCTTAAAGTTGAGAAATATCTAAAGTGCATGGAACTGTGTTAAATAGTTTTATGCACAAGTGGAACATAAAAACTATTTAATTAGAGGAGATTGTACAATGATATTTCAAGACAATGTAATTAAAGAATATTTAAAAAACGTTTATTTTATATCCGGAACGCCTTGCGGTGGAAAGACCACTATTTCAAGAGAGTTGTCTAAGCGGCATAATTTATTCGTTTATGATATTGATGAACAGTTTGCAAATCATCAAAAACTTTCAAATTCTGTTTTTCAACCGTCGATGAATAAAATCTTTAAAGATGCGGATGAGTTTTTTGGGCGTACTGTAGAGGAATATAAAAAATGGCTGATTGATAACACAAGAGAACAATTGGATTTTGTGTTGCTTGATTTAATTCGTCTTTCACAAAATCAGATTGTATTGTGTGACTGCCATTTGACGGTGGAAGAAGCTGAAAAATTTACGGAATCATCAAGAATCGTTTTTTTAATAAAAGAGCCTTTGAATTTAGTTGATGATTACTGTAATCGCCCTGATCATCTGGATTTTAGCGACTTTATAAACAGTGCGACTGATGTTGAAAAAGCAAAAACGATATGTAATACAACCCTGAAAATCCTCAACGAGAAAAGACGTAAAGATATCAAGAATAGTAGCTTTTATTGGATCGAGAGAACCTCTAAAAGTACAGTCGATGAAACTGCCGGAAAAGTCGAACGGCGCTTTGGATTTGTAAAAAACGATTTCAGTATGGATGCATTGGAGATAAAAAAAGTAGACAAAGACACGGACTTGGCAAATAAATTGATCTGTTTTGTTGAAAATTTCTCATGGGAAGATGTAAAAGAACATATGTCAGGAATTCTTCGGGCTTGGAGGCTTACTGATTGGGAAACGCCATTTGCAGCAATTGTGAATGCTCAAATTGTGGGAATGGTTTTTATCATGAAGACAGACTATTATCCGTTGCCCGAAATATATCCATGGATATCAGGTATCTTCGTGGCGGAGGATTATCGCGGACACAGGATCAGTGAAAAGCTGATTGATTTTGCAAATGCGTATGCAAAGGAAAATGGATTTGATAGAACCTATATTCCGTCGGAACATGTAGGTTTGTATGAGAAGTATGGATATAGATATGTCAAGAATATTGTTAATTACGGTAACGGGAAAGACAGATTGTACGTTAAAGAAATAAAATAATAACGAGAGTTCAAATCTCTCGACAAAACCGCCGGAAATATCTTTATTATAGTGATTATACAAAAAGAGACAAACTTGTTTTAGATCAGGTTTGTCTCTTCTTTTATCTTAATAGATTAAAAATAGAATTACGACATTGATAACGGCTTGACTTTGATGATTTTTATTGTTGATATTATAAGTCCTAATATAATATTTTCGGGTTATACAAAAAAGCAAAAGAAAGTCGCAAACTCACTAATATTTACGTATATCATTGTAAAACACAGAAATTAGTGATATAATTTATACAAAATTATTATATTAAATTGTCTTATATGGCTTAATAAATATCAAACAAAGCAGATATATAGAAAAATTATGGAAATTATGATTTTCTGAAGAAACTAACCGAGAGGCGGTGTATTTTATGGGCGCTACTATTTATGATATGAATGTTATGCGAAATATTATTTTGGAGAGTCAGCGCCTGATCCAGAAAAGCGCTGACAGTATAGAGAATATCGTATCGGACATTTGCGGATTGCAGTATGACCCTAATCCTACTATACATCTAAACCAGTATATAGCGCTTTGGAACAGAAAAAAAGATTTTAAAGCAGAACAGTTGGATATAGCGGCATATAAGGAATTCAAGATTACCGAAACATGGACATTTAAAAGGAATATGTTTTTTGTACCGAGCAATGAATATTCATTATATCGGCATGCAACGAAAAGTATTTCGAGATGGGGAAGTTCTGATGAAAGCTGGCTTAAAGACGGAGACAGTCCTGAAATTTGGGAGGCGGAAAGAGAATTAAAAGAAAGATTATCTGATTTCGGAGGGTTGACGCTCAATCAAATTTGGGAAAACTTAGGATTAAGCTATGAATGGCATAAATATAGAAAAGAACACGATTACAGCTATAATTTACCCTTGTTCCGTGCTTTTTACAGAATGTGCCGCAGAGGAGATTTTTTGACTTGCGGCAGAAATCCCGGAACTTTCAGAGAACCTGTTTATATTTTAAAAGAAAAGGTAGGCTTTTCAGAATGGATCGATGATCCTGTTGATGAAAAAGAAGCAATAAAATGTATAATTGAAAAACTAATAGCTTCGTTTGGAATAACAGATCCGGTTCATATTTCTCATATATCCGGATATAAAACTGCTGATATTAAGCCTGTTTTTGATGAATTGGAAAAAGAAAAAAAGATTATGAAGCTTTCATATAAAATCGGTCGTAAGTATTACTATATCCATTCTTCAAAAGTACCGCTTCTGGATGAAAAAGCAGCTGTAAATTTCGGCGAAGTCCGACTTATATCACCAATGGATACAATTGTAAGGGACAAAGCGTGGCTTGAAGCATTTTTCGATTATTCCTTTACTTTTGAGTATTTCAAAAAGAAAGGCATGAAATGGCCGCTTTCAATCCTTGTAGGAAATCAATTTGTCGGTTATATTGATTGTAAAATGGATTGGAAGACCAAAAAATTTATTATTAAAGAAAGAAATATATTCAATCCCGAATTTCATGATTGCAAAGGGATTGATGCAACGATTGAGGAATTAGCTGCTTTCCATGAAGCTAAGGAAATCATAGAAAAGAAATAATATGGGCAACATTCTTTTTGTCAATGGCAAAACGAAAACATGAAAGTTAAATTGGCAGAAAGGGATATCTTTACGCGGGTTCAAATCACTCAGCCAAAATCGCAAATATGTCTTTTCGTCACGATTCGGCACGATGCGGCAAGCCCTTTAGCTTGCCGCTTTGTCGACTGTCAACATTTTTTAGGATTCGTGCGCTTCGTGCGTATAAAACCCCTTTATTTTAATATGTTTTTTGCTAAATTCTACAAGAACGCTCGTACAAAAAAGCGCTTTAGTTTTGCAAGTACTTTTTTTAATGAAATACGCCTGTCTGCGTGTGAAATAGCTGTGTTGTGAAATACACTTCGCGTATGAGATTGCTTCGGGAAACAATTCAGTACGATAAAAAGCATAGCAACCGTTATTCGCGTATAGAATTTATGCGTAATCGTGTGACTGACGGTGGATTGATTATAGGATTATTACTTTGCTATCTTCATATTCCATTGATTGATATACATTTATGTATGCAAAGCTATAAAACGCAATACAAGTCCGCAACTTATATCAAAACATCTTATTTTCTCTTTGATATACTTGTATACGAAAGGTGGGGAACAAAATGACAACGTGGCGGAATACAATTGAAAAATCGTTGATTTATATTGAAGATAATATAACGGAAGAAATAGCGCTACTTGACTTGGCCAATCATATAGGGTATTCACCGTTTTATTTTTCAAGCCTTTTTCGTTCATTTGTAGGAATGACAGTAAAAAAGTATATCGCTGAACGTCGGTTATGCCGTGCAGCATTTGACATAAGAGATACGCAAGAACGTTTAATCGACATTGCAATCAAATATGGATTTTCGTCACAGGAAGTTTTGACAAGGGCAATGAAAAATTCATATGGGTGTACTCCTAACGTTTTTCGTAATAATCCATACCTAATTTCATTGCCGAGC
This sequence comes from uncultured Eubacteriales bacterium, assembly GCA_949747515.1. Lineage (GTDB taxonomy): Bacteria > Bacillota > Clostridia > Oscillospirales > CAG-272 > RUG11130. Next base: position 31,118 of record CATKFO010000063.1, read on the forward strand.
AAAATGTTTGTTTCAAACCTTGAAAATATTAAAGAAAGAAGGGGATTATCGATGAACGAATATCTCGAAAAGGGCAAGGAAATATTAGACGAACACACAAAATCAACAGGGTTTACCCACAAGTTTGTCGGCGTTAACATTGTTTCTTCTGATCCGAAACGACTTGCTGATTTTTATGAAAAAACGCTTGACGCTTATATTGTCAATCACAAAGAACATGGAGGACCGTACCGTATTGAAATATGGTTTGGAGAAAGAAACGAGAATACAACTTGGATAACGGTGAATTACGACGAGGGGTTCAAACCGAAAATATATAATACTTGTCATGGATTTGAGCTTCGCGTTGCGGACGCCGATGCGGAATATAAGCGAATAAAAGAACTAGGCGTTGAAATTAAGGAACCGCCGCAGGATCTGCCATGGGGGTATCGCTATTTCAACATAAAAGATCCGGATGGAAATGGAATCGATATAGTCGCAGCATTATAAAATATAAATTTTATCGCCAAATTCGGATATCTTTTATTTTCGCAGGAGTATCCTATCGCCACATCTACCATTGAATGACTACGCCAAAAATTTAGGTCCAATTAAACGGCAGCGCCGTCGTATTCGACGGCGCCGCTCTCTTTTTCTCCTGTTTTCTTTGCTTTCCTCGCGAATGCTATGCTGAAGCAGGAAAAGCTGTAAGAACACTCGTACATTAATAGAAATGATAGTAGCAGCCTCTATTATAGAGACTGCTGTTTTATTACAATTAGCCCATATCAATTCTTCCTATAATCTTCCTATAAAATGATAGAAAATATCTACCCTCTGCTTATATGACTTTACACTTCTGTCCTCTGGATAAATCGTCTTGGTCGACTTTGATTTTAGATATGCGGCAGTATAGGGCGGCCGTGTTGTGGGATAGACATAGAATCACTCCTTCTGTATCTTGGTGAATACTATTGTACAGAAGTAAAACTTACTCTCAAACGCAAATGTATTGACTTTTGCCATGCGCTCTGCTATTGCGATAAAATATAATATTTTTTTGAAGGGGAGCTATAAAGATAAAACCGAAGGCTCATTTTTATTGGACTCCAGTTTTACAATTAAATTTATTCGGTTTGTCAAAACAGGCGCCGTCATTTCATAGGGAGCTTTAAATTTTTATTTTCGTGCCGGTAGTAAAAGATTCATACACTAGATCAAAGAAAATTGTACGGATGTTTTGTTAAGCAATAGATGTGTTATTGATATTATGCATTTTGCGAATGATCAAGCTATTTATACTGCTGCTGATCCAGTCGAACAGGGCGCTGTGCGATACGCCGTATTCTCTTTGAATCTGCGTATAGCTTTTATGCGCCACTGACCCCGTTCCTTAACCTCCGCTATGGCTTTCGTTTGCTCGTCTTTTACGTTTCCCACGCTATCGCCTCCGATATTTGTACCGTTCAATTTACTCTGCTTGGACTTCATTGTAATACTCTTACTCCAATTAAAGTCATTCCTACTTCGCTCTTCTATTATATCGAATGGCCTTCTTTGTTTCACAGTCACTATTTTATTTGGAGCTTACGAAGCATAAGTAAAAAAACTAAAAGATATAAAATGTAAATCTAATAATTTCTAGACATATTTCATATTGTAAAAAAAGAGCGTGGAACTTAGAAAGGCTTTTAAACCAAGTCGTAAGCTTCACGCTTTTTTATTACTTTACAATAGTCTTTTTAATCATTGAGAGATCTTATTGATTTAATCTCTTGCAAAAGATTTATAAAGCATTCGCGGCTAATTACTTTCCGAGCTCGTCGCTGCGTATGCGAGCGGCGGAGAATGCCGAAGCTACCGAGTCGTCGAATCCAGTTTCAGTCATGGCGTCGAGAGCGGCGGCGGTAGTGCCTCCCTTAGACGTAACGCGGCGGCGCATTTCTGACGGCGACTCTCCGGTTTGAGCGATCAGCTTAGCCGAACCTATCAAAGTATGAAGAGCCAGCTCCTCGGCCGCGGCCGCTTCCATACCCCAATCGATCGCCGCCTTAGCCATAGCCTCGGTCAATCTGTAAAAGTATGCCGGTCCGCTGCCTGACAGCGCCGTAACCGCGGATATTTCCTCTTCTTTTACTCTGCGGATTATTCCCATTGGAGAGAATATCTCTTCCGCAAGAGCGCCGTCAGATTCGTCCGCGCGGCTTCCGAGACAATATGCGGTCGCAGAACATGAAACGGAAAGAGCAAGATTAGGCATAAATCTTATAACCCTCGCTCCGTTCAAAGCGTTCTCAAGATATGAGGTAGAAATTCCCGCCATAATAGACAGATACAATTTATCTCCGCTAAGACGTTCCTTATACATTTCAAGAACGTCAGGCAGAGACTGGGGCTTAACTGCAAAAAGCACGATATCTGCAAGCTCGAGCGACGAAGCGTCTCCGCGGACAATCCCGAATTTTTCTGCGGCCTCCGCCGCGCTCTCCGGAAACGCGTCGTTAACTGCGAATATATTCTCGGGAGAAAACGTCCCGCTTCTTACAAGTCCTCCAATCATTGCGGACGCCATAAATCCCGTTCCAATAAAAGCGATTCTATTATTAAGCATTTTCATATCAGCCGCGTATTTGGCCGTCTCCTTCAACTATAAATTTATACGAGGTAATTTCGCGAAGTCCGAGAGGACCGCGCGCGTGCATTTTCTGAGTGGATATTCCTATTTCGGCGCCGAAACCAAATTCAAAACCGTCGGTGAAACGGGTAGAAGCGTTAACGTTGACGCACGCCGCGTCGATTTCACGGGTAAATTTCTCGGCGGACTCACGGTCTGAGGTTATTATGGCCTCCGTATGTCCCGTTCCATATCGGCGTATATGAGAGATAGCGTCGTCAATGGAAGACGCTACTTTAACCGCCATATCCAGAGATAAGTATTCGTTCTCATAATCTCCCTCCTCGGCCGGTACGGCGAACGGAACCGCCGAACAGGTTTCCGGGCATCCGTGAACTGTAACTCCGGCGTCCTTAAGCGCCGTACAAAGAGATATCAGCAGATCGGGGCGATCTTTATGAACAAGCAAAGTCTCGGCCGTATTGCAAACCGCAGGGCGCTGAGTTTTCGCGTTTATAAGTATTTTCTTCGCCATATCTACGTCGGCGGACGCGTCCGCATAAATGTGACAGTTGCCTACGCCGGTTTCGAGAACCGGAACCTTTGAAGAATCGACAACACGACGAATGAGCGACGCTCCGCCTCTAGGGATCAGCAGATCGATATATCCGCGAAGAGACATCATCTCGTCGACTATGTCGTGAGAAGCGCCGTCTATCAAAGCAACCGAGCTTTCCGGCAATCCTGATTCTTTCAAAGCCTCGCGCATAATTTCCGTAATAGCGCGATTAGAATTTAACGCGCTGCCGCTTCCGCGAAGTAGAGCCGCGCTGCCGGCCTTCAATGCGAGAACCGCAGCGTCTACGGTCACGTTCGGGCGCGCCTCGTAGATCATGCCGATAACTCCCAGCGGCACGCGTACTTTCCTTATTTTAAGTCCGTTCGGCCGAACGAAGCTTTCAATTTCCTCTCCGATAGGATCCGGCAGCTTCTCCACGTCGCGTACTCCTTCCGCAACGCCTTCAATTCTTGCGCGGTTAAGAGTCAGTCTGTCAAGCAACGAATCCGATATTCCCTTTTTCACCGCTTCGTCGGTATCCTTCTTATTAGCTTCAAGAATTAAGTCCGACTTTGAAATAAGTCTATCGGAAATTAACGCCAAAGCGTTATTTTTTTCTTCCGTCGACGCCGAGGCAAGACGTATCGCCGATTGGCGAGCCTCCTCAGCTTGTTTTAGGAGCGCTTTGTTCATCTTATTTCTCCATTCCGCTGCAAACAAGGCAGCATGTTTATAATTTAGTCGAAGTTTGCTTTATAAAGCACTTATAATATTCTCATTTTTATATAAAGTCTATCACCAGATTATTTTTATGTATTGCAACTCCGGCGCAAGGAAGCGAATTTTCAAGCATTTCCGCGAGCTCGTCCCGCGAAAACTCTACGATTCCCCGTCCAAGCGTTTCATGAGATTCTGAAGCGAGCACCCTGACTACGTCGCCTTCATGGAAATCGCCCTCAACGGCGGTAATTCCAGCCGGAAGCAAGCTTTTATCTCCCTTTACAAGCGCGTCGGAAGCGCCTCTGTCAATGAAAATGTTTCCTTTTGGAGGAGCGTAAAAAGCCATCCATTGCAGACGAGTTTTAAGGGATCCGTCAGTCTTGAAAAGGGTTCCCTTCGCATCTCCTACAGCGGCTCTGACAATAATATCAGGTTCGGCCGAAGAGCATATGAACACCGGTACTCCCGCTCTCGTCGCAAGGCGCGCGCCGCGTATTTTCGTAATCATTCCCCCCGTACCGTTAGCGCTACCGGCTCCTCCTGCGAGAGCTTCAATCTCAGGCGTAATTCTTTCCACCTCGCTTATATGCTCGGCGTCGGAATATTTCGCAGGATTTTTAGTATAAAGTCCGTCGATATCAGTAAGAAAAATCAGCTTATCTCCGTGCAGCATAGCCGCAACCTGAGAAGCCAGCGTATCGTTATCGCCCAAATGGAGCTCTTCAATAGCAATCGTGTCGTTTTCATTGATGATAGGCACCGCGCCTCGGCTAAGAAGAATTTCAAGAGCTGAAAAGGCGTTCTTATACCTTCTCTTATCCATAAAATCTCCCCTTGTCAGGAGCACCTGCGCGGTAACGTACCCTCTCTCCGCAAAGAATCTTGTATACTCCTCCATCAGCAGCCCCTGCCCTACCGCGGCGGAAGCCTGTTTAGCCGGAACAGAAGAAGGTCGTGAAGAATAGCCTAAAGCGCGGAACCCGGCCGCTATAGATCCTGACGTAACTACGACCGCGTCGTGTCCCATATCCCTTAAATCGGAAATCTGCCTTACTATTTCGGATATTTTTTCACGATCAATGTCCCCCCCCGAAAGCGTAAGGGAACTTGTTCCGATCTTGATAATAAAAAGTTTTCTCTTCATAAATTTGTATCTTTCTGATAAATCACATTTCAGACATATCGTAAATATCCGATATACCGTTATCCTTTGAAGGGGAAGTTTTTGAGAAAAGTATGCTCTGAGTCGAGTAAAGACTAAACCTTCCGGAAAGCGCGTATCCGACCGACGCGGCGACGGCAAAAAGAACGGGAGACGCAAAATCAAACAGCTCCGCCGCTAAAAATATGGAAGCGAGCGGACAATTCGTCACGCCGCAGAACATAGATATCATTGCAACTCCGGCCGAAATAGACGGATCAAGACCGAGGATCGGTCCGAGAACGCATCCGAGAGAAGAGCCGATTGCAAAAGCAGGAACTATTTCGCCCCCGCGAAAGCCAACGGAAACCGTGATAACTGTGAGTATAAATTTTACTATAAATGTGAAGGCGGGGACGCCGTCTCCAAGCGAGTCTTCAACAATATTCATGCCAGCTCCAAGGCAATTTTCATAACCGAAAACACTCGCTATAGCTACGACAAGTATTCCTCCGACTGCAATACGAACGTACGCGTTTTTCAATACCCTTTCGGCGGCGCGATGTCCCGAATGGATAGCCGCGCAAAAAGCTATGCTGACCGCCGAGCAAATCCCGGCTACCAGAATTACGCGAATTAAGGTAGGGATATCGGTCCGAACGTCAGGTATTATAAATCGCTCGCTTTCTATGCGGAACAAGCCCGCCGTCGCCGAAGCGATAACCGAAGAAAAAACGCATGGAAGAAAAGCAGTATATCTTATGACGCCAATACATTCAAGTTCGAGAACAAATGCCGCCGCGGAAAGCGGAGTTCCGAAAAGAGCGGAAAAGCACGCGCTCATACCGCACATAACAAGAATAGAAGAGGTCGGCGCGTCGACTTTCAGAAGCCGTCCGATTACTCCTCCCACTCCGCCTCCAAGCTGAAGCGCGGCGCCTTCACGTCCCGCCGATCCTCCGCAGAGCTGGGTAAGCGTCGTGCCTGCAAATATCATAGGGACCATTTTGCCCGGAACTTCGGCCTTTTCCTTAGCCGCCATTATGACAAGATCGGTACCGGCTGTTCCGCCGCCCTGACGACGATATATAAACGCTATAGTCAATCCTGCGATCGGTAGTAAAAATATAAAAAACGGATAGGATTCTCTCGCCGATGAGGACAACGACAGCGCGTAATGAAACAAGCATCCGACGACTCCCGCGACGCCCCCGGTAAGCGCTGAAAGAAAAGACAGCCTTAAAAATCCGACAAAATCCTCCGAGCAATCCTTTATTAACGATATAAATTTATTCATGAATCAAACGACCTTGCGACTAATTTATATAATTTTACCCCGTTTTTTTCCGCTGGTCAATACGGCGAAGCAATTTTATCAGAGATAAAAACAAAAAACATATAAGGACTTTCTCAGCTTCGTTTTCGATCTCACGATAGCGAATTTATCTTTTCTTACCTGATATCCGTCTATATTCGTCCTCATATACGTCTTCAAGCCGCTTTGTCATTGCCGCGGCTGTAAATTTCCGTCTGTACGTATCGGCGGCTCCGTTTCCAAGTTTCTCGTAAAGCGAAGGATCGTCGAGTATTTTAAGTATTGCTTCCGTCATCGCCCGAGGGTCTTTCATCGGCACGCAGAAGCCGTTTACTCCGTCTTCCACCATATATGTGTTTCCTCCGCACCTCGTCGCAACAATAGGCTTCGACAGACTCATTCCTTCCGCAAGAGCAGTAGACGTAGCTTCTGATCCCCAAGAACAATTAAGATTCAAATCCATAATATTGCAATAAGGCGCGACGTCGTAAACAAACCCGGTAAAGATAACGATATCCTCTACTCCCAACTTTTCAGCGTTCTTCTCGAGCTCGTCTCTGGCGCTGCCGTCGCCCATTATCACAAACTTGACCGATCGATTTGCCGCGGCTTTGACCTCCCTAGCAGTTTCAAGCAGATATGAATGTCCCTTATATTCCTCGAGACGAGCGGAAATCAAACATACGAAATCATTCTCTCCAATACCGACGGAACGTCGAAACTCTTTCTTTTCCTCATCCGAAAGTTCGCGAACCGGTTCTACTCCGTTAACGATTACGTCTATTATTTTTGGATTTACGCCTGTTCCTACAAGAATGTCCGCAGCCGCGTCCGCAACGGCGATAGCCCGGGTGGCAAGAGTATTGTTTATCATCCCGTTTATCTGTTTTCCGGGAAAAGTCGTCAGTCTTTTTGGCTTTTCAAAAGCGCAGTGGTGAGTATATATCCTGCTCTTGACGCCCGTCAAAAACGCCGCGACTCTCGCGTCGAATGACGAATGAGTATGCACTATATCGGGATGCAGTTCGCGAATGATTCGTTTGTATTCGGATACGCCGCCCTTTTCATGAGACATATCATGACCGTGTTCGGTCTCTAAAACAGGGTACCCGATTTCTTTTATAAGCGGTATCATGGCGCTGCCTGACGGAGCGGCGACGGTAATATCAAATTTCTCCCTGTCAAAGCGCTTTAAATACTGTATAAGCATTCGACCTGCTCCGCCAATGTTGGTGTCGGTAATTACATGCAGTATCTTAATCATTGATTGCTCTTTTCTTTATCCTTATAGTTCAATCGAAAAAAATCAGGATCATAACAAAATTTCACTTTTTTATTATATCAAAACCGTTCTTTTGTGTCAAGATAACGGAGACAAAATACGCTGAAGCCTTTTAAATAATGCGCTAAGAGAGCATAAAATAAACTGACCCCGGAAAAACGGAGTCAGTTTTTTATTTGTTGCCGAGCGCAGACATTTTAACCGTCCGCTGCAATCGTCTGCCTTTAGTTCAACGCAAAGGCGCTGTTTTACCTTTTTAATCTATCAGGCAGGCTTATGACCGCGCTCAACATGATAGCCGTTCATAACGTACGAGCCGAATTTTTCTCCTTCGGTCGCGCTGTGGAAAGCGTAGAATTTTGAGTTTGAATCTATTCCTATCGAACTGAGATACGAAAGGTATCTCTTACTGTACGGCATCTTATACGACGCGTAAAAAGACTTATTCAGGTTGGTAAACGTAACTCCGTCCACTCCCCGAAGAGACGCGCATATATCCGGATTCAGAACGTACGTATTGTCGTGCATGTACCAACCGCGCGGATTACCGTCGGACGCGACGTGCGCTCCTATAATTGAACCTTCGCACGCCACCATCGTGTTGTATGCGAATTCGCAATCCACCATCTCTCCGTAATACCAGTTATGCAGAGCAAGTCCTTCGGCGTCTCCGTCGACGCAGCGAGGATAACCGTATCCAAGATAAGCGGCGTAATTTCCGGTAACTACCGCGTTACGGATCTTATTAACGCCGAGACCGTCCGGTCCTTCGACGCGGTGAGTACTGAACAGTTCGACAAGATTCTGCGCGGCGATAATTACGTTGTCGGTGCAGACTACGCCGTTAAGCTCCGGCACTTCCGACGGGTCGTCGTAATCAGCCGTGTTCTGAGTGCCCATAGGACCGTCTTCAATATCGTGAATATAGCAATTGTCGATTACAAGGCTGTCGCATTTGCCGTATCCGCCGATTCCCGTTCCTACCGAGCCCGTGTCGCCTCCGCAGTATCCGGCTTCGCACCAGGTAACCACGTTTCCGTCTTCAAGATCAAGCCCTATATATCCGGAATAAAGGAACGTAAGGTTATCATAACGGGCGTTTTCCGCCGAAAATACGATATTAGCGTTTCTGCAAAGATCAATACGTTTAAAATATGTCGAAGGATTGCCGAACTCGCAGCGGAGATAGACCTTGCCTTCCTTCCAGTCGTGAATATATTCAAGATTGTGCCTTAGCGCGTCCGCAGGATCCTTGCAGGACGTTCCACCGGAAACGTAGTAATCTTTACAGTTCCCCTGCTCGTACATCTGTTTCGTAGTTTTACCTTCCCCAAACGGATCGTTTTCATCGTTCGGGATTACGCGAACGCCCATGTATTCGCCTTCATTAAATATAATTTTTCCTATGTCCCCGTCCTCTTTAGCGAAGTTTTCCTTATCTTCAGGAAGGAGCTTCGTTAGATCCATTACGTAAATATTATTCCATTCGGTCGCCTTCCATTCTCCGGTTCCGCCTCCAAAGTCAAAACTGCCGGTAAACACAGGCTTCGGCTTGCTTGCGTCTCCGTACGCTCCGTAGGTAACGTCTTTAGACGCATCGAGAGTCGATATCGTATGATTATAATACTTTCCGGGATAAAATTCGCTTCCCCTCTCGAAGAATACCCCGTCTCCCGGCTTTGCCTTTGAAACGTATACGCCAGGGCCTTTTTTATATTCGTAAAGAGCCGACGGAGTTTTAAAAGCCTTTTCAGGCGACAGACCGTCGTTTGAATCGTTTCCGTTTATAGAAGAAACATAGTAAACTTTTCCGCCGGCCGCCTCAATATCGCTTGGCTTTATTGTCGAAGGACTATTCTTTATTTCCGAAATACGCTCGCGTATCTTTCCAAGATTTTCTTCAAGCACGTCGTCTCCTACGTCAGAATACGATACGGAAGAGTAAAGAAAATAATCGTTTAGATATTCTCCGTACTCGGCGGAGCTGAAATTTTCCGCCGTTTCAGCGTCCGGGAAAAGAGCGATATAACGGAGAAGAAATTTTCCGTCTTTTTCATCGACGCCTTCATACGGCTTAAACATTATATGAACGTTGCATCCGCTTTTTGTTCCGAAAGATAAATTGGGTATCTGAGACAAGGCCGACGTCGAGTCGCATGTAGCCGTAATCCATCCCTCGTCGTCGGCGCCCTTAACAAAATCAAGAGCAGCCGTCGAATACGTAGTTTCCATAGCCGTTCTGTTCGACAGATAAGCGGTAAGCTTTTCAGGAGCGTTCGAGCCCTCGTATGAATAACAGATTTTTACCACTGGAGTTTTACTGAGATCAGCTACCGCGGCAGTCGGACTAAAGCCGAAGGAATCCGCCGGCTCGTATGAAAACTCCGCCGAACGCTTATCAGAATACGCGTAAAGCGCCGGATAAGGGCTCTCCTCCGTATAAAGCTCCGTTCCCATGCCTCCCTGTACGGCAAAGCCCGCGTTATATAGATATTTTGCTCCGTAAACGGCGAATCCGTCCTCGTCGGGATTCGGAACATAACCTTGCCATGCGTTATCTATAACGTCGTATATTCTTTGAACGATCGTCGCTGTTTCAGCTCGGGTGATGTTACCCTCGGGATTATAGTTAACGTTGTCGTCTCCTTTTGTAATTCCCGAAAGTCTCAGAACGTTTACGTAAGTCTCCGCCCATTCGGCGATCTTATCGTCGTCCGTAAACTTAAAGGGAGCCTGACTTTCACGAGGAAGCTTTATTCCGCGGTACTCAATGTAACGGGATATAGCCGCCGCCATCTCCTGACGAGTCATAGAATTTTCAGGAGCGAACGTCGTAGGCGTCATACCGTCGACGATCCCGCATTTTTCCGCCCATCCGACGAAACCGGCGTACCATTTATCTTTCGCGACGTCCGTAAATCTATCGGTAATCGTTTTCTCTCCGCCGGACATACGACAGAGTATGGTTACGAATTGAGCCCTTGTAAGAGCCCCGTCCGGATTAAACGTCGTGGGAGTCATCCCATCCATTATACCGTTGTCGTACGCAAACTTAACAGATTCATAAAACCATTTGTCATTCGTAACGTCCGTCGGCATCTGCGCTCCCGAGACAGGAGCGATCATAGAAGCCGCGAGTATTACGCATGTCAAAACCATGCTTATCGCTTTCTTTTTCATTAGGTATTCCTTTCCTTCATACATATATCGACTATTGTTCCGCCTTATAATAATATCATTTTTAAAGAATATCTTCAATAGATATTGTTCACAAACAAACGCATATTTTTTTGGTTGTTATGCCAATTCAACAAATTAAATGTTAAATTTAACAATCTGCGATATTTAAAATACGTTTAATCAATAAAAATAAATCAAAGCATTTTTCAGCAATTTGATATAAACTCACATTATCGGTTGACAAATTCACATTTGCGATGTAAAATATATCGCGTACTACATATATGTAGGAAAGGAGGGCAATACTTGCAACGAGAACGAAGAGAAGAAATAAGCAGACTTCTCGGAGAAAGACCGTTTATATCGTTCGACGAGCTATCGTCAATATTCCCAGACGTCTCAGGCATGACTCTCAGACGCGATATAGAATACTTTGAAGAAAGAGGCGAGGTCATCAAGGTACGCGGAGGCGCGAGAAGCATGCGATTCATTTCTCCGCACGGCGACGATAACGTCAATCGGCGCACAGAAAAATGCGTGGCTGAAAAAAAAGCCGTGGCTGAAGCGGCGGTGCAGTTTCTTGAAACAGGGCGCTCCATTTTTATAGATTCCGGTTCAACAATGAGAACGTTCGCAAGATATGTCCCGGCCGGCCGTTTTTCCTTTACTACCACCGATCCCGCCGTCGCGCTTGAGCTCGCGCGAGGAGGAACGTCGGTCGTCAACATGGTAGGCGGCAGGCTTGAAGGAGAAAATCAAACGGTAACCGGACTGCAGGCTACCAGGTTCCTTACGGGAATAAATATAGACGTCGCGTTCCTGTGCCCGTCCGGATACAGCGTTGAAGACGGATTCACCGTAGCGAATTTTAACGAATGCGAGCTGAAACGGATTGTCGCCGAAAAGGCAAAAACCGTTATTATGATGATGGATTCTTCAAAATGCGACAGATCTCTGCCGTATACCTTCTGTACCTCGGGAGAAGCCGACGTGCTGGTTACCGACTATGCGTTTCCCGAAAAGCTTGCTCAAGCAGCTCGAGGCCGCGGCGTGAGAGTAGTGATAGCCTCGAAAAACGATTCAGCCGAATAAGTATATTCGAAAAGCAGCGTTAAACTATGAGGATACCCTCATTATTTTATAAAAATCATTTACGAAAGGAAATAAATATGGCAAATTCAGTCATTATGCCCCGTCAGGGGCAAAGTGTCGAGAGTTGTATCATTACGACTTGGCACAAGCAGAAAGGCGACGCCGTTCAAGTAGGCGATATCCTGTTTTCTTATGAAACGGACAAGTCCGCGTTCGACGAACCTTCTCAATTTGCCGGTACCGTGCTTGAAATACTCGGCGCGGAAGGCGACGTTATTCCCTGCCTTGAAACCGTATGCATCATCGGAGAGCCGGGAGAAGACATAAGCTCGCTGATTGGAAGCGAATCCGACAAAAAGGATGAAAGCGCTCCCGAAACTGAAAGCGCAAAAACCGAGGAAAACATCGAGCCTTCCGTTCAGGCTGCTCCCGAAGTTACGGCGGTCGAGGGAGATAGAATCAGAATATCGCCGAGAGCGAAAAATCTCGCGCTGAAAACCGGCGTGGACATGACCAAAGTAGCCCCCACGGGTCCTCACGGACGAATTATCGAGAGAGACGTCAACGCCGCTCTCGACGCCGGATACGTTGCGAACGCCGCGGCAGTGGAAGACTTCCTCGCCGGCAGAGTTGCTCCGACAGCGGTCGAAACCAAAATTTCAGACTCGCCGGCCGCCGCTCCCGCAAACGACGACCTGCGCGCGTATACCGAAACGCCTCTTACAAACGTAAGAAAGGTAATCGCAAAAGCAATGCACTCTTCCCTTTCCGAAATGGCGCAGCTTACTCTCAATTCTTCCTTCGACGCGACAAGCCTTCTCGCGTACAGAAAGCTTCTTAAAGAAAAGGGAGAATCGATGGGGCTCGGCAAGGTTACCATAAACGACATGGTTCTTTACGCCGTGTCGAGAATTCTTCCTAATTACCCCGAAATAAACGCTAATCTTGTGGACGGAAAATTCCGTACCTTCGCGCACGCCAACGTAGGCATGGCTGTCGATACGGATCGCGGACTCCTTGTTCCCGTTATATTCGGATCGGAAAAGCTGAGCCTGGCCGAGATTTCCTCTTCCGCTAAAAAACTGGCGGGCGCGGCGAGAGACGGAGCGCTTACTCCCGACGAAATGAGCGGAGGAAGCTTCACAGTATCAAATCTCGGCTCAATGGGCATAGAATCCTTTACTCCCGTTATCAATCCGCCTCAGACGGCGATACTTGGAGTCTGCTGCACGACGAACAGACTGAAATCCGACGGAACGGTATACCCCGCGATGGGTCTCTCTCTAACTTTCGATCACAGAGCGGTCGACGGGGCTCCCGCGGCGCGTTTCCTCCACGAGTTATGCGAAGCTCTTGAAAATTTTGAGCTTCTGCTTGCGAAATAAGGAGGCGTTCAATGTACGATCTTATAATAATCGGCGGAGGTCCCGCCGGATATAACGCCGCTGAAAGAGCCGCCGAAAGCGGTATGAAAACTCTGCTTTTTGAAGAAAGAGAGCTTGGAGGCGTATGCCTTAACGAAGGCTGCATTCCTACAAAAACGCTTCTTTATTCGGCTAAAGTATTGGATTACGCCAACCACGGAGACAAATACGGAGTTACGGTTACCGGAGCTTCCATAGATCATTCGAAAGTCGTAGACAGAAAAAACAAGGTTGTAAAAACTCTTGTTTCAGGAGTCGGCGCTAAAATGAAGGGATCCGGAGTTACGGTCGTTCGTTCCGCGGCAAAAATCGAAGGCCGTTCGTCAAACGGATTTACAGTAACCGCTGGAACCGATAAGTATGAAGCGAAAAAATTGCTCGTGTGCTCCGGTTCCGAAGCCGTGGTTCCTCCGATTCCAGGACTTCGCGAAGCCGTGTCGGGCGGACTTGCAGTCACTAACCGGGAAGTTTTGGATCTTCGAGTTCTTCCGAAGCAGGTCGTGGTTATCGGCGGCGGAGTCATAGGACTAGAAATGGCGTCTTACTTTAACTCTGTCGGAAGCAAGGTAAGCGTCGTTGAAATGGCGGACAAAATCGCCGGTCCAACGGACGGAGAAATATCAAAAATACTTCAGAACAACTATGCTAAGCGCGGCGTTGATTTTATTCTCGGCGCAAAGGTCGTTAAAGTCAACGGAACGTCGGAAAACGGTTCCGTTGAGTATGAGAAGGACGGAAAGATTACGGCGATCCCCTGCGATCTTATCCTCGTATCCACTGGAAGACGAGCGAGAACTAAAGACATAGGACTTGAGGAAGTCGGAGTTAAGCTTGAAAGAGGCGCCGTAGTGACGGATGAAAGATGCCGTACCTCTGTTCCCGGAGTATGGGCCGCAGGAGATGTCAACGGAAAAATTATGCTGGCGCACACAGCGTATAGAGAGGGAGAGGTCGCGGTATCCGATATGCTCGGACGTTCCGACAAGGTAGACTACAGATCTATACCATCCGTAATTTATACGAATCCGGAGGTTGGAGTCGTCGGCGAAACGCTTGACAGCGCCAAACGCGCCGGAATCGACGCCGAAGAGCATACGATTAGTCTCCGTTACAGCGGTCGTTATATCGCGGAAAATGAAGGCGGCGACGGTATCGTAAAGATTGTCGTCGGCAAAAAGCACAAGAATATTCTCGGCGTGCACATGATCGGCAGCTATGCGTCCGAAATTATATACGGCGCGGCCGCAATGGTCGCCAGAGAAGCGCGCGTAGCCGACGTTCAGAAGCTTGTATTCCCGCATCCAAGCGTATGCGAAGTTATTCGCGAAGCTATGTTTCAGATAAAGTAATTACAAAGGAGATAAAAGTCATGCCTAAGAGTCAATATGTAGATCCTGGTAAAGTATTTGAAAGCGGAAGCATCAGCTTTACCGATATTCCTCTTTGCAGCTACAACAAAACGCTGGACGAGGAAAAGAGTCTCTATACTAAAGAAGATTTTCTCCGTATCTATCATGATATGAGAACCATTCGCGAGTTCGAGACGATGCTCAACGAGATAAAAGTTAAGAGCGAATATAACGGAGTTAAATATAATAATCCCGGCCCCGCTCATCTTTCAATCGGACAGGAAGCGTCCGCGGTCGGTCAGGCCTACTGCCTCGACATAAACGACTTTACTTTCGGTTCTCACAGAAGCCACGGAGAGATTATCGCCAAGGGACTTTCGTCCATAAACAAATTGGACGATAAAGAGCTTTACGACATAATGCGCGAGTTCCTCGGAGGAACGATTCTTAACGTAGTTGAGAAAGAATGCAAAACCTCCGACGTTAAGGAATTGGCGAAGGATTTCCTTCTTTACGGAGCTTTGGCGGAGATATTCGCGCGCACCACAGGTTTTAACCGCGGTCTGGGCGGATCTATGCACGCGTTCTTTATTCCTTTCGGAATTTTCCCGAACAACGCGATCGTAGGCGGCGCGGCTCCCGTAGCGCTGGGAGCGGCTCTTTATAAGAGAAGCAATCATAAGCCCGGTATCGTTATCGCTAACTCCGGAGACGGAGCGCTCGGACGCGGTCCCGTTCTCGAAAGCTTTAACTTCGCGTCTATGGATCAAATCACTAAACTTTGGGGAATGGACGGCAAATATCCGGACGGAGGCATGCCTATCCTCTTCAACGTGTTCAACAACTTCTACGGCATGGGCGGTCAGACCATGGGAGAAACTATGGGCTTCACAAATCCCGCGCGTCTTGCGGCCGGCTTTAATCCTAGCCAGCTTCACTCCGAGAAGGTAAACGGATACGATCCCCTTGCGGTTATCGACGCGACGACGCGCAAAAAAGAGCTGCTGCTGAACGGTTCGGGTCCCGCGTTCCTTGAAGTAGCAACGTACCGCGTATCCGGTCACTCGCCTTCGGACTCTTCAACCTATCGTACTCCCGAAGAAATCGAGGCTTGGAAGAACGCTTGTCCTATAAAGGCGTATCGCGAAAAGATGATCGCCGGCGGAATCGCTACGGAAGCTGAATTCGACGCTATCGACCAATCAGTCATAGACAGAACTACTAAAGTTATCAAGCTTGCCATCAACGACGAGCTTTCTCCCAGAATGGATCTTGATAAAGAACCGGATATGATCTCGTCCATTATGTTCTCCAACAATCACGTCAAATCTATGGACGAAACGAGAGAGCCCGAGGTTCTTATTCCCAAGGAAGAAAACCCGAGAGTTAAGCAGCTTAGTTCCAAGGCTCGTTACGCCTTCGACGAAAAGGGCGAAATGCTGCCTAAGATGAAAATGTTCGGACTCCGCGACGGTCTGTTCGAAGCTATTCTCGATAAATTCTACGAAGACCCGACTACTATCGCATACGGAGAAGACAACCGCGACTGGGGCGGCGCGTTTGCCGTCTACCGCGGACTTACCGAAGCTCTGCCGTATCATCGCTTCTTTAACGCTCCGATCTCCGAGTCCGCAATCGTGGGTTCCGCCGTCGGTTACGCTATGGCTGGCGGCCGCGCTATCGTCGAGCTCATGTACGCCGACTTTATCGGCTGCGCCGGAGACGAGATTTTCAATCAGCTTTCCAAGTGGCAATCTATGTCGGCAGGCATACTCAAGATGCCCGTCGTAGTGCGCGTTTCGGTCGGATCAAAATACGGAGCTCAGCACTCTCAGGACTGGACGGCTTTGACCGCGCATATTCCCGGACTTAAAGTTTGCTTCCCCGCAACGCCCTACGACGCTAAGGGCCTTATGAATCAGGCTCTGAACGGTACCGACCCAGTTATTTTCTTTGAGTCTCAGAGAATTTACGATATCGGAGAGCAGTTCCACGAAGGCGGAGTTCCCAAAGATTACTACGAAGTTGACTTCGGCGAACCGGATGTTAAAAGAACCGGCAGCGACGTTACCATTCTCACTATCGGTGCAGTTCTGTACCGCGCGCTCGACGCCGCTAAGAAGCTTGAAAGCGAGTATGGCATTTCCGCAGAGGTTATAGACAGCCGCTCGATTGTACCGTTTAACTATGAAAAGGTTATAGAATCCGTTAAGAAAACCGGAAAAATCATTATTGTCGGAGACGCCGTAGACCGCAACTCAGTCATGAGAGACATGGCCTCCAACATTACCGAGATGGCTTTCGATTACCTTGACGCTCCTCCCGTAGTATTCGGTTCTCGGAACTGGATCACGCCTGCGTTCGAGCTTGAAAAGTACTACTTCCCGCAGGCCGAGGGTATCATCGATGTTATAAGCGAAAAACTCCTTCCGCTGCCCGGAAGAGTCCCGGTATACAACGAGAGCGAAATAGAGCACATCGAACGTTCTAAAAAAGGAATATAAAAAATTATACTAAAAAACAACAGTTTTTAACGCCGTGCAAATTGCACGGCGTTTTTTTCATGCTTTTTTCAATAACTTTGGAGGGCAACGATACATACCGCCGATATAGCTTTTATCTAAATTCCCAGCGTATACGATTGCATAACGACTCGCGCATGTTTCAAGGATTCGAGTCAGAACGTCGAAAGTTCTTCATTTGGGAAAGCGAAGCATATCTGCGGTATTGCGTCGTTTCAAAGGATAACAAAGCAAGATGAACTATACCTTTTCCGTATAACTCTGATATAATTACGCGAAAAGTTTTTATAATTTACCAGAATTGTTGTTAGTCTTTTTTTAAGAAAAAGCTTTGGTAATTTATAATAATTGTCTTAAAAGATATTGACAAAATAAATTCCAAGCGCTATGATATAGGTGATATATGTTATATATAACACTTAGCGCTCATATGGCTCTCGCAAAATCAGAGTCAGGAAAGGAGTGACAGAAGCAAATGTTTCAGATCGACCCTATGTCCAGAACGCCGATCTACGAACAAATCGTGTCTCAGCTCGAGCGTTTTATAATGACCGGAGCCCTCTTGCCCGGGGATCAAATTCCATCGGTCAGAAGCGTTTCTCTCGAGCTTTCGATCAATCCGATTACCACTCTAAAGGCATATTCGGAGCTCGACTCCAAGGGGCTGATTCATTCCGTACCCGGACGCGGGTATTTTGTATCGGACGGCGCCTCGGACGCTCTTGCAGCCGATCGCGCAAAGCTGCTTTCAAAAATGGAAGAAATGGCTTACGAACTGGCGATGGCCAAAATACCCAAAGATCTTACGATCGAGTATATTGAAGCCGCGTATAAAAAAGCGGAGCAAACGGTCGGAGCCGGCGGTAACGCCGGAGAAAATTCCAGCGGCGAAGACGACGACAAAACCAAACGAAAGGATTTAAACAATGATTAAAGCAGAACACCTCGTTAAAAACTTTGACGCATTCTGCGCGCTTAACGACATTTCATGCACCATTAACGACGGGTGTATATATGGAATGGTAGGCTCTAACGGAGCCGGAAAGTCAACGTTTCTCAGAGTTATCACCGGCATATACAAGGCGGACGAAGGCGAAGTAACCATAGACGGAGTTTCCATGTGGGAAAATCCCGCGGTAAAAAAGAGAATCGGATACGTTCCGGACGAATTATATTTTCTTCCCGGCGCGTCAATGGAAAGAATGGCCGTAATGTACAATTCCATTTATCCGAACTTCGATAAAAGCAGATTCAGCTCCCTAGCAAAGCAATTCGGACTGAATACCAAACAGCAAATTTCTACATTTTCAAAAGGAATGAAACGTCAGGCGGCGACGATTTTGGCGCTGTCGGCCAGACCAGACTATATTTTTTTCGACGAAACATTCGACGGCCTTGATCCGGTAATGAGAAATTACGTCAAATCAATTATATGCGAAGACGTAATCGACCGGGGCGCAACCGCGGTTATAACAAGCCATTCTTTAAGAGAGCTTGAAGACACATGCGATCAGCTCGCCTTGCTTCACAAGGGAGGATTGGTGTTCGAGAGCGATATTCAAAACCTTAAAACAGCTCAATTCAAGGTCCAGATAGCGCTTAGGGGAGATTACAACCGCGATTTCTTCAAAAATATCGACATACTTCATTTCGTTAAACACGGAAGCGTCTCAAATATGATTGTCAGAGGCGACCGAGACGAAGTATACGCAAAGCTAAAAACTATGGATCCAGCCGTTCTCGATATTCTTCCGCTTACTCTTGAGGAGGTCTTCACATACGAAATGGAAGCTCTCGGATATACGTTCACTTTAGATTGAATTGAGGAGAAAAATCAAAATGAATAACAACAAAAAGAAATTGTTTTCCGCAGGGCTTTACGCGGAAGGTCTACGTCGACTGAAAATGCCCGGCATAGTTTCGGCGGCGCTTCTGTCGCTCGTAGCCGTGCTCTTTCCTCTCGTTTCGGTTCTTTCAAAGATGGACCAACCGAACGTGATATGCGAAAGCGTGTATGGAATAAAGCTCAACCCGGTTCTTGTAGTCGTATTTATCATAGTCGCCCCGGTTCTTGCATGGACCATATTCTCGTTTCTAAATAAACGCAATTCGTCGGACTTTTTCCACTCTCTTCCGCATACCCGTCCGTGCATATTTATAAGCTCGGTCCTTGCGGTTATAACTTGGCTTGCGGTTATCATATTCGTTTCCGGAGGCCTATCGGCTCTCATGGCGTTAATATTCTCAAAATATATGGTCATAGTGTCCGGTTCGCTGATAAAATATATGATTGGTTGTCTATCCGCGTCTATACTGGTTGTCGGAGCAGTATCCGTAGCGATGACGATTACGGGCCGTCCATTCAGCAATCTCGTAGTATCTTCGCTTATACTTTTCTTCCCCAGATTTGTCATCAGCATGATCACTATAGCCGTAGGGGAGAGACTTCCTATCGTATTTGGAAGCCTGTTCGGTTCTCTCAACGTTGAATCTCTCAATATTATATCGTCAATCGTTCTCGGAGCGTTCGGCATGGGAAGCTCTACTACCTCGGAGGTACTCACGTCGGTTGGATCGCAAATATACTCGGCCGTTCTCGGAATCCTGTATATTGTCGCGGCTATATTCCTTTTCCGTATCAGAAAAAGCGAAACGGCGGAACGTTCCGCTCCGAACCGCGCGCTTCAGGCGGTATACCGAATATGCGTCTGCATGACCGTATGCTCCGTAATTTGTTCGGTAGTCTTTACAAATGTAAATACCGTAGAAGTATATGAAATCGCGATAGCTTATCTCATCGCAGTTATCGTGTATTTCCTGTATGAGCTGATAACCACCCGCAAATGGAAAAACCTCGTTTCAGCGATCCCCGGTCTTGCAATCGTCGCTATTCTTAACGGAGCAATATACGCGTCTATGTTCGGCATATACAACTCGGAAATTAAGTTTACTCCGTCTGCGGCGGACATTGAAAGCGTATCCATTATAGCTCCGGAAATGAGAGGGGACAACATATACGACTTCAACAATTTCGCCGCTCTGAAAACGTCGGATGTAAAAATCACGGACAAAGAAGCTTTCAATGCAGTTTCGGACGCGCTTAAGGATAACGCGGGCAATCTCGAAGGTAAAAAAAGCTACGAATACTGGAGCAACTATACCAGACAAGGAGCGTCGTATTCGTCTTACTCCTTCCTTATAAACGCAAACGGTAAAGAGAAAAAGCGCTCTATCTACATTACGCCAGAGCAAGAGGAAGCTATCATAAAAGCAATGCTCTCCTCAAGCGAGTATACAAAGGCGTATACTACCCTTCCCGAAGCCGAAGCAAACACCATTTACGTTGGAGCTCCTATCGAGAATAAAGAAGAACTGAAAAATATATACGATACTATGAAAAAAGAGGTAGCCGCCCTTCCATTCGAAACATGGTATAAACGTTTTAACGATTATACCGGCGGGACATCAAAACAGTATGAATCTCCGTACGATTATATAACCGTAACGACGGTATACAATAATAAGATATATAAGGTCATGATTCCGCTGTATACAGACATTATGCCGGAAACAACGAAGGCGTACATCGAAGCTCTTACAAAAGCTAATTTTGCTGATCTCAACGCTATTTTAAACGCGTCTCCGAGCCAGGATACGACGACAGTATACAACGCGCATGCTTTTATCTGGGACAATGAAAACAATAACTACGCCAGAGCATACTACAACGGAAGCGGCGGGAAAGAAGATCTTGATTTTCTCAAAGAAATCAAGCGTATCAAAGCCGACGGAGCCCCTTCGTACGGAGATTCTTTCGCAATATTCTATGTTGAAACGTATACCGATACATGGGAGACGAATCAGTATATCGTAAAGCTGGACGAAAACGCTCGCGAAACATGGGAACGTATTTTTGAAAGCGCAGAAGAATCTGATTACGAAGATATGATAGAATATCGTTAAATCGTAAAAGTCTAAAAGTCCGGAAATTAGAAGGAGCCATATAAGGACGTTTCGCAGATAAAACATAAAACCCCTGAAGAGGCGCTGAAAGGTTTGTCTACCGCATTCCTTTTCAAGCCGTTTCCAAGGGGTTTTATTTTTATGGATCGTAAGCCGCAAATTATGTTTTTTTGATATAGAAAATGCGGTTATGTTACGAGTTTAATTTTCCTCAAAGGGATTAGTTTTCTCTAAGTTTTTCGTAAAGAATTTTAATTATTTTCCCATTTTCCTCTCTCAGGCGAAACGAGAACGGGGAAGCAGCATATTCTTAGTCTCGCGCACCCCATCGGTATCAGCTTTAGATCTTCTTCCGGTTCGTCGCTCTCAACAGGACTTTTAGGCAGCGGTTCTATGGTATTGTCGTTATTTGAAACATTCCAGCAATTAAGCCTTCTTCCCTTAACATATAAACATATCGGAGCGTTTACGCTATCCCACGGCCGATCGTTGGCGCAAGCGAAATCTTCTTCTACCCTTACATCTTCCGTTTTATCAAGCTTCAACGCATAATTCCACGGAGTTCCCGGCTTAATGCATCGAACGGAATATTTATCAAGCTGCTTCAAATACCAATTTTCCTTTATATATAACGAATAGAAAAGCGGTCCCCTGCTAATAGATACGCAGTCGCCGATTGACGGCCATCGTATTATTTTCACATTTTGCTCAAAAACTATTTTCACAGTATTATCAAGCCATTCGCCGTCGACTTTTATAATTTTTTTGTTTCCGCTAAATACTCTCGATTCGCCGTCAATATTCAGTTCCGTCTGTTCGCACCAATCTGGAATTCTCAGGTACAGAGGAAAGCAGGTGGGAACGTCGCATTTTACAGAAATTTTAACTATTCCGTTAAACGGATAATCCGTTTCTATTTTTATTTTCGCCTCCACGTCGTCCGATACTTTTACGCTCGCAGCGCATTCTCCGTACTGCCAAACGGCGGCGCCGTCGCCGTCCGCCGCCATGACTAGTCTTCCTACGTAAGTCGGCCATCCCATTGAATTATTGTGTACGCAGCAGCGATAGGTTCCCCTTTCGGCATAACCGAGCTGGCATCCGCCGTTCGCATATTCTCTCGATCTTTCGTCTATCTCAGGAACATTTACAGGAGTTAGATAGTGAATCGCCTTCATGTCCGGAGTATGCGACGCCGGATAGCTGTTTAGCATAACGTTTTCGCTTTTATCAGCATAAGAAGGATCTCCGGTAAGCTCGCCAAGAAGAGAGTACGTACGATTCATTTCTATCATCGCGCAGCTTTCAAATCCTTGACGAGGGTCATTCTTCCCTTCTCTTGCAAGCTCGTCCGCCGCGATAGCTCCTCCGGGAAGCCGTCCGAAATCGTCCATAAATGATTTATAAAGTCTTTCGGATTTCTCAAGGTCATCCTTATCACAACTAAATTTATAGTGTAACGCCGGGTAGCCAAATCTCTGAGCAAAATCCACGCCGTGATAAGAGCAATATTTATCCTCAACTGCCAAGCCTCCGTACGTCTTGTATATACGCTCCGCTAAATCAATAAGATATTTTTCTCCCGTATGAGCGTACATCCATGACAAATGAGGAAGTATGTCGCAAGCTCTGGTATTTTGTATCATAGGCTGCCATACGTCTCCAAGCTCAGGCAGTTCTCTAGACGTAAGACAATTATTAGACGGGTCGCTGCAAAACCTGAAAAATCCGTCCAAAACCTTAATTACGCGTTCGTCGCCACATTCGTCGTAATATGATCTAAGCGCGTCAATAACAATAATATGAGGCCAGACATCCACAATCTTAGCGTCTGAATCGCGTCCAAGAGGATATTTCAAACATTGCGGGCCAAACCAACCGTCGTCCTCCGCGCTATTAAGAATCGAATCAATATACTTTTTCGTCAGCTTTAGAAGTCTTTCGTCCTCAAGTAATACTGCAAGATCCCTCGCGCCGCGAAGCCAGTACGCTTGCTCTTCCCACGCGATTTCGTTATACGTCGGGGTTTCAGACTTTCTCACAAAGGTCTCGCCGGGAGCGTACGTATCGTTTAAACGTCTAATATCGGTCTCCATTCGTTCAGGTTGAAGCCATCCGTTCGTTGAAGTCATGAAATCGCTAGTTTCGCACAAGCGTCCAGCCATTCCGTCGCCCATAAGCTGGAGAATCTCTTTTAGCCATCCGGCAGGCCTTATTTTTCCCACCGGCAACTTTGCGAGAGGTTGATTAGCAAGCGGCGATTTTCCGCAAACGTAGTTATGTATTCCGTATTTAGAAGGTATTTTATCAAGATATGTGATTTTTTTATTCTTCATAAAATTCCGCTCCTTAATTTGCCCCGACTATCGCGGCAGTATTTAAAGTTGTTTTTTATTGTATCACATTTTTCGATCAACGACGCATTTTTTTCTAAAAAATTATTTATTATATTGACAAACAAGAATTTATGTGATATCATTTTGATATCAGTAAAATTTCTAATTTAAAGAAAGGCGTTTAATCATGACTGAAAAAGTATTGAATGGAAAAAAGAACGGCATGGCGGTTTTGCTACTTACGTCCGCGTTATACATAGCCGCTATAGCCGCTGTAATAGTCGGAGGACTTACGCTTAATGGAGACGACAAAGCGGTCGGCGCAGCTCTGCTTGCGGTAGGAATATTCTGGCTGTGCGTCGGATGGATCCCGTATTGCGGTCTTCGCATACTTAAACCTCAAGAAGCTCTCGTGTTAACTCTTTTCGGAAAATATATCGGGACGCTGAAAAATAACGGATTTTATTTTGTAAACCCCTTCTGCACTTCAATAAATCCGGCCGCAAAAACTAAGCTCAGCCAAAGCGGAGACGTAGACGGAAGCAATTCCGGAGCAAGCATCGGATCTATCGTGCTGAACGGACAAAGCGTAGGAATAAATACTGTCGGAGACAAAAAAATTTCTCTGAAAATAATGACGCTTAACAACAATAGACAAAAGATCAACGATTGCCTTGGAAACCCGGTGGAAATCGGCATCGCTGTCACGTGGAGAGTAGCGGACACTGCAAAAGCCGTGTTTAACGTAGACAATTACAAAGAATTCCTATCGCTTCAATGCGACGCCGCGTTACGCAATATCGTGAGAATTTATCCATACGACATCGCTCCCGGAATCGATACTACCGGAGACGGAGTTGCGGACGAAGGCTCTCTCAGGGGTTCGAGCGAAATCGTCGCGGCGCGCATAAGAGATGAAATACAGGAAAAAGTCGGCGAGGCGGGGCTTGAAATAATTGAAGCGCGCATAACGTATTTGGCATACGCCCCGGAAATCGCAGCGGTTATGCTTCAAAGGCAACAAGCTTCCGCCATCATCGACGCGCGTAAAATGATAGTCGACGGAGCGGTCGGCATGGTAGAAATGGCGCTCGAGCGACTGAACGAAGGCGGCATGGTAGCTCTTGACGAAGAACGAAAAGCGGCGATGGTGTCAAATCTGCTGGTCGTTCTATGCGGAAATCACGACGCGCAGCCGGTTGTTAATTCGGGAAGTTTATATTAACGAGCCGCATATTTAATACTCCCATGGAAATATCAACGCCATGGGAGTATCGAAGTTCATTCACAGCCGGCTAATTTATTACGGTAAGGAGTGAGAAAAACGCAAGATGAGTGAAAAAACACCCGCGCCGCAGAAAAAACAAGTGCCGCTGCGTTTATCTGAAAAGCTTTACAATGCAATCGCCGCATGGGCGGAAGACGATTTTCGATCAGTTAACGGACAAATCGAGTATCTGCTGACGGAATGCGTAAGGCAGCGAAAAAAGAACGGAAAATACGTGTCCGATCAGATCGACGTACCGCCGGAACTTGACGTTTGATCAATCGGCGCGCAAAAACAAAACAGATAATAAAATATAAGCTCCGCTTCCGAGCTTGTCGGAAGCGGAGCTAGTTGTTTAGTTATTTATTACAAGTATACGATCTTACAATAAGCTTCGTACGAGTCGCCCCGTCAGCTTATGGGTTCAAAATCAGCCGCTCCATGCTTGCAAAGAGGGCAAACAAAATCCTCCGGAAGCTCGTCCCCTTCATATACGTAACCGCATACTTTGCACACATATCCGCGTTTTCCATTTGTATTCGGCTTCGGCTTCACATTATTCTGATAATAAGTGTAAGTCATAGTTTCCGTTTTAGAAATAACTCTCGATTCAGTCACGGAACAAATAAATATTCCATGAGTGTCAACGTCAATATATTGTTCAACATTGAGAGACATAAACGAGTTAATATATCTCGGGAGGAACACGAGCCCGTTGTCGCTGCGGAGAGGGGCGCATCCTTCAAATTTATCCGCGTTCCGTCCGCTTCGGAAGCCAAAATTTTCAAATACCGAAAAGGGAGCTTCAGTCGAAAGGCAGCACACGTTCATTTTACCAGTTTGCTTTATAACGTGATGCGAATAATTTTCCTTATTTATAGTAACTGCGACGCGATTAGGCGTATTTGTAACCTGCGTTACAGTATTTACTATCAGACCGTTATCCTTTTTACCGTCGTTTGAAGTTACAACGTAAAGTCCGTATCCTATGTTGAACAGAGCCGTAAGATCGTTTTTATTCGCCGTCTCGCTGCGCTGGGCAATATAATCTCGGCACAGCTCTCCGGCCAGGCTGTCAATAGAATTCATGCTATCGTCGCTAAGCGCCGAACGGATAGTAACCGTTGTTTCCGCAAAATTCACTTTTGATCCGGCTTCCTCAAACATTTTTTTCATGGTCTTCGCCGCGAGAGGAGCCCACGATCCGTTTTCAACGAAAGCAACCGTACGATTTTTATATCCGCGTTCGGTAAGATGATTTATAAACTCGCGCATAAACGGGAATATGCCGGCGTTATAGGTTGTAGTAGCGAGTATCAGTTTGGAATATCTAAACGCGTCCTCGACCGCTTCGGCCATATCGCATCGCGCAAGATCGTTAAGCGCAACTTTAGGACAGCCCTTTTCTTTAAGCTTTTCTGCAAGAGTTAAAACGGCCTTTTTAGTATTTCCATATACGGAAGTATAAGCGATAACAATGCCCTCGGTTTCGACCGAATAAGACGACCAAGTGTTATAAAGCCCGATATAATATGAAAGATTTTCAGTAAGGACAGGACCGTGAAGGGGACATATGATATTTATATCTAACGTAGAAGCCTTCTTAAGCAAAGCCTGCACTTGAGCTCCGTATTTCCCTACTATACCGACGTAATAGCGGCGAGCCTCGCACGCCCAGTCCTCATCAATGTCAAGAGCTCCGAATTTTCCGAATCCATCCGCAGAAAACAAAACCTTATCCGCAGAATCATACGTTACCATGACCTCCGGCCAATGCACCATGGGAGCCGCTACAAACGAAAGCGTATGCTTGCCGAGCTTCAGCGAGTCTCCTTCGGCGATAATAATACGTCTGTCCGCAAAATCAACGCCAAAAAACTGTTTCATCATTTTAAACGACTTGTCGCTTGAGACTATTACGGCGTTTTCGTACGTTTTCATGAAATTCGCTATATTTGCGGAATGATCCGGTTCCATATGCTGAACTACAAGGTAATCCGGTCTGCGCCCGTCAAGCTCCGCCTCGAGATTATCGAGCCATTCATGAGTAAAGCGCGCGTCGACGGTGTCCATTACGGCGATTTTCTCGTCAATTATAACGTACGAGTTATACGCCATACCGTTTGGAACGGAATATTGTCCCTCAAAAAGATCCACTTCATGATCGTTTACTCCAACGTACCTGATATCGTTTGTAATTTTCATTATCCTTCCTCCCGTTGTTATTAATATTTGAGTTTTATTATCATATTAAAAATATGTCAGCTGCAGATTCGTTCCGATATTTTTATCAGAGCCGCCGCAACCGTAAGCCTTCGAATAGTCGTGCGATTCTTCTCTTCTCCAAAATGCAATATATCGGCAATTGTTCCGTCCTTATCGGAAACGCCGAAGCATACGGTCCCGACCGGCTTTGTCGGAGTCCCGCCGCCAGGTCCAGCTATACCTGTCACTGAGACTGAGATTGAACAATTTAATAGCTTCCTCGCGCCTTCCGCCATTTCATGAGCGCATTGCTCAGACACAGCTCCGTATTTAGAGATCGTATCCTCGCTTACTCCCAACACGCCGGTTTTCACAGTGTTCGCATAAGATACGACGCCTCCCAGAAGCACGTCGGACGAGCCTGGAATATCGGCGATTTTTGCGGATATCATCCC
Source organism: uncultured Eubacteriales bacterium (assembly GCA_949747515.1). Classification (GTDB taxonomy): domain Bacteria; phylum Bacillota; class Clostridia; order Oscillospirales; family CAG-272; genus RUG11130. The sequence goes on from CATKFO010000063.1 coordinate 58,524, forward strand.
GGCGGTGCAGCTTTCGGCAAAGCCTATAGTCATGCGGCGTTCACGAAGAAGCTCTATCGTCATCCTTGCTATAGGTTCAAGCTCCGCTTCCTCTATGGATATATTTCCGCATACGCTCCGCGACGCGTTAAGTAATTCGTCCGTTAGTTTCTTACATACCGCATACTTTTCTACTCTACTCTTTAAATCTTCGCTCCAACTGTTAAAAGAAGATATCATGTAAACTTTCCTCTTGATTTGACTTAATATTCATATGCTTTTTGTCAAAAACATAACGCGTCGGCTATAGTCGTCATTACGCGTCCATACTTAAAACGGAGTCTCTAAAATATTCTATGGCGAGACCGTTGCAATAGTAAAGCAAGCAAAAAAATTGAAACGCGTTTTTTCATAATGTAATTCCACCGCCCCGCTTTAAAAATGTTCGCGGGACTATAAATTTATACCCACCATTCAGGAGTTATCTCGCCAAGCGATATAACTTTTTCTGCTTCGTAATCCAAAAGTATTTCTATTTCCCGATAATTTTCGGGCATAATCTGAACCATAAGTTCACGACAAGCTCCGCACGGCGCGCCCGCCTTTCCATCAGACATAATTGCAAGAACTTTTTTTATTTCATGTTCGCCATTGGTGATCATATTGAAAATAGCGTTTCGTTCAGCGCAAATTCCTAAGGTACAGCAGGTATCTACGCATACGCCCGTATATATTTTTCCTGATGAAGACAGTATGGCGGACGCAACCCCTCCTGCTTCTACATAATCGGAGATTTTTCTGCTATTTCTGTACCTATTTGCGGTCAAATACATTTCCTTCCAGATTTGTTCCATCTTCTTTTTACGCCTCGTTTACAATAATATGCCGGAGCCCCAAGCCTACCAGGAAGACGATTACGACCCTACTTTTTCGAATTATAGGACCAAGGTTCCAGGAAAAATTACCTGACTACCGCGCTTTGCGACTTATTATACAAGGATACCCGCCGAAAGACAGCCGCTCCCGACGGGTTTATTTCAGATTCCTCACGGGATGATCAAAAGGGGCTTTTATCCCGTTTAATATCCGCGTCTCAGAAGCCAATCCGCCGCAAGTCTTCCCCATTCGCAGGCGCCCGGAACGTCTTCAGCAAGTCCGAGTCCATGACCTCCCTCGGGGAATATATGAAGCTCAAACGGAATGTTCTTCTCTCTAAGAGCCGCTCCCATGTTTAACGCGTTCTGGACGGGTACTCCGTCGTCCATTGCGGTATGCCACATAAACACGGCGGGAGAGTCGTCTTTAACGTTCAGTTCTCCGGAAAGCTCTCTCGCAAGTTCTTCCTCGTTTTCAAGACCTCCGAGCAAGTTCACTCTGGTGCCCATATGAGTAAATTCCGGCATAAGCGTAATGACAGCGTAGCACAGCATAGCGGCGTCGGGACGACACGACATACGATCGATTTCATCTCCGTCATCTCGTCCGCCGTCGTAATGTATCATAGACGCTGTCGCAAGATGACCGCCCGCTGAAAAACCCAGAACGGCTATCTTTTCGGGATCGATATTATATTCTTCCGCATGATATCGCACCCATCTTACGGCGCGGTTAACGTCCTCGACTATAGAAGGATAACGGTAAGGACTGAGTCTGTAATTAAGAACAAAGCCGCTGATACCGTAACGATTGAACATTTCGCAAACGGGACCGCCCTCATGATCAGCGCGCATCTCATATCCGCCTCCCGGACATACGATAACGCAGCCTGTTTTTTTGACGGTTCCGTCGGAGTTTTTAGTTTCCGGCACGATATAAGGAGTCATGTCGGTTTCAGGCTGACCGTAGCTTTCGTTAAAATAAGGAGCGCCGTTCTCCCACAGCTTTACGTTTTCCATAAAATTATTATTCCTTTCAGACGCTTTGATTAAACATGTCTGTCAAATTAACGCCGATTAAAGCTCAACGCGAGCTCCGTTTTTCTCGGCAGATTTAAACGCGGCCATTATAACTCCGAGAACAGCTCTCATCTGATCGTGCGTAACGGCCTGCTCTTCTTTTCCGTCGACAGCGCGTACAAAATTTCTGTAATAATCGTGAACGTCGGAATGAGGACGTTCGACTTCGTACTCGTCTACTGTAATGCTGTCGCGCGGAGCCATGGTCTTAGTAAGTCCGGCCGCCGTCTGAACGGGAACCACGTCGGATTCATGCCATGCCTTGCATTTAGCCACACGGCACTTTTCTCTCCAGTCGGTAATCATAGCGGAGCCGTCCTTAGCTCTCATATAGAAGCGAGGCATCTGAATGAAGTTATAAGTGCCTACCTCGATATACGCTTCCTGACCGTTCGGAAAATCAATATAAAGACGGAAACCGTCGTCAACCTCTTTATTTGTAATATGATCAAAAGTACATCTTACAGACTTCACGTCAAATCCGAAAATCATAAGCGCCTGATCTATAAGATGAACGCCCCAGTCGTACAGCATGCCGCCGCCGTACTCCTTTTCACCTCTCCAGTCGGAAGGAATTCCTCGGCTGCCGTGAATACGTGATTCAAGGTTAATAACCTCTCCGATTTCTCCGCTGTCGTGGATTTGCTTCATAGCGAGGTAGTCCACGTCCCAGCGTCTGTTCTGATGAACGGTAAACAGGCGTTCCGCTTTCTTCGACGCAGCGATCATTCTCTCAAGGCTGTCGAGAGATAAGGTTACCGGTTTTTCAGAAATAACGTTTTTACCGGCCTCGAGAGCCGCTATGCATACTTCCTCGTGAACGTCGTTGGGTATAGCCACCGTCACAATCTCTATTTCAGGATCCGCAAGCAATTCTTCCCGAGTAGAGTACGCGCGTATTCCCCTTGACTCGGCAAGTCGGCGTCTTTCTTCTTTTATATCGTAAATTCCGGCAAGCTCTACAACGTCGCTTTTCAGCATATGCTCCGTATGCCAGCCTCCCATTCCTCCGTATCCAATAACGGCAGCTTTCTTTTTCATATAATCCATCCTTTCCCCTGAAACGTTATTGAGAACGATATTTCAGAGTCGCAAAAAGTCCTGCGGAGTTCTTTTTCCGCATAAAAATAACCTTTAACAGTTCATCAACATTATAGCAATTATTCCCGATAAGTCAATAGAATAAAAAAATTTTTTACCCGTAGACTGAGAATTAAAAATCTGTTCAAATATGTTTGACTTCCGCCGCCCTTGAATGAACGAGATCAGCCAAAGCTTCAAATTCTTCATCCGTAGCTCCATACGTTGTAATCTCCGCGCCGTATCCTTCAAGTTCGCCGTGGAAGTCAGAGCCGCCGGTCGTTATTACTCCGTGTTCGCGGGCAAATTTGCGTAGCATATCAAACTTTTCAGCGTTTACTTTATGACAAACTTCGATACCGTCTAGTCCGCATTTTACAATATCGTCGACAACCGCCATGTTTCTTTCCACCGTCATCTTCGCCTCTTCCTCATCGTTAGCTCCGTCGATCCACATCGGATGAGCAATAACGGTTACGAGACCAAGTTTGCGCGCCGTCCGTATGACCTCTTTAGCGTCCGGCCTAACTGTAAAAGAGGCGTAATCGTCGAAACCTCCGCAGTTCACGCTTACCGACGGCGGAAATTTTTTTCTTGCTTCGTCAACTGTTATTCCAAGGCTTGCCGCTACTCTTTTCAAGAGGTAATTTTCAGCATACTTCATTTTTTTCTCAGTAGGAGCAACGTCTTTATCAAGTATGAACAATTCTTCCCACGTAAGTTCTACTTCTCCGGTTTCTTTTATTTTGTTATAGTCTTCAAGAAGGCGTTTATTTGGCTCTTTGTCAACGCGAGATATAAGCTCTATAAATTCCGGATTTCTAATCGCCTCGTCTTCACCGTATACGAGCATATGAAATTTCATCGTCATCGTTCCGTTTTCGTAATATCCAACGCTCGCTTCGCATCCGGAAAATGGAATTTCAACGCCCGCGGACGCGGCGTATTCGCGAAGCTTATCCGGAGAATCGTGCAAAGAATTGTGATCGGCAAAAATCATGCGATTGATTCCAAGCCGAGCCATAGTATCGACCACCTCGACCGGACTCATAATTCCATCCGAAATAGAACTGTGAACATGTAAATCAGTAGTGTATTTCATCATAAACTCCGTTCCGCCGCAATCCGCGGCCTTTTCAAGAGGTATTATATCGCGAGAACACATCGTAATATTTATAAACAACGCCTAGACGCGTATTTTAAAGTCTAACGTTTATTTTATCACAAATCGACCGTAAAAGGTAGACTTTTTAAGTAAAAATTCTGTGTAATAAGCGATTTACACAAGAATTCAGTAAAAAATGAGCTTTATCCCTTTGCACGCAAAGACGATAGGATAAAGCTCTTTCTTGGAAATAATATATTCTCGTTTTGTTATTTATCGAAAAACGTATGGATTTGTTTTTTGATAATTCACCATATAAGGTTTATCTTTCCGGAGCCGTAACGCGAATATCTCCGCTTACAGTTTCGACGCGGCATTCTCCTCCGTCAGGATTCGACATGGACGTATTAACGTTTCCGCTTGACGTATCCGTAACGAATATTTTGGGAGAAAGTAATTTCCCGCATACGTCGCCGCTCGTTGTCCTTATTATTATGCTTTTCGCGTCTGAATCCATTATAGTCGCGTCTCCGCTGACAGTCTCGACGGAAGCCTCGCCGGATAAAATCACGGATTGAGTCTCGACTTCACCGCTTGTCGTCTTAATTCTGATTCCATCCGCATTTAGTCCCGATATATCGACGTCGCCGCTTGCCGAAGCAAACTCCGCGTTATCGCAGTCGACGCCGATAACTTCGATATCGCCGCTGGTGGTTTTTACAAAAAGATCTCCGCATTTTTTACTCGTAAACGAAACGTCTCCGCTAGTCGTATATATCTCGGCTCTGCTAAATTCAAAGTCGTTAGACGTTTTAATTTCTCCGCTAACCGTTTTCAGATGGATGAAGTCGTACTGTCTCTCCGGAAGATAAACGGTAATTGAAATATCTTTTATTCCAAACAGTCCGAAAAGCTCATACCATTTCCTATTGCTGCGTCTGTCGACAATAAGCGAGCCGTTTTCAACTCTTACGTCGTTTATGATTTTTTCACTTTCACTGCAAACTACATGACTCTCGCCGTCTGAAGAAGGCAAAATACTTACGTCGCACTCTACGGCGTTTATTTCAATATTTTTAAATTCATCGCGTATATCGTAGGTTTTCATAGTTATTTCCTCCGCGCTAAGCTTACTTAGGTCAAATCCAGTCTTGCGTAAAGCGAAATACGTAAGACAAGTTCCAAGCAAAATACAGCATACCGCCGCTATTACAAAAATTTTCTTCGTCGTATTCATAAATTACCTCGTCTTACGCCTCTTTATTTTTGCCTATAAATACTGATTTTATCTCGGTTATGATCATTCGGCTGAGTTTAATCATAATTTTGCCGACGGCTCCGGATAAGAAAAACGACAATATAGCGGCTCCCACGCAGATAAATCCTATTCCCGCATAAGCCAGCGCGGGTATTCCTCCGCCATCAAACAAGAGAGCCGCTCCTCCGGCGAAGCCTTCGACCGCTCCCGCGGCGAACGATACGGTTACAGAATAAACGACTACGACGGCCGACCAGAGAACGATATAAGCCGAAAGGATCAACATAACGGCCGCTAAAAGCAACGATCCCCAAAGTGGAAAACCTATGATCAATAAAGCTATCTCCCATGCGCGCAGCGTTCGCGAAGGCCGCATTTTCGCGCCGACAAGCTTCGGCAAAGGAGTGTCTATAATTATCTGAGAGGCTACCTCCTCGACCG
>CATKFO010000064.1 GCA_949747515.1 uncultured Eubacteriales bacterium
CCCGGCGCGTCGCCGCGCAAGTATTGTCGGCACGACAGAGCTTAACTTCTGTGTTCGGAATGGGAACAGGTGGACCCTCTGCGTCAATAACACCAACTTGTTTATATTTTTGCCGCTCACTCTCGAGCGCTTATATATTATAACTCATATTCGTCTTTTTGTCAACGACTGATATTCGACAATATTTGAGCTATAAAATTAGCATAAATTATATAAAACAAACAAATCCTTATGATATTCCGCGTATAACCTCCTTTTTTCACCCGTAAAGTGTAAAAATGTGCACTTTTTACGTGAAAGATAGCGCTAATGGACTGATTTTTTTTATTATTTATCATTGAATACGGAAGAATAATATGATATACTATGGAAACGGCGGAGGGCTAATCCGCTGAAATTTCAATTAAACAAAAGGAAGGATATCATTTACCATGAGATACGTTTGTATAATCTGCGGATATACTTACGACGAGGAGAGAGGCGACGAGGACAACGGAATCGAGCCTGGTACCCTTTGGGACGATCTGCCGGATGACTTCACCTGCCCCGAATGCGGAGTAGGCAAGGATGAATTTGAAAGCGATCTTGCCGAGTGATTTCTTCGCAGCGCGCCGGATACGGTTTCAAGGCTAGTATGCGGCGAGTTTTCAATAACAACGCTCCCCGACCAAAAAGTACGGGGAGCTTTTACTTTATATATACGTTTGAGATTGCTTTAAGCTAAACATGTAAATACAACGTATCCGACGTATACGGCGAGAAGAACAAATCCTTGAACACGGATGAACTTTCCTTTAGCCAAGGCCGGAACGAGCGCGATCAGTCCTACGGCGAAGCACGCGGGTAGGTCGAGACGAGCCGCGGAAGCCGCCACAGGCAAGTTTTTACCGGTGACTATGGAAGCGAGCGGCATAATCAGAGTGAGATCAAGAATATTGGCGCCGATAATATTTCCGACGGAGAGAGAGGACTGCTTTTTTACAATAGCCGTAACGGTGGTTACAAGCTCTGGCAAAGACGTTCCTATAGCGACCATAGTGACGCCGATTATTCGTTCGGATACTCCTATAAGTCTTGCTATATCGGAGCCTCTGTCAACGAGAAGTCTGGCGCCGACCACAATACCAACGCTTCCAAATACAAATTTGACGATATTGATAATAACTTTTTTGCGGCTTTTATTATTCGCCGCGGCGGTATTTTCATCCTTAGGAAGAATCGCTTCGGCCGACAACGCCGCTTTTGCCGATCTTACGTTTTCATAAAAAAACGCCGCGCAAAGAACGAGCAAAAGGGTTGAAACCGGAATACTTATATTTCCAAAGAAACCGCCTATCATCACGATTGCGGATGCCGCGAGCATTATTATTGATTTCGCAGCGTAGTCCTTTCTTTTTATAATCGACGGCAAGCATATAATCGATATAGCCATAATTAGACCGAGGTTTGCCGTTACGCTGCCGACCGCGTTGCCAGTCGCCATATCTACGCTTCCTTCCGCGGCGGCCATTATGGAAACCAGCATTTCCGGAAGCGTCGTCGCGATCGATACGACGGTGGCGCCTACTATAAGCTTTGGGATTCCGCTTACCTCCGCAAACCATGACGCCGCGTCGACGAACATGTCTCCGCCTTTTATGATAAGAATAAGCCCCGCGACAAAGAAAACTATAGTAAAAAAAGTTGACATTTTTTGTTTATCCGCACCTCTTGCACTTTTTCGCTCCCGCACGACGATATAAAATCAAATAACGACCTTCTAAGCCGAAAAATTATTTCGTTTCCCATAAGGAATTCAATCGAGTCGCAAAAATGATTCTATTCAACGTTATATACGCATGAACATAAATGCTCCGCGCATATATTGTATGGAGCGCGCTCGAAAAATTAAAAAAGCTCGGCGAAAACCGATTAAATCAAGGCTTCTCCGTAGAAATATGATTAAATAAATTTTATCATATGCAAAGGTGTTTGTCAATATACTATAAAAATCGTACGGACAATTTTAGGTGCGTGTAGAAGCTCGGATAATTTTCATCCTTCAAAAAAGTGTTTTCCATATCATGAATGAGTTTTTAGATGTTTGTCTGTTTTTTTGGTCATATTTGAATTTACACACGGCTTTTTTCTACATTTAGACACGGGCAAAATATTTCCGGAAATATTGACAATGCGGATTTCAGGGTAGTTTTCAACATGTTTGCCTGTTGAAAATATGGAAAACTCAAAAAATGCGCCTTGATTTTATCGGGAATCGCAGAGTTTTCCAAAAGGGTGTTGAAAACCCATGTGGAAAACTTCAACATGACCTTGGAATTCTCCTGAAAAGTGGAATTTTATGCCTTTTTTGTTTAATATGCATATATTTAGTTTGTATTTTAAACTAAGTTGTTCTTTTTAATCTCGTAAAGTCATAAATTTTTGGCTTGCGTAGAGGAATTACTAAGCAGCTTCTGCAAAAGCCTTAATTTGTCGTTTAAGTATTGATTTGTTGTAACGCTTGCCGCCACTTGTATGAAAATAATTTTTATGGTATAATAAACGCGGAAACATTACTTCGTAAGTTTTTGCGGCTTCGCCGCGCCCGCGCTCAGCGCGGCCGCATAATTGACGGCTTCGCAAAAACGTCCTTGCAAGCAAACATTTTTGCTTCATGGTATAATATTCGCATAAAGTCTTACTGTGGTGTAAACCTTTACGGCTTCGCAGCCCGCAATCTGCTCGTCACGGCGCAATACGATCCAGTAAAAACGATTTTAGGACGAGCGGGCCAAAATAGTATTTCGTTTTCGTCGATAGGATAAACAAAAGCGATTTATACAAAGTTCGACGATAGTATTATAAATCCGCGCAGGCGGCGGAAGAGAGGAGTCCTATGAATATTCTCCATATGAAATATGCGGTAGAGGTAGCAAAAGCCGGTTCTATAAATAAAGCCTCCGAGACATTGCTGATCGCTCAGCCCAACTTGAGCCGATCGATAAAGGAGCTTGAATCGGATCTGGGCATAACGATTTTCGACCGCTCAGCCAGGGGAATGGAGCTGACTCCGGACGGCGAAGAATTCGTTGGTTATGCGAAATCAATTCTGAGTCAGATCGACGCCGTTGAGAAAATGTACAAAAGCGGCATACCGATCAAGCAGCGTTTTTCCGTATCGGTTCCGAGAGCTACGTATATATCTGAAGCTTTCGCTAAATTTTCCCGTGGAATCAGCTGCGACTCAGCCGAGTTATTTTACAAAGAAACGAATTCGTCTCGCACTGTCAACAATGTTTTATCCGACGACTACAAATTGGGAATCGTACGTTATGCGGAAGATCATGACAAGTATTTTAAAGCAATGTTCGACGATAAAGGTCTGTCTTATGAAATGATATCTGAATTTCATTACGTTCTTGTAACGAGCAAGGATAGCTCTCTTGCTACGCTGAAGGAGATAAAACAATCTGATCTTGAATCAAAAATAGAAATAGCGCACGCGGATCCATACGTGCCGTCCCTTCCGGCGGCGCAGGTGAAAAAGGAAGAGATCGGCGACAATGTAAAACGTCGCATTTTTGTTTTTGAAAGAGCAAGTCAATTTGCTCTTCTTTCTGAAAACAGCGATACTTTTATGCGCGTTTCTCCCGTATCTCAAAAAGCTCTCGCCCGTTATGGTCTTGTGCAACGAGAGTATCCGGAGAACAAGCGAATTTATAAAGACGTTTTAATACACAAAAACGATTACAGACTTACGGAGCTTGACGATAGATTTATAAATGAGCTCTGCATATCAAAAAGAAAATGTCTTCAGTAATATACTTTCATCGCGTGAATTTATTGTTTTATTAAAAGTTAGCTAAAGTCATGGCGCGGCTGCGACAGTCATATGCGAAGATTCCGTCGCAAGCGAATTAAAAAAGGCTTAGCATGTTTCTTTTGCGTGTAATTTATTATTGAAAGAAATATAAAAAGGAGAGATTGATATGCGTGAAGAAGAAAAGATAAAGGCCGGTATTCTGTTTTGTCCCGCTGATCCCGAATTAAAGGCGATAAAGCTGAAAACGCATAATCTTAATATAGACTACAATAATACGTATGAAGATGAAACTGAGAAGCGCGCCGCGATTCTTTCGGAAATTATCGGCGAGTTTGGAGAAGGCGGATTTATTCAAGGGCCCGTCGCCTTTCACTACGGAAAGCATACTAAAATTGGAAAAAATTTTTTTGGAAATTTTAATCTTACGATTCAGGACGACGCTGAAGTGGTAATAGGCGACGATTGCAATTTCGGTCCGAACACTACTATCGTAACTCCTATTCATCCTATGCTTCCAAACGAACGCCGCGAAATGCTTACGGCGGACGGAGAGAAAAAACATCTTTGCTATGCCAAACCCGTACATATTGGAAACGATTGCTGGCTCGGAGCTTCGGTAACGGTATGCCCCGGCGTTACGATAGGAGATAATTGCGTTATAGGAGCCGGAAGCGTCGTAACAAGGGATATTCCCGCGGGCAGCTTTGCGGCGGGCGTTCCGTGCAAAGTAATTCGTGAAATTAACGAGTCTGACAGCATGAAGTTTAAACCCGAGATACTCTGCGACAATATTGCGATTGAAGATTAAAAGTTAAACGGTCTTTTTTGGCGGACAATATTCAATCGGAGGCGCTTATGAACGAGATGATAGGACTAAAAACTATTAGAAAAAAATTGGGTTATACGCAGCTTAAAGTCGCTATGGATCTGAATATCAGCAGAGAGGCGTTGTCATACTATGAAAACGGAAAGCGCAGCCCGGATATTCCTATGCTGCGCGCTCTTTCAAAGTATTACGACGCGTCTATAGATTACCTTATCAACGGAGAAGAGTTTACTCGCGCCTCCGAGAAAAAGGTTTAGCGCCTGTTCTTCAAAATATGACAAATTACGCATATTAAAAAGCTTTGCGGACGCTGAGCGAAAAAGTCCTTGACAATTCCGTGCAAAAGTGATATAATATTTAAACAATAAAGGGGTATAGCTCAGTTGGTAGAGCAGTGGTCTCCAAAACCACGTGTCCTGAGTTCGAGTCTTAGTGCCCCTGCCAAGTTGGATGAAAAACAAAAAGTTGAGTAATCGATAAAATAACCGTCTTGTACGTTATACGAGACGGTTATTTTTTCGTTATACACTTCTATATTTATTTACAAAGGTTTCCACTAATTTTTCACGGAAGTAAAAATCATGAATATCTCCGTTTATAAACTTTTCCATAAAGAATTTAACTTTCTCTATAGTCAGAATTGGATATTTTGTACTCTCTCTTGCGATTTCTAATTCAATTTCTTTTATTTAACTATCAATCTTGTCAAGCTCCTCCAGTAGAATTGCCTGCGCCTTTCCTGCTTTCAGAGCTTCAAGCAGATTCCGTTCTTCATTTTTCTTATTATTCAGGCTGATTTCCAAAGCTTTCAGTCCGCTTTTGTTTTCTCGTTCCCTTTTGCATAGGTCTACAACTTGTTTAGAAATATCTTCAATACGCTCCGGCGTCAAAAGTTCAAGCGTTTTCTTTACAACTAAATCTTCTAATTCATCTTTTCTGTTGGATTTCAGTTCGCATTTGATTTTGTGATTTTGAGAACTGCAACGATAGTAATAGTATCGTTTTCCTGTCTTACTCGTACCGGATACTCCTATTACCGTCCGTCCACAATAGCCGCATTTGGTCATACTACTTAAAATATATTTTTCATCGACTGCCTTTGCTCTTGCGGGGGCTTTTTCCTTTTTGCTCATGAGTTCCTGTACTTTGTTAAAAAGTTCTTCCGATATAATCGCGGGCATACCTCCTTTGGTTTCCGTTCCTTTATAAGTGTAATACCCTGCGTATCGCTTATTTTTGAGCATGTTGTAAATGCTACCGTACAGTATACAAATATTTAAGAATGATAGATGGTTGAAAAATGAATGTAAAAATCTACTCACGTAAAGCAATGGAAGACCTATTGAAAGACAGTGTAGTTGAAAACACTGCGGTTATCAGTTTCTATGATCCACCGACTAAGAGAAATCCAAATGTATCTGAACCCGTTGACTATACAGAAAAATGTGATCGGGTGTTTCATGTAGGCATTAACGATATTGAAATTGAGATATTAGGTGACTATGACTTGACATATGACACATACTTTCCCGAAGCTGACGAATTAGCAGAGTTTATTTACAAGGCTAAACGGGATGGATGTGATATCATCTGTCAATGCGAGTACGGACAAAGCAGGAGCGCGGCGTGCGCCGCGGCGATACTGGAGCATTTCTTGGGGACGGGGATATCTGTGTTTGCAGATTACAGGTATTACCCTAATCAGATGGTTTATCATAAGGTGTTTGATGCGTTGGTGAAAGTGAATAATATCGAAATAGAGTGAAAAATAATATCAAATTTCCTAAATTTATGCTATAATATATAGAGCGCAAGAAATAATATTTGAAAGGATCATGATTCGTTCGATGGCAAGAAATCCAAAATGGACTAGAGACGAAATTATACTCGCGTTAAACGTCTACTTTAAAGTGGATGATATGAGCAAATTATCCGCACAAGATAATTCTATCGTACAATTAAGCGAATTGTTAAAAAAATTAAGCATTTATGAACATAAGAATGTATCTGATACCTATAGAAATCCTAACGGCGTCCTGATGAAATTAACGAATTTCCAAAGTATCGAATACCCTGGAAAAGGATTAACGAACGTAAGTAAACTTGACAAACAAATATTTAATGAATTTAAAGCGAACAAATCGCTTCTCGAAAACCTTTCAAATAAAATAACCAATGCTATTACTTTAAAAAAACAGCCTAAATTAGAAATTGAAGACGAAGGATTTATAGAAGGCGCTATATTAGAAAAACAGCATAAATATAAGGAACGAAACCCGACGGCTGTTAAGAAGAAAAAAAGGAAAGTTTTAAATGAACAAGGTTATTTGAAGTGCGAAGTATGCGGATTTGTTTTTCAAGATTTTTATGGTGAATTAGGAACTGAATATATAGAATGTCATCATATTATACCGCTTGCAGATATAAATATTGAGAGGGCGACTAAAATGGAGGAATTAGCTTTAGTCTGTTCTAATTGCCATAGAATGCTCCATAGAAAACGCCCTTGGATTACAATATCTGAATTAAAGAAAATAGTTGAAGAACACCGATTGTTGTAAATTCATATTAATTGTGTCAAAGATGAATATCTTAATTTGAATTTATAAATGAATGAGCAATATTAAATGCAATTTGAAACCCATATGGGAAGTATCTGATATTTGTTTTTGACATATCTTGGTCTGTAATTAAAATGGGACGAAAAAGATATTGTCCCCGAAATCCCCGATAAAACCGGGGATTTCGCCGTTTCAGGCGGCTTTTTTCTAAAAGATGTAAACTGGGTATTCCACCTTTGCCGCATGATTTGAACCCTCACAAGAGGAAACAATGCAGATAGATTTCTTTTGTTCCTTATGGTAAAAACATTAGTAAAATGATTTATGTAATGGGATTGGAGGGATTGGCGTAATATGAAAGATGATAGACATTATTATGAGGCATATGATGATCGATATAGACAGGTTCATCAAAAGTCGTTAAAATGGTTTTCTGATTCACCATCCAAAATTGTTGAAGAAACAATACAAAAATATAAAATTACTAGGGACTCTAAAATCATTGAGATAGGTTGCGGTGAAGGCAGAGATGCGGTCAGCCTATTAAAAAACGGATATAATGTAATTGCAACAGATATTTCCTCTATTGCAATAGCGCATTGCATGGAGTGGTTCCCGAATTTTTCAAACTCTTTTAAAATTTTAGATTGTTTGTCACAACAGTTAACTGAACATTTTGACTTTATTTACGCTGTTTCAGTTTTGCATATGTTGGTTTTAGATACAGACAGAAAATTGTTCTATAAATTTATCTTCAATCACCTAAAAGAGGACGGAATTGCTTTGATATGCACAATAGGAGACGGTAAAGAAGAATGGAGTTCTAATATTGAGCATGCTTTTGAATTGCAAAAGAGAAAACACGAAGAAACGGGTGAAGAACTGCTAATCGCCGGTACGTCATGCAGAAAAGTTGGCTTTGATACATTACGCAAAGAAATTTATGATAATAACTTAAAATTACTCGAAAGCGGGATGACATCTATAATTCCGGATTTTCCTACAATAATGTATGCTGTTTTAGAAAAATGAAAAAACATCTTTTTCGTCCTGCTTAGACAGGGAAACATTTTAATAGTGTTATTTCCAAAGCAGAATATTTGGATAAGGTGATGGCAATTATGGCCGATTATCAAAAAGGCACAACAAATATTACTTATCCCGAGAATATTCCGAGAAAATCAAAGGTAATGTTCACGCGCAGGCATTTTACGGTGTTATTGCGGTTATTTTGGATGATGAAATTGATATCAGCGGGAATATAGATATTATTTCTGATATTTCATTGGAAACCACTTCCATCATTCAAAAGCACGATACTGTTGACTTGCAAACCAACAAAGATTCACAGCAAAATCGCGCAGGATATTGACGATATGTTTTCAGCCTTGAAAAAGAGAACTGTTTTGTAATTGATTTTGACATAATCGATATGATTATTGAAAATGTCATTACGGTTGCGCTTAGGAGATTAAAATGATAAAGACAATAAATTTGAATGGACGCGAAATTAGCTATAATTTTGAACGCAAGAATGTAAAGAACATCAATCTTCGGATTAAAGCGGATCAGAACATATATATGTCTGCCAATAGTCGCGTATCAAACGATATTATCGAAGAATTTTTACATTCTAAAGCGGAATATATTTTAAAGGCATTAGATCATTATGCTGAGATTGCTAAATATGCGCCAAAGCAAAAGCAATATATTGATGGCGAATCTTTCAGGATTCTCGGGCACGACCTAAGACTCAAAGTGATTCAAGGAAAACGAAACACCGTGGAAAGTGACGAATCGTATATTACGCTAACTGTTAAAGAACCCGCAAACCTTGAATTAAAGAAAAAGACAATGGATAAATGGATAAAAAACAACTGCAAAGATATTCTCCTTGCAGTTTGTGAGAGCGTCTATCCAAAGTTTCAAAAATACGGTATAGAATTCCCGGAACTTCGTTTTAGAAATATGGCGTCGCGTTGGGGGAGCTGTCAGCCTAACAGAAAGAAATTAACCTTCAATATTGCTCTTATAGAGGCGCCGTTATCTTGTGTCGAGTATGTGGTTACACACGAATTTACTCATTTTCTACAGCCAAATCACTCCAAAAAGTTTTATAGTCAATTATCAGTTTTTATGCCGGATTGGCAAGAACGAAAAAAAGTCTTGGAAAAGAATAACTACTATTTAGAATATTATGAGAAGCGATAGATAGTAGAAATAGGATTGCAAGCAAGATGTAACTAAAATGACGGTAGATGAGCATACTAGCTAATCGATATAAAAAGCGCAGATTTCTAATATATTTTCTTTATGTTGCATATATGATACTATTTAGGCGCAATTTTTACGAATGAATTTCATTGTTTATGTTCTAATTCACTGTAGTTGCGAATTGATTGCTTCAAACAGCAAATCAAGTCATAAAGTATTGCCGATTCATAAGGCGTACAATCGGAAAGAACATTTAAGGTTGCTATGATATGAGATAAGAAAAATCGTGTCTCCTATCTTTTTACCACTTCAATATTTGTATATTATATGAATTACCCCGATTAGTTATTTTATCATGATGCGTTTGAATCGGTGGATAATAGAAACGATATTGAATAGAATGAATATTAGTAAAAAAGAAACTTTATGTCCTGTTTATTTTTTGAATTAGAAAATAAAGTTATTTCCCCGTTTCATGCAGATCATACATATCGGTTGCACGAGATTTCCCGGCTCATGAGCAAACTAAACTGATATCGTATTCCCGTCTAAAATAAAGAAAAGCTGAAAAGCCGTTTGATATATCTTAAAATATTTCGATCGCTTAGCTATTAAACTAATTCGGCAACTCGGCCGCGGCGCCAATCGCGTCGCGTTATTTTTTGAGACCATAGAGCGGCGCGGCGGCATTGATCGTCAAGAACGGTTTGCCAAAGTATAAATCAGCCGTCCTTTTCGATCAGAGTGCGAAAAAATAACGTATTATCCTCTCTCCTAATTATCAGAGCGAAGTATTCCTTCACAGCGTCTCCAACCGTCACGGTAAACGACGCTCGGTACGAACGTTCCGTCACGGCGGCGGAAATCAATTTCAGCTCCACTCCGCCGATTGGAGAAGACGCGGGAACATATGATTCCGCCCGCGTAAGGTAGTTAAATAAAGTCGTGCTTTTATGAGTTATTTTAGAGCTGCCGCCGAAATAACGGTACATCGCAGATTCAAAATCATTTTTTGGAATAGCAGCTATAACTTCGTATTCAGGATATATCTTACGAATTTTATCGATCGTATCGGGATTTCCGGCGTACATCGAGTAGCTTTTGTTAAGCATATAGTTGAGCAAACTCTCTCTATACGCTTCATGAGCTTCGCCTGCTCCGTCGAATTCCGGCAGATTTACGCCGTCTATAGCTAACATGTGGAGCATTTCTTCTACTTCCGTCCATTCTTCGCTTCCCTCTTCGAGATAACCGACGATTTCTTCTCCCATATAGTCGTATGTGTCTAATCCGATAAGGGAATTAAATTTGTCTAGAACGGCGCACGAAGAAAACGTCGTCGTCATTATGGCGGAGATCAGAAGCCAGAGCGAAACTTTAAGTCCTTTTTTCATGCGGCAGACCGCGCCTTTCTTTTAATAATTCGATTTATCCTTAAGCGATTGAAACGTCCGCAAATTCCGCCGTCTAAATTTTATACCTTTAACTGTCTCCGCAGGTTTCGCAGACAGCCTTCAGAACGTCGGCGTACATGTACAACGATCCGAGGGCGATTATCGGAAGCCGTTTTTTCTTCGCTTCTTTTACGGCTGCGCGAACTCCGTCCGCTACCGTAGGGTGAGCTTTCGCCTCCGTTCCAATTAGCCGAAATTCCTCCGCCAACTCGTTCGGATCCATCGCGCGTTGATTTGGCGGTCTTACGATGTGCGCTTGTGAAATCGCGTTAGACAGCATACGCGTCATCTCCGCGTGATCTTTATCTTTCATTACGCCTACTACGGCGATAGGCTTGTCGTTCAAAAGGAGGCGCATATTGTCTACCGCCGCGGCCACGCCCTGAGGATTGTGTCCTCCGTCGTATATGAAAAGCGGATCTCTGCATATTATCTCAAACCGCGCCGGTATCTTAGCGTTTTTCAATCCGCGCTTAACCGCGGCTTCGCATATGCGTATCCCCGTTTTTCGCAGCGCCTCTATCGCGGTGAGCGCGCACGCCGCGTTCTTCGTCTGATAGCGTCCTATCATAGAAAGCTCGTATTCTCCCGCCGCGGACGCGATTCCATTATCTTTGCTTAACGCTTTATCTATAAAGCGGAAGAGGACTCCGTCAAGGGAGTATTTCTCGTTAGTTATCCGGCTATAGTCTACGACCGTAATAGGAACGGACGTCTGCTCCGCCCGGCTTTTCACAGCGTCCAAGGCCTCGGGCGCTCCTTCCCCAAAAACGGCCGACGAGCCTCTTTTTATTATTCCAGCCTTTTCGAGCGCGATCTCCGCAGGAGAGTCGCCGAGGTATTCCGTATGATCGAGGTCTACTCCTGTTATCACCGCCAAACAAGGAGACGGAATGACGTTAGTTGAATCGAGTCTGCCTCCGAGACCCGCTTCAAGCACGACGAAATCGCATGCTCTTCGCCGGAAATATTCAAGTCCGACGGCGGTGATAAGTTCAAATTCCGTTGGATGAGAAGTCATGCTTTCCGCGTAAGGGCGTACGAACGATACGACTTCCGCCAGTTCTTCGCCGGAAATAGGAACTCCGTCCACGCTTATCCTTTCTTCAAAGTTCAAAACATAGGGAGACGTAAACGTTCCTGTCCGGTAACCCTCGGCCGAAAGAACAGAAGACAGCATGGAAGACGTGGAGCCCTTTCCGTTTGTTCCCGCAACGTGGATAAATTGAAGAGATTTTTCCGGATTGCCAATAAGGCGGCAAAGCTCTCGTATCCGTTCGAGCCCCGGCTTGCTTCCAAGCCATGATACGGAGTGAATGTATTCTATAGCTTCTGCGCAGTTCATATTTCAGCGGCGCCTTTCCTTGGATTTTACGCGTCCGTCGGCGCGCCGGGGACTGTTCATTCGACTATTGTCGCGTTCGGTCCCGCATATTTTTCCCCCTCCCGCTTTTATAAGCGGAGCGGTAAATTCGCGCCTTGAGAAGAGAATAAAAAGTATCGCGGACTCTACCGCAGCGGTAGCCAAAGCAATAGGAATCCTCAGAGCCAAAACGGAGTACGGAGTACGGTAATACCATCTCAGGGCCGCCGTTTTTAAGATTATATCTCCTATTGCGTGAGTAAGCAATAGGTTCGCGCCGAGAGAGAAAAAAGAGCTTTTATTCCTTAAGTCGAGAAAACGAACGCGATGAAAAAGTCCCGGAATTAAGCCCATAAGACCAAACGCAAAGGTAAGCGCGGGATTTATAGGCATTCCCGCAAGGACGCAGCCAAGTATATCCGCCGAGACGCCTACCATAGTCCCAACGGCGGGACCGTATGAGAGCGACGCAAGCGCAACCGGCAGAAACCCCAAAGAAATCCGATTGGAATTCCCTATCGGTATCATAAGGAACTTACCGAAGACAACGCTTAGAGCGCACAGCATCGCGGACACGGCGAGAATCAGGACTTGACCTTTAAAGCTTTTTTTCATAAAAAACTCCCGTAGTATAATAAACGGAAAAATTGTTCCGCTCTTTATACACGAGAGAATTCGCTCGTTCCAGCGGGATGCGGGCGGAGCGGCGCGTCTGCTCGCGTGCGTTTCTACAATTATGAAAATCCGAAATAATTCTTTAAAAGCTCTTCTAAAATGTCAAAAGCATAGATTTTCATTTGCGGGACGGCCGAGACTAACGCGCGCCGATCTATTCATATTTCCCGGTCTTATGTGAGCGCGGGAGAATAATTCCGTTGTCGTAACTTTAATACATTATAGCGCCGTGGAAGAATGATTGCAAGTAGGATAATAAAAATTTTCACCGTAGTGCGGACGCTTATTTCGTATATAAATTTATATATAATTTATTGCGATGAATTCCTATTATTTGCGGTTATCATATTGACATTTTCTGGAGATTTAGTGTAAAATACAATATATTGCTTTTAAAGTAAACGGATATGAAAAATACGAAACGCAAGCGCGAGGCGATTTTTCTTCGTTTTGCATTTTATTAAAAAGAGTGGTGATTTTATGAGACCTGTTCTTACCATAGTAATTCCATGCTATAACGAAGAAAAGGTTCTTCCTATTACTTCCCGAATGTTTTTAGACGAGTTGACCTCTTTGACAAACGAGGGAAAAATTTCGGACGACAGTAAAATTTTGTTTGTCGACGACGGAAGTTCCGACAAAACATGGGAAATAATTACGAGTCTTGCGAATGCTGACCGCAGATTCTCAGGAATACGGCAGAGCCGGAATCGCGGGCATCAGAACGCAGTCTTTGCAGGACTAATGGAAGTTAAAGACACGTCGGACGTTACGGTCACGATAGATTGCGACGGTCAGGACGACGTTCATGCGATTTCAAAGATGGTCGACGAATACATGAAAGGCTCCGAAATCGTTTACGGAGTACGCTCAAGCAGAGACGCGGATACTTTTTTTAAACGTTTCACGGCGGAGACGTTTTACAAGCTCCTAGCCTCTATGGGCGTAGAAGTAGTTTTCAATCACGCCGACTACCGTCTTGTGTCCTCAAAGGTCCTTCAGGAATTCGCCGGCTTCAGAGAAGTCAACTTATTTCTGAGAGGAATGTTTCCTCTAGTAGGATTTAAAAGCTCTACGGTATGCTACCAACGTAAGGAACGTATAGCGGGTGAGAGCCATTATCCGATCGGAAAAATGCTTTCTCTCGCCTTCGACGGTATAACCAGTCTTAGCGTAAAACCGCTTCGTATGATCACCGTCGCAGGACTTTTAACGGCCCTAATAAGCTTCGTCGGAGCGGTCTGGTCCATTGTTTCGCACGCGGCGGGGAACGCGGTCGACGGATGGACCGGAATGACGTGCATAATATGCTTTATAGGAGGCGTGCAGCTCATCGGAGTAGGCGTGGTCGGGGAATATATAGGAAAAATTTACATGGAGGTAAAACGGCGTCCGCGATATATAATCAGCGAGCGCACTTACGATAATAGTCGGGACGCGTGAACGCGCTTATTTTCGGCGGAAATCCGCGAAAATATGAGACGCAGCTATAAAATATAGGAGATCGGATGAAAAAACTGTTTGACAAACATCGCGAATATATGCGCTTACTGCTCGGAGCGTCCGCGGCTCTTATCAACGCCGCGGCGTACTTTACGGCGGCTCGTCTGTTTTTATTAGGAACGACGGAAAGTGCCGCGGCGGCTTTGATAGTAGCCGCTATTTTCATATATTTAATACGGATTATTAGGAGCCGCGACTCCAAAGTAAATTCGACCGCCGCCGATGAAATATCTTTTTTCGCGCGACTTGTTCTAACGGGATTTCTCGATATTGGAATTACGTATTATTTTATAGATATACTTGGCTTTGAAAAAGAGATCTTCATAAAAATACTTTCCGGCGCTCTCTCGGCTGCGGCGAGTTATATAGTCGTCAAATATTTTTGCGGCGCTTTAACGCGAGAAATCATCGGAGGAGATAATTTTTGCAGAGGCGGTAAAGCGACTGGAGTCGTCGTCCGCTTGACGGAGCCGGCTCTTATCGCGCTCGTTCTTATAACGTCGTTCGCTATATTTTTTTACACTGATTTTTCAGACACGCTTGACAACGGCGTTCTGCTTGCGGAATCAGTTGTAAAAGGAAGTTTTAAGGATTATTATCATTATGCGGCGGAAAACGCTCATAGAATGTCGGAATACAGCGCGAACTACAACGTATTTTTATATGGAATTTTTACGATTTGGAATCTTCCGGCTGTTATCGCTCATATTTCTAACGGCTTTAATTACATGGGTTCGCTCGGAGCGCTGCTATGGTGTAAAGCGCTGATTCTCGCCGCTGTATTCGCCTCTTCGGTAGTCTTAAGAAAGATTACTTCTCTCTATACGGATCGTTACGCGGCGCGGCTTTCGCAGATTCTGTTTCTAGCCGGAAGCTGCGTCGTCATACCGTCTATGGTAACGGTTCAGTACGATGTGATTTCTATTTTTCTCATGCTTTGCGGCGTATATTTTTATCTTCTCGGCAAAAACGGCGCGTTTATACTATTTTTTGCTTTAGCGGTTCCGCTTAAGCTGTTCGCGCTATTCGCTATTATTCCTCTCGTCTTGCTCAGGGAAAAACGAGTTCCCATGATTATACTAAAAATTGCGCCTGCGTTTGCCGTTAATTTTATCTGTTCGCTTCCTTTTCGCGGCGACCCTTGGTACGAACTTTGTCTTGAAACGCAGAATCGAGACGCGGTCGAGCTTATTCTTAACGGAGGCGTAAGCATAGGCGGATATGGATTTAATCTTTTTATCGCCGCGTATCTCGCCGTATGCGTCGTATGTTATATAATCGGCGGCGAGCCGAGAGGACGCCGGAAAGCGGCGACATTATATTTTTCCGCCGAAAAAAAATCCGTTGATGAAAAAATAGCCGTTGAAGCCGAATCGCCGGAAGGATTAACTCACTTGTCAACCGACCGCGACAATAACTGCTACGTTCCTCTTTACGCGGTCTTCGCAGTATTCGCGGCGTTCGCGTCTTTCATCAGCATACGTTCTTATTGGATTATTCTCATAGTTCCGTTTGAAATATGCATAGCGTTTTTTAATCGTAAAACTCTTCGAGCCAACATTCTTTTACTTACGGTGGGAAACGCCTGCTATACGCTTTATTCTTATATGTCTCATTGGATTCTTAGCACAAGCAAGCTTACGACGGAGCTCGCGCTTCCGAGGATAATGCTTTTGCCTGAAACGGAACGGAAATATGAATCGATCGCGGATATGCTCGAGCAGGCGGACGTTATTAAATATCAAGGTTTACTGCGTACGCTTTTTACCGCAAGTTTAATTTTGCTTTTAATAATCAATTTTCCGAAACGCGACGGCATACGCAAATGGCGAGGCGAGGAATTTGTTCGCGAAAGCTGGTATGGATTGCTTCAAGTCTGCGTAACCTGCGCGTTGGTTGGGATTTTGTTATATGCAAACCTGGCGACCGTCTCGCCCGCCGTGATAAACCTGGCGAACGGAGGGACTTATATGGAGGCCGACATAATTTCGGGCGACGTTTTACGACAAAGCTTTAAGGCTGAAAAGGATGCGAACGTAACGGAGCTTTTGTTTTACGCAAAAAACACCAACGATTATCGAAGCCTTCGGTGCGCCGCGGAATTTGTCCTATCCGACGACTTGTCCGGGGAAATTCTGTATCGCGGATTAGTCGGAACGTCGCTAATTAAAAGCGATAGTCAATATTCGCTGGATATAGGAGACATACGCGTTATAGCGGGCCGCGAATATACTTTGACTATTTCTTCAAACATCGCCGGAAAAAGGAAGAATTTAAAACTTCATTTTGAAAGGACGGAAAATCTTGAACTTTACGAATATACGCTGGAAATTAACGGAGAGAAGCAAAACTACAATCTTGCTTTTACTTTGAGATGACGTAATATTCATGTAGTTTAGACGCTCGCGGTTTGTCCTTTTATTTTTCTTTGAAGATCTCAAGTCTTTTAGATAAAAAAACGACTCAAAATATCTCTCTGAGGAGTTATTTATATACCGCCGCTGAACGCAATACCTCGAGCCGTCGAACATCTCATAAAGCAGAGCGGCGACGTTAATTTTGTCAAAAAGCGCCGTATTTTAAGCGGGAATCAAAAAATTGTATAGTATAAAAATGCGCGGACAAGGTAAAACGAATAGCAAACCGATTTGAGATACAAATATTTGCCGCCGAAATATAGACGGTAAACTTTTGCGTCGCGGCAGACGAATGGACCGGCGAATACTAAAATTTCGAAGTCTGGATGGAAGTTTGACTCATACAGCGGAAACGCTCGAAGTTTTTATAAAATTACTACTTGACATTTGCCGCTTAATATGATACGATGAAAAAAACATAAACGGAGAGAGGCGTAAGGATGAGCAAATAATTTACTTTTGATAGCATGAAGATTATCGACGGTATGATACGCGTACTGTTTTGTCATGTTGCCAAAAGCAGATTATGTTCTCATAACCTCTCTTTTTGTATGCATAGAATTATATTGTAAGCGACGACGGCGACGTCGTCCCTCCGATTATTAGGTTGTGAGTATGTAATGGAACTGTTTGGCGACGAACGGTTCCTGTTTTTTATCAAACGCGTACGGAACCGGAAAAAGGAGGATTTTATATGTCTCAAATTAAGGTGAATAATCTAACGTTCTGTTATGAAGGGAGCTTTGACAACATATTTGAAAACGTTTCGTTTTTAATTGATACGGACTGGAAACTGGGATTTATAGGACGCAACGGCAAAGGGAAAACCACATTTTTGAACTTGCTCTCGGGACTATATTCATATAAAGGCGCTATAGACGCAAACGTAAGATTTGAATACTTTCCATATCAAATTACAGATTATCAAAAGGAACTGCCGGCCGCCGACTTTATTGAAGAAATTAAGGCCGGATGCGAAACATGGCGCGTAATACGAGAACTGTCGCAATTGGGCGAAAGCGCGGAGGTTCTTTTCAGACCATATAATACGTTAAGCTTTGGAGAACGTACAAAAATTCTGCTCGCCGTTTTATTCTCCGGCGAAAACGATTTTCTATTGATTGACGAGCCGACAAATCATTTGGATTCTACCGCCAGAGAAAGCGTAAAAATATATTTGGCTTCAAAGAAAGGATTTATCCTTGTATCTCACGACCGAGACCTGCTCGACTCTTGCATCGACCACGTCCTGGTATTAAACAGGAAAACGATAGAAGTGCAAAGCGGCAATTTTTCAAGTTGGTGGGAAAATAAACGGCGTAAGGATCAATTTGCAATCGCCGAGGATGAAAAGCTCCGGAAAGAAATAAAAAAACTGAAGCAAGCGGCGAAGCGTACCTCGGATTGGGCGGACAAAAACGAACGTACAAAAATTGGGATCGACCCGGTAAAAGAGCATGACAGACCAGTGAACAGAAGAGCCTATATAGGCGCAAAAACAAAAAAGATGCAAAGCAGAGCACAACAGATAGAAAAGAGAATAGATCGTGAAATAGAAGAAAAAGAAGGCCTTTTGCAAGATTTAGAAAGCGCAGCCGACCTTAAACTTACGCAGCTTGAGCATCATAAGAATACGCTTGTAAATATAAAAGATTACAGTCTGAAGTATGCGGGCGCCGAATCCTCCGCCGTCGCCGGTCTGACCATGTCGATAAGAAAAGGCGAAAGGATTGCTCTGCACGGAGAAAACGGACGCGGCAAATCTACGGTTATAAAGAGCGTCTTGCAAAAGTCAGGTTTACACGACTTTGGCGCCGCGTTTTCGGAAAATGGAGTTATACAAGTCGCCCCGGGGCTTGTAATTTCGTATGTCGATCAAGATACTTCGGGGTTAAAGGGCGGAATTTCAGAATATTGCCAAGAGCATAATTTAGATAAAAGCCTATTCTGCACAATACTCAGGCAGCTTGATTTCGAGCGGGAACACTTTTTTATGAATATGGAAAACTACTCGGAAGGCCAGAAAAAGAAAGCGCTGCTCGCGGCAAGTTTACTGACTCCAGCACATCTTTATATTTGGGACGAGCCTTTAAACTATATAGATGTGTTTTCCAGAATACAGATTGAAAAACTGCTTCTTGCATATCGGCCGACTTTGCTGTTTGTCGAACACGACGTAAGATTTCGCGAAAAAATCGCTACGAAGATAATTAAACTATAGAAAAAATCAGAGAAAAGGCGTAAGATGCAATAAACAAATAAGAAGGCGAAATATTTTTATAGATTTATAATGGATCAGACGCAATTCTTCGGGGCAGATGAAAAATCTACGCTCGTTAGCAATTCTCATCGTAAAAATCCCCCTGATTCGGCAGAAAAAAGAAGCCGTATCAGGGGAATTGTCTATTGCTTGGTTTTACCGATTCATTTCAAAAGCCTCAAGCCGAGGCGGCAAATCTTCATATGCTTCCTTGTCCTTTTGCACAATGTACCTGAGCGCAGCTTGTCGAGCGTCGTAATAAATTCTTCAAAAAGCCGCTTTTTGCTGCGTAATCGAAAATATCATGATCCTTTGAGACTTTAGACGCTTCCTTATGGGTTGTTTTTCTCGATAGTCTCTTTCAAAAACTTTATTTTTCATAAAAACGTTAATCTCCTTTGGGTTGGTAAGTTTTGTATCGGCCGAATAAAGTGAATAGAGCATCCGTATCGGGAATATATTTATCAAAATCTATTTCTGCCAGGACATGCAGGAGGGCTCTGCGAATTGTTTTGCATAAAGCCTTATTTGATATGATTTCATTACAGAAGTGAAGCCATGTTTCTTTGTCTTGAATTCCACAGCGTTCATTATAATACGTTCGTTCAGACCAATACATAAGTTTACATATGTATCCCGGTCCTTTTTTATTATGCGCGAGTCTTATAAACGAATCAAAATTATGTGAAGTCTTGTCAAACCAGGGTATCGGTCGTTCAGTTCGATCGAAGTTAAACTGTTCGGCTTTAACGTCGTTGAGAGATTGTTCGATAATATTATCTATCAGATAGGTCAGTTCTGGCGCGTCTCGGATTTTTAACATGAATTCGCGCCATGACATGTTAATATCGATACTTTCCGTAATGCGTTTAAACGCCGCGTAGTCTAAACAATCTTCGACTTGCGACGAGTCCAAAAACTCTATAAAGTCATAAAATTCATACATATTAGCCTTACGCCCCTTTCAAAATTCCCTTAAGTACGTTGTCTGCATGTTTGCGTTTGCAAATATTTTTTTATGTCTATTTTTCAGACTTTGTAATCAATGTACGTGGCGCCTCCCTTTTTTTCGTGCCGGCGGCTTGTGTAATTATTTTATATAAGCTAATGATACCTACTTGTCCCTTTAAATAAAAATATTTATATCTTTATTTTGGTAATACCAAAATTAGAGAGCATAAAATTGGTTATAGTAAATAAAGGGGTGATGTGGTGAACTATAGGAAGTTAAAATTAGGTAACAAAAATATTATAGGAAGGCAAGTTACCATTGCAAGAAATGAAAAAGATATGTTGCAAAAAGACTTGTTAGCCAAATTACAAATTGAAGGATTAAATATTAGCTTGCCTGCTCTATCTCTATTGGAAGGACAAAAACGCCCAGTATTTGATTATGAATTATTTATTTTAGCAAAAGTATTGGATAAAGATGTAAATTGGTTACTTAACAATGGCAATGAATTTAAACCTAATACCTAATTTCAAGAAAATAACCGAACATTTTTTGGCTGCTGTTATAGATAAGTAGAAAAAATAGATATATAAAAACGGTAACTGCTGATTTAAAGCTTGCAAGAGTAAAGAGGTAGCGCGATAGTTTATACAATTGGGGCCGTCATTGCTTCCCTGAGAAAGTTGAGAGGATTTTCGTAAAAAAATTGACGAAAAAACACATGTGAGTCGTTCTTTAATTAGCTCTATTTAAGCCACAGAATCGCAACTGGTTTTTCTTTAGAAACGTTTGTTAATATTGCAGATGCACTAAACGTTGATCCTGCTGATCTAATAAGCGCGTCTATTTTACAGGTAAAATTGAAAAGCTAAATAATAAAAACAATGATCCAGATAATTAAAGTCCGCATGCAGAACACAGGCGGATTTTGTATTATATAAGAAAACGCAGGGACGAATAATGTTCGGTTTTGGAGCTCGTATACAGCAATTACGAATAAGTCATAATATGTCGCAAGAAGACTTGGGGAGGAAAATCAATCGAAGTAAATCCGTTATTTGCGGATATGAGAACAATGTTAGAATCCCTCCTCTTGACGTTCTCTTGTTAATATCGCCGTTATTTTTAATGTTTCGCCTGACTACCTCGTAGGCATAGATAAAAATGAAATGGTATCAATAAATGAATTAAACGACGGACAGAAAAAATTGGTATATGCGTTAGCCGGCGAACTTAAAAGACCTTCTACTAACTATTTAGGACTTACAAGCAATCAGCAGGAAATACTAAATGGGATAATTATTGAATTCTCTTTAAAGTATAAGCGAGGTGTGGATAACATTGTTTCCGGCCGCAAGGATAAAAAAATTAAGAGAAAGTAAGAATATTTCTCAAGGTAAAATAGCTAAAGATTTACTTATCGGTCAGTCTACTATGTCCGAATATGAAAATGAAGTTAAACAACCTCCGATTTCTGTTTTAATCAAAATAGCTGATTATTTTGACGTAAGCTTGGACTATCTCACAGGCCGTACAAGTATAAAAACGACTGCCTCAACTATACGGGAAAAGCTTATAACCGAATCAGGCAAAAAGTTTCTATAAGCGATATTGTTCATCTTAATTCTGACGAAAAAGAAGCAATTATCAACCTAATAACAATATCCAATAAAGACAAAACTCCAGTTAATGAAAAAGAGTTAAAACGCAAATAAATCTATTGAGTAGGCAAACGGATACTATAATTTGTAGTACCTATGTCAAACAGGAGCATGGTAAATACATGAAATATGGCGCGGTCAAAATAAAATTGGATCAACTTATAGCTAATAAAAAAATCAGCAAAAAACAAGCTGGGACATTTGGCTGAAATGCAGCGTACTCAAATAAATAACTATTGCCGTAATGAAATAATAAGATTAGATGCGGAGCGCTTGCGCGTATTTGCACCGTGCTTGAGCGCCATATCGGCGACTTGTTAGAATTTGTACCCCCGATAGAAGGATAAAAAATCAATGGCAAATAATAAACCGATTGCTCGGGTTATTGGAAAAAGTATTAGAGGCTTCATAAATTTAATGAAACGGTTCTTCACAGAACCGTTTTTTATTTAAACAAAATTACCGCTCTTGCCGATCTGCTGCCAGAGGAGAAAAAGAAATTTGCAAAATTATTTGACGAATTCGACGCTCTTCTGTAAAATTAATATAAGATAACGTAAGCGACTCCTTTGGTAAAATAAAAACGCAGCGTTTTTATAGACTGCGTTTTCTTTAAATTAATCGTCATTTTTTAATACGTTTCTGAAATAATATATTTTTCAACTCTATAAAATTAATCTAAAAACTCCAAAAGTCGAAATGCGTTCCGTGGAAATTCACCAGACAATATTATATAATTTACTCAAGGTGATCGAAATGCTTGATCCGAAAATCATTGGTGAAAACGTAAGACAAATACGTAAAGAAAAGATGGGACAAACTCAAGAGAGTTTTGCGGAATCCATTAATACCAGCAAAGATACTGTAAGCAATATTGAAAGAGGCTCTGTTATTCCAACAACGCAAACTTTGGCAAACATCGCCGAGTATAGCGGCGTTTCTATAAATCAAATATTAGGTATAAAGGACCCCGAATAAACGCGTATCTGTAAAAAAACAGCATGCAAGCTTATACATGCTGTTTTTAATTTTCCTTTTTATTCAAGTTTATTCAAAGTCGCAACGTATTCCATTGTTAAATATTGGATTTTAAGGTATAATACATAAGTTGATGAAATAACGGCAGTTTAATCGACAACATTTTAGTTATTTTAAGGATTATTTAACAATGAATTGTACTTACCACATTAGAAAAGACTTCGTTAC
This sequence comes from uncultured Eubacteriales bacterium, assembly GCA_949747515.1. Lineage (GTDB taxonomy): Bacteria > Bacillota > Clostridia > Oscillospirales > CAG-272 > RUG11130. The sequence continues at coordinate 22,895 of CATKFO010000064.1, forward strand.
CGATTCAGAAAATCAAAATCGTTCCGTTTACGGCATAGACGCGCTAGATGATTCATTCGTATTAGTCAAATCAATTCCAGATATATTTTTTGACGCGGGACAAGCCCAAAATATAGTTGACTTATTTAACAAAGAAAATTTATCCGTTTATCATCTTGAAGATGCTGTAAACGATATTTTGGCTGAGACGTATGAAATATTTTAATATAAATTTTATGGTTATCCGCCGCGTAATATGACGCGGCGGTTTTTCATTGAAAAATAAAAATAGGAATAACGACGAGACGGATAAAGCCAAAGGAGAATATATTAACAATTTACAGGCTTCAAAACAAAAGACTAATCGTAGACAAAGACGTTTATAAGAAAACAAAAAGGGAAGCGCCCGATAAGCCTTTTGACTACGCTTTAGGCGCTTTTTATTTAATATTATAAGCCCGTTCGATCTGTTCGAAACAACGGCTTTTGCATTCAAACGCCGGAAAAACCGAAAGGTTAGCTCAATTTTTATAATTTCGACTCAGAAAGCTCTGGAGAAAAATTTGATTCGCTAGTTTTTTCCGTTTTCGTCGTATCGTCCCTTCGAAGGCCGGCGAGCATCAGCTTAATTCTGTTCTGCTGATTGACCGCGCTGGCTCCGGCGTCGTAGTCGATAGCGATAATATTCAGATCCGGATACGCTTCCTTAAGGGGCTTCATCATTCCTTTTCCGCAAATATGATTAGGAAGGCATCCGAAAGGCTGAGTGCATACGACGCCTTCGGCTCCCATGTGGTATAACTCAAGCATTTCAGCCGTGAGAAGCCAACCCTCTCCCATTTTTACGCCGTAGCTTATAAAGCCTTCGGCAAGGCTTACAACTTCGTCGAACGGGGTTATGGGTCGGAACGAACCTTCCTCTTTTATAACGTTTATCAAATCTCGCTGCTTATTAAGCAGGAAACGATACGCGGCCTGTGAAAACAGAGCCTTAATCGGGCCTATGCCGTATAGTTCTTTATCGAAAATACCGTTGCATACGCAGTACATACAAAAGTCGAAAAGGCCTGGGACGACCGGTTCGGCTCCTTCCGACAGGAGAAAATCTTCAAGGTTATTGTTCCCGAGAGGAGAGAATTTTACAAATATTTCTCCGACGATACCTACTTTAGGCTTGCTCGACATTGCCTTTGGTATTGACGCGAAGTCTCCGACGATAGCGCGATAATTTTTTATTACGCGGCGGTAAGATAGCTTTCTCCGGCCCATTTCTTCCGCAAGCCGTCTGCTCCAGCTTTCCGCAAGCCGTTCCGCGTCTCCTTTATTTGTTTCGTATGGCTTTGTCTGCGCCGAAAGGGTCATAAGCAGGTCTCCATAGGTTACGGCGTAAAGCATACGGTGAAGCATTCCAAGGGTAGTTTTAAAACCGGAATGCTTTTCTATACCCGCAAGGCTGAAGGAGATTACCGGGACGTATCCGTAACCGGCGCGCTCAAGAGCCTTGCGAAGCAAAGATATGTAATTGGAGGCTCGGCATCCTCCTCCCGTTTGAAACAATACGAGCGCGACCTTACGCGGGTCGTATTTTCCGCTTTCTATGGCGTCGATAAACTGACCTATGACGAGTATGGCGGGATAACATGTGTCGTTATGCACGTATTTCAGACCGCGCTCTCCGATTTGAGGCCCCGTCGTATGAAGCACCTCGGCGCGGATGCCGTAATTCCGCATAACTCTGGCGATAAGGTCGAAATGTACCGGAAGCATATTGGGTATAAGGACGGTATAGTCCTTTTTCATTTTTTTTGTAAACTGAATATAGTTGGGCATTTAATTCTCCGTTCTGGAATTTTCCCGGAATCGGCTGAATCTATCAGCCGGACGCTGAAGAGCCCGCAGGCGTAATCTGAAAAGAACTTTACAGCGCGTTGTCTCAATGCTTTATAATAATCAAGAAGAGCCTGCGTCCGTTTTATTGAATTTTTAGACCTTTGCGGAGCCGGAGGTTAGAAAATTTTAGTTTCTGTAAGGTATGCGAGTTCGCGTCGACCTATTTTTCAATGGCGGCGAGCAGGCTGCGGAGCCGTATTTTCACAGCTCCCAAATTCGTAATTTCGTCTATCTTTATTTGCGTAGATACCTTTCCGCCTTCTTCTAATATGCGCCGCACTTCGTCGGTGGTTATAGCGTCGACTCCGCACCCGAAAGACACCAGCTGAACGAGCTCCGTATCTGGGTGAGCGACCGCGTACGCCGCCGCTTTGTACAGCCGCGAGTGGTACGTCCACTGATTCAGCACGCGCACATGAGGAGCCTCCGCAAGATGCGCTACGCTGTCTTCGCTTACAACGACGAAACCGAGCGATTCGGCCAGTTTGTCGACGCCGTGGCATATTTCCTCGTCTATATGATACGGTCGTCCGGCAAGGATCATCACGCGTCGTCCCGCCGCGCGGGCGTAATCGAGCGCCCGTTCGCCTTCCATACGTACCGCCGACATGTATTCGTTATACTCTTCAAAGCCCTTGTTTACCGCGCGCCGAACTTGAGCTCGAGTCAAACCGGAATTACGTCCTCCAAGCGCTTTATATAGCTCTGACGTCAAAGCGCGTTTGCTGTTAACGTTCAAGTAAGGATAAAAAAAGCGAGTTCCGCCGTCGCCGTCTTCTCTCCCGAGACATTCAAGATTTCCGGCGAGCAGTTCGGAGTAATATGCCACGACAGGACAGTTATAGTGATTAGAGGAGCCTTCTTCTTTAACGTTATAAGTCAGGCACGGATAGAATATCGCGTCTACGCCGCGCTCGCAAAGCTCCGCGACGTGACCGTGCATAAGTTTCGCCGGGTAGCACGCGGTGTCGGACGGAATGGTAAATTGCCCTTTTTCATAGGTCGCTCGCGTAGACATTCCGGAAAGAACGACTCGGTATCCGAGAGAAGTAAATATCCCATGCCAAAGAGGCGCGGTCTCGTATACGCCGAGGGCTAGAGGAATACCTATCGTTCCCCGAGTCTTATTCGTATCATCACCGCCGTCGTCCGCGGCGTATGAAAGAGAGGTTATGCGCTTCCTCTTAAATTCGTATAAGTTGGGTACGTCCTCGCTTCCGATAGATTTCCCCCCGTTCAGACCCTTTTCACACCTGTTTCCGGAGATAAAGCTCTTTCCGGTGGAAAATCTGTTTACCGTAAGACGACAGTGATTCTGACAGCCTTTGCAGACGACTGCTTTTGAAGTATGTTCAAACGAATCCAAACTCTCGCGTTTGATCAGCGAGCTTTCAGTCAGTTTCATAGAGCGTAGAGCGGCTCCATAAGCGCCCATTAAACCGGCGATCGCAGGACGCACTACGTCTCTTCCAAGCTCTCTTTCAAAGGCGCGGAGGACGGCGTCGTTCATAAATGTTCCGCCTTGAACTACAACGTTTTCTCCAAGCTCCTCCGGAGAGGTCGCGCGAATAACCTTATATAGAGCGTTTTTTACCACGCTTACGGATAGTCCGGCTGAAATATCCTCGGCTTCCGCTCCGTCCTTTTGCGCCTGCTTAACCGACGAATTCATAAACACCGTGCATCTGCTGCCTAAATTGACGGGGCGCTCTGCGAAAAGGCCGATTTCTGCGAATTCCTTCGCCGAATATCCCATGTTTTTTGCAAAGGTTTCAATAAACGAGCCGCAGCCGGACGAGCACGCTTCGTTGAGCATAATGCTGTCTATGGCGCCCTTACGGATACGGAAGCATTTAATGTCCTGCCCGCCAATATCAAGTATAAATTCAACATTGGGCATGAAATACTGCGCCGCCGTATAATGCGCGATTGTTTCAACGACGCCGAGATCAACTCCGAACGCGTGCTTTATCAATTCTTCCCCATATCCCGTAGCCGCGGAACCGCATATGCGAATTCGATCGCCGCACAGGTCGTATATTTTGATAAGCTGTTCTCTGATTACGTCTACGGGATCGCCTCTGTTGGACGCGTAAAAAGAATATAGTATTTCTTTGTTTTCAGAAAGAAGAATCAGCTTTGTAGTGGTGCTTCCGCAGTCTACGCCTAGGTAAGCCTTGCCGGAATAGCTTTCCGCTTCCCGGGTCGGAGCCGTCGCTCGGGCGTGTCGCTCGGCGAATTCTTCATATTCGATCTTAGACGCGAAAAGCGGAGGGAGAGTGGATACGGTCGAAGCGCTTTTTCCCGACGACGCAACCTTATCGCGCAGCTCCGAAAGAGTCATACAAACGCCGTTTTCGGTCGCGTATAGAGCCGCTCCGAGAGCTACGGAGCAGAGCGCTTCTTCCGGAAGAAGCGCTTCGTCGTCGGAAAGTTTCAGGGTTTCCATAAATCTTCGCCTGAGTCCGGCGCAGAAATGGAGCGGCCCGCCTAAAAACAGTACCCGGCCCCCTATCTTTCGTCCTTGCGCGAGTCCAGCGATAGTCTGGTTTACCACGGCTTGGTAAATGCTGGCCGCGATGTCCTCTTTGGCCGCTCCCTGATTGAGAAGAGGCTGCACGTCCGTTTTCGCAAACACTCCGCATCGGGAAGCGATAGGATATATGCGTCGCGCCCTCAGGCTCATTTCGTCAAGCTGCTCTACCGTAACGTCGAGAAGCGTCGCCATCTGATCTATAAACGCTCCCGTGCCGCCGGCGCAGCTTCCGTTCATTCTTTCGTCGATACCCTTATCGAAGAAAATAATTTTCGCGTCCTCTCCGCCCAGCTCGATAACGGCGTTGGCGTCGGGATAGCGTCGCCGTACAAGTTCCGTTGTCGCGGCGACTTCCTGTACGAACGGGATGCCGGCTGCTTCAGCTAGACCCAGCCCGGCCGATCCGGAAAGCGCTATGCCGACGGATTCGGATCCGAGCTTGTCGCCGTATTCGTTTACCATGTCGGAGATCAGCTCCAAGGTTTTCTCTCTGACGCGCGAAAGGTGTCTTTCATACCGAGAAACGAGCAGTTCTCCGTCTTTCACAAGCGCAAGCTTCGCCGTAGTGCTGCCAATATCGATTCCAAGCGTATATTTATTCATTATGCCGTTGCCTTTCAAGGTAGAATTAAAGTCCGATCTGCGACAGCCTGCCCAAAATGCGGACGTATTCTCGGGCGTCCGCCTCTCCTAAAGCTTCAAGAACCGCCGCTACGTCGTCTCTTAGCTTTTCGTAACGTTCTTCAACAAGAGCGTTACCGTCTTCCGTTATAAATATATGTACGCGTCTGCGATCAAAGTCGTCGGAGCGTCTTTTTACCAGACCTTTATCAGTAAGTCTCTTTAAAGCCGCGCTCATTCTGGGCGTGGTCATTCCGACGGCGTTGCATAGGGATATAGGGCATATGCCGTTTTCCGCAAAGTGCAGATATCCAAGTATGCTCATTTCTCCGTGCGTAAAATCTTCCGTGGCACGCTGATGCTTTAATTTAGCGTTGGATTTTATATACTGAAGAAGCTCGTCCGCCAAAACGCTGTAATCCATTTTCAGTACTGCCTTTCATAATGTAATATATGCGGCGAGTTTCGAGGTCCGCCGCTTTTATAATACCGCTATTTATAACACTGTTAAGGATTATACTACCTATTGCGACAAAAATCAATAAAATAATTGAAAATTAGCGAAGGAAAATTCATCGTAATTGCCTCGTATTTCCGCCGATTTCAAGCAAAATATAAAAACCAAATGATATTACTGCTTTTTAATAACCCAAATAAATAAAACGGTTCGATTTTTCAGGCCGTCGAATACCTAAGTTCAGATTATTTTATTCCCCATAAGTTTTGAGGTATCTGATCTTCACCGCCGCCGCTTCCTAAAATTATACGTGATCGATATGTAATTATTATCTGATGATTTTGCGAAATATATAGTCGGAGTTCCATATACAATTATTCTATGATTATCGGAGGTTTCCATACCTTTTATTTTTTAAATCCGTATATACGTCTTCATGCTGTTTATTAACTAGTTGAGGAACTTCGTCCATATCAAAATATTTTAACTCCAATGATTCGTCGTTTGATTCGATCAGAGCTCCTCCGACAACAGTAAGTTCTAAAAATATGGAGACTGTCTGCGCTTTATCCCCGCTTGGATAGCCGTCGTAATAATTTGTGTAAATACCGATTAGTTTTTTTACCTCTACCTCTAATCCCGTTTCTTCCCTAATTTCCCTCATAGCTGTTTCATATGCGGACTCGCCTATTTCCATAGCTCCCCCTGGAAATCCCCATTTATTTTTGTCTCTTCTCTTTTGTAATATGATATCTCCTTTTTCGTTTCTAATGCAACCGCCGACAAAATTCAGGAAGATCATATCGTTTCCTACTTTGCTTCTTATCCATTTAATATAATTTTTTTCCATTGCGCCTCCGTTGACCTTGAATCTGTTATTATAATCCTATCAAAGGATTTAATTCAGATCAATCTGTTTTCGTGAAAACGGCAGGATTTTAATGATGCGGCTCTTTTTAAAGGAACAAAAACGGTCTTAGATTGACAAAACGGCATATTAGTAATATAATGTAATTATACAAATTACGACCTTGCGCCGCGGCTCGTACTCATTAAGCTTTATAATCCGCGCGAAAGGGCGGAACCAAAGTAAGTATAAATGTGAAACAGAAAGGCTCTAAAAACATGAAAAGCAGAATCGAAGAGCTGTTCGGCAGTATGGTATTCGGAGACGACGCAATGCGCGAACGGCTGCCTGAGGACGCGTACCGCGCGATACGCCGCACCATGGACGAGGGAAGGCGGCTTGACATTTCCGCCGCTAACGCCGTCGCCCTGGCGATGAAGGATTGGGCGCTGGAGCATGGCGCGACGCATTATACCCACTGGTTCCAGCCTATGACGGGTATCACTGCCGAAAAGCACGATTCTTTCGTTTCACCGGCGAAGAACGGCGCGGCTATCACGGAATTTTCCGGGAAAGAACTGGTTCGCGGAGAATCGGACGCGTCGTCGTTTCCTTCCGGAGGTCTTAGAGCTACGTTCGAGGCGAGGGGATACACGGCCTGGGATCCTACCTCGTACGCCTTTGTAAAGGACGGAGTTCTCTGTATTCCCACCGCTTTCTGCTCATACGGCGGCGAGGCTCTGGATAAGAAAACTCCGCTGCTCCGTTCAATGGAGGCGCTAAACCGGCAGGCTATGCGCATACTGAGACTCTTTGGAGACGCCGAATCAACGCGGGTTACGACTACGGTTGGAGCCGAGCAGGAATATTTCCTCATTCGTAAAGAAGACTTTGACCTGCGCCGAGATCTTATCTATACCGGACGCACTCTTTTCGGCGCGCCGGCGCCTAAGGGGCAGCAGCTTGACGATCACTATTTCGGAGTTATAAAACCTCGAGTCAAGGCGTTTATGGACGAGCTTAACGAGGAGCTGTGGAAGCTCGGCATATATGCGAAGACGGAGCATAACGAAGTAGCGCCGGCTCAGCACGAGCTCGCTCCCGTTTTCTGCCAAGCAAACATCGCCTGCGATCAGAATCAGATTACTATGGAAATTATGAAGAAAGTAGCCGCTCGGCATGGGCTCGTCTGCCTTCTTCACGAAAAGCCGTTCGAGGGGATTAACGGCTCGGGAAAGCACGACAACTGGGCGCTGTCTTCCCTGTCTCCGTCGGGATGCAAGAATCTTCTCGACCCCGGTAAGACTCCGCAGGACAACACCCTGTTTTTAGTATTCCTGTCCGCCGTTATCGCGGCGGTTGACGATTATCAGGAATTGCTCAGAGCTTCTGTTGCTACGGCCGGCAACGACCACAGACTGGGAGCTTCCGAGGCTCCGCCTGCGATTATATCCATATTCCTCGGCGACGAGCTTACCTCTATGCTTTCGGCTATCGGAAGAGGCGAGGAATACGCCGTATCCGACGGGACGCTTATGGGAACTGGAGTACACGTTCTGCCAAAGATACCGAAGGACAACACCGACAGAAACCGTACTTCTCCTTTCGCCTTCACAGGAAACAAGTTTGAATTTCGTATGCCCGGATCAAGCTGCTCCGTGGCGGGCCCTAACATATTTCTTAACGCCGCCGTGGCGGACGAGCTTTGCCGCTTCGCGGACGAGCTTGAAAAGGCCGAGGACTTCGACGCCGCTCTTCGTTCCATGCTTTGCAGAACGATAAGAGAGCACGAAAGAATAATTTTCAACGGCGACGGATATAAGGGGGCGTGGGAAGAGGAGGCCGCGAAGCGAGGTCTATCCAATCTTAGAACCTGCGCCGACGCGATACCGAGAATGCTCGATGAAAAGAACGTGGAAATGCTTGAACGCCAAAAGGTTCTTTCGCGCCGCGAGATTGAAAGCCGTATGGAGATCCTTCTTGAAAATTACGTAAAGCTGATTCAGATTGAGGCCGCGACCATGGCGGATATGATAAATCACGATATCCTGCCGGCGGCGCTTAAATATTCTAAGATACTTTCAGATGGAGCGGCCGCTAAAAAGGCCATATCATCCAGACTCTCAATCTGCATGGAAGAAAAGCTTTTGTATACGTTGTCCGATCTGACCGACGAGCTGTACGAGTGCGGAAATACTCTCGCCTGCCAGTCGGAAAAAATCGGAACTGTTGAAAACAGTAAGGACGGGGCTGAGTTTTGCCGCGACAGCGTGTTGCCGGCTATGGCGCGAGCTCGTCGCGCGGCCGACGAAATTGAGAAATGCGTAGGCCGTGAATACTGGTGTTTCCCGACATACGGCGATCTCACATTTGGAGTAAGATAAAAAACAAAAAGATGAATATAGCCGTCGGAGCTGGAGAAAAGGCCGACGGCTATCGTATTTTTGATTTAAAATATATATTATTGTTGACTTGCGGCATTATTTATGGTATACTATCTACAATAATAACGGCATATTAATAAATTAGCGATAACAATTATGGTAATATCATCAAAGTAATAAGTATTCTTCAGCGTGTTATCTAAAACAGATTTATGTATATGTGTGGCACGCGGATAGTTTGTAAAAACTTGTTCGCGTGTTTTATTTTATAGAAAGGATAACTATAATGTGATATAGAAAGGCGGTGATTTGAGTTATTGACTGAGTTAAAAAATTAAATCTATATCACAAAGGGAGTGGTTACAGCTAACAAAAATTATAAGACCTGTGTTGTATATGAAATAGAATGTGAAGAAAGGTTTTTGTATGAAAATTTGGGTGATTTCCGTTTTGCTGGGATGATAAAAATTGATTAAAAAAATTTTTCAATAACACCCGCTATTTTTTGAGGATAAAGTCATTACTTATAAGAGCGGGATAAACAAAATTTTTGCGATATAAAAGGAGATGATCTTAAAGAAAATATTAATGAATAAGGGACTTGAGCCCGATTTTTAAATTTGACTATTTGAACTCATTATGTACGACAATGTTAGAAATGGAGAAAAGAAAATGAAATTAGAAAACTTCAAAAGTAAAAGATTACGTGCAACATCCGTTGCGCTTATGCTTAGCATATTGCTGCCTACGTCGGCAATATCTTCTTTTGCAGATAGCGAAGTAACTGGCGCGGGTGAATTTATTTCTTCAGATAATATTATACCTGATTGTGAAAGCGACGAGGCTAATTTTTCCGAAGATAAAGTTCTTATTCAACTTGCTGATACCTCGAAAACTGAAGGTATGGAATTTTATGCTTTATACTCCGATGACTACGCCTCGATAAACAACCATGTTTCCGAACTTAACGCAACGAATGAGTATAATGCTGTTAAGGTTGCGGAATCAACGGATACAATAAACTCAGAATTGAATTTAGGAGTTGAGTTTTCAGAAATGAAATTACTTAATCCTTCAATAAATAAATCTGAAAACGGATTGTATTCAATTGATTCGAATAGCAACGATTGCAATAATATATTTTCCCTAACGCTTAAAAACATAACTGTAGGCGAAGCTCTAGAAATACTGAATGATAATCCTGCAATTGAAATAGCGGAGCCAAACTATTTATATGAGCTTTACAGTACTCCGAATGATCCTGAGTACAGTAAGCAGTACTCATTTAGTAATATAAATGCTCCTGCGGCATGGAATTATACGACGGGAAGTTCTGACGTTGTCGTTGGTATAATAGACAGCGGTATTGACGGCGAGCATCCTGATTTAGTAGATAATCTTTGGGATAATCCATACTATGTTTCTGGTATTGGATGTACCAAGTGCTCATATAGTTACGATTACCACGGATATAATTTTACCGGTATAGGCAGTTCAACGGGAAAGCCCTGCGGTGGGACGCCGACAGACATGTTGGGACACGGAACGCATGTCGCCGGTATTGTTGGAGCAAAGGGGAATAACGGTAGAGGAATCAGTGGAGTAAACTGGAATGTTAAACTTGCTTGGCTTGGAATTCATGAAGGAGGCAAATCTATTTCAGTTGAAGCTGCAATAGAGGCTTTAAACTATGCTAATAATCACAATATCTTAATAACCAATAATAGTTATGGTGGAGGTACATATTCAAGTATATTTAAAAAGGCAATATCTGATTATAAAGGCTTGTTTGTAGCGGCGGCCGGAAATGAAACTAGGAATAATAATGTTACCCATAGCTATCCATCTGATTATGACTGTCCGAATATCATATCGGTTGCATCTACAGACAAAAATAATAATCGGTCTGACTTTTCCAATTATGGCTCGACTACTGTACATGTAGCGGCTCCGGGAAGCGATATATACAGCACAATTCCGGGCGGTAATTATGATTATAAGAGCGGAACATCAATGGCAAGCCCCTGCGTAGCGGGAATAGCAGCGCTAATAAAAGCAAAAAATCCTGGTTTTAACGCTCAACAGATCAAGGCCGCTATATGCGGAACAGTTCAATCTCAAGGCAAAACATATAACGTTATATACGATGGTGGAATCGTAAACGCATATGCAGCTGTAGGAACAACATCAAGTTCTTTGAAAAGCGTTACGTTTAATTACAACTACAGCGGCGCTCCGACATCATTTGTTGACTATGTAGTTTCAGGGAAAAAGGTTCGCGAGCCTAATATGTATCCAGAAAGAACCGGATACATATTTAATGGATGGTATACAACAGCATCAGGAAGCACGCTATTTAATTTTAATAATACAATTACTTCAAACACAACAATTTATGCGCAATGGACTCCGATTGTAACAGGTACATATGGAGAAAAATTTCCTGATTATAAATTTAGGAATAAAGTTATTAGCACGCTAAACGCTAAAGACGGCGCGACGCGAACGGTAAATTCAACTGTTAGCGCGTCAGATATAACCTTAATGTCGTCAATACAGTCGTTGAACATATCTTCAATGGGAATTCGAGATATAACTGGTCTAAATTACTTTACTGGATTGACGTCGCTGGATTGCTCGGTTAATGAAATAAAATATTTGGATTTGAGCAAGCTTGCTTTGCTTAAAAGTATTAATTGCTCAAACAATATATTAACATCCTTGAACTTAAGCAATCTTAGCGCTTTAGAGAGCTTAAATTGTAATAATAATTTGCTCTCGACTCTAAGTCTCAGTTCATTAACTTCATTGAAGGTATTCTATTGCTATCACAACCTTTTAACTTCTCTAAATGTAAATTCATTAACTCAGCTGCAAACAATCGATTGTTCTTATAACAACATAAAAACGATTTATAACAGCTCGTTGACTAATCTAAAGGATTTTAACTGTTCACATAACATACTGACTAGCTTAAGTATAAGCGGGCTATCTCAATTACAATATCTTAATTGTTCTTATAATAAATTGACTACGCTTACTACAGGTAGCGGTTTAACTGAGTTGTATTGCAACAATAATAATTTAACTAAACTAAATGTTAGTGGATCAAAAAATTTAAATAAAATTATTTGCAATTCTAACTACCTTAGGGTAATTAATGTACTTAACTTACCTAAATTAGAACATATTGATGTAAGCAAAAATGAAATGAACAATCGTAATGACGTTATTGGATACAAATATTGGGGTATATGGCTTTACACAAATATTTTTAGTCCTCAGAATAAATGGAACAACAATCCGTTTACAGACGTTAAAGAAGATGAGTACTACTATAAAGCTATTGATTATGTATATAATAAAAACTTTATGGAAGGAACATTTCCAACAAGGTTTGAGCCAACGTATACTTTATCAAGAGGTCAGTTAGCAACAATCATTTATCGCATGGCGGGAAGCCCGAGCGTATCAGGACTTTCAAATCCTTTTACAGACGTATCAAGTTCGTCAAGTTATCTCAACGCTATTAAATGGGCGTATAATAATGGCAACCAGACTATTATGGGCGGAACGTCAAGCACAATATTCGAGCCCGACACGACTGTAACAAGAGAAACGGCCGCCGTAGCACTTGATCGATACGCGACAAGAAAAAATATAACGCTCAAAAAAATCAGAACCTATTCAGCGTTTGAAGACGACGGTCAATCGGCGTCTTGGGCAAGAGCATCTATAATAAAACTGTACGAAGCCGGTATTATAGACGGTGCGGACGGAAATTACTTTTATCCGACGGATAAGATAAAACGCGGAGACGCGGCGATTATATTTAGAAAATTTGATGTTATTAGACTTTACTTATGATGCTTTTACCATAGTAGTTTGTAGTTGGGTTGCCAAATCTGCGTAGCCCAACTACAATTATGAATTTGATAAATTTTTGGTTTGCATATTTTTGATACAAAACTTTTTTATGCCTTAGAAGGCTAAATTAAGCATAAATCCTTATAAAAGAATGGAGCTATTTATGGAAATAATAAAAAAAATGTCGCCCGCTATTATTTCGCTTTTAATGGCGGTTTCATTTGCCGCCGCGCCGGTATTTACTGCTGATAGCAGGGAAACAAAATTGAATTTCAATGACGTAAGCGAAAAAGACTGGTTTTGCGCTGATGTAAAATATGCATATGAAAATAAAGTTGTGAATGGAATTACAGAGGAAATGTTTGCGCCTGATTTAACTATGTCACGCGCTATGGCGGCGACAGTTTTGTATAGATTAGCGGGAGAACCTGATGTAACGAGTGTTGTCAACCCTTTTGACGATGTAAAAAAAGGAGATTGGTATAGCGACGCGGTATTATGGGCTTCACAAAGTAACATTGTATACGGATACACGTCTAAAGACTATGCGCCAAACGATGATATTACGCGCGCGGACTTTGTTACAATGCTCCTTCGTTACGCGTCGCACAAAAACTTAAAATTGCCTGAGAAATTTGATAAAAGAGCTGAATTTACAGATAGCGATGAAACTCCGGACTACGCAAAACTTCCTGTAAACGTATTATATTACGCGGATATAATTAGAGGAAAGACAATAGATATTTTTGCGCCGGACGATAATATTACGCGTGCTGAAGCGGTCGCTTTGATACGCCGTTTTACCGATACGGCTGAAAATCAACGCAGCAGTCTGTTGGATAAATATGGTCTTAGTATAGCGGGAGCAAGCGTATTATCCAATCAGACGCCCCAACCGGTCGATGAAATTAAAAGCAGCGACTATTTAATGGTATCGCTAAACAGATATTCGACAGATGTTAAAATTCCCGAGATTAAAATGTCTGCTAAGGCGATATATAGATCTTATAAATCCGGCATTTTAATATCGATGGCAAACACTGACGATTCGTCTCAATTTAAAGGCGATGTAGTTGGATTACCTGAGATTAAAAACGGAGAAATATTTAAGGTAAACATTGAGATAAAAATCGGCGAAGAAACAGGAAATCTCACACTTTATCCTATAGTGAAGGTTATAGAGTAATAAAAATCATAAAATACGTATTATTATTTTCCATAAGTAGTCTACTAAAAAGAGGAAAAAACTAAAAATATTTACTTCTTGCATTTTAATTTTATTATCCGCTATGTTAGCAATCCAACCTGAGTTTGCATTCGATAGGTTAGGGAAGGCATTGTCTGGAGGTATCTATCAGAGAAAATTCTACTTGGGATTGAACAATCAAGCGTATGCAGCTCCTGCATTACAAGCTATAGAAGATTGGAACTGATTTTTATTTTACAAGAACATATACTACTTCTGAAGCGGCTTCCGATTTTGGGGAGAAAGTTAGCCTTATCAAAAATGAACTGGATTTACAAGGCTCTATGATTCAAAGGGAAATAATATGTCCAATACGGGAGCGCACGAGTCTACGTATTGGGTTTACGCTTCCTTAATTTTTAATACGTCGAACGCGCCAACCTCAAATTATAGTCAGATGAAAAGTATTGCGGCTCATGAGATCGGTCACGCGATTGGATTAGCCCATGTATATGACAGAGGTTGTTTTATGTATCCTTATTATGATTTATGCGTTGCTGATTCCCCTACGGCGGATGAAGTTGCCGGAGCAAAAAGCATATATCCGTAATGTTATAACTCAACATAGTTTATCTTCAAATATGTATAGACAAGGAGAAACGTATAATTATGAAAAAACGATGAAGACAGCAACTTTGACGTTACTGACGGCTATAATTGCTCTAAACGTAGCGTCGTGCGGAGCATCAAACAATACGCCTGAAGAAAGCATAAATGGACAAAAGGCGGAGAATGGTTCCGAATTTACCGTCTTAGATAATGAAAACAGAGAAAAAACTATATATTTTCCAGGCAGAGAAAAACTTTAATAAATGGTTTTGCATCTTTTGACGAAAGTGTTTTCTCATCAATATACCGGAGTTGTTTGATAAATCAAATATCGTCGTACTTGCCAATGTTATAAAAGACGACGAGCAGTGGATTAACGAACCAGGCTATTTTGGACGATAAGGCTAAATGATTTGAATAATAATATTATAAAAAGGCGGAAAAATCTTTATTTCCGCCTTTTTATAATATTTTATATGATTTATTCTCTCATTATTGACATTTTGAAACGACATTGTTATAATAAAATTAGATTTATTTGAGGTTTACAATGTAATAAAAAATGATTAAATATTAGCAGAAAGGTTAAAAGGCGAATATGAAAAAAATACTCAGCATAATTCTTACGGCGTGCATGCTGTGCGCAGCGTCTGTTTCAGCCGCGGCGTTTTCAACAAAAATTCCTTTTTATGATACCGACGAAAACAGGTGGTATTCAGAATACGTCGAGTATTTGTATGGTAAGGACATGCTTCTTGGCAAAGGAGGCGGGATGTTCGAACCCGACTCAGGAATGACAAGAGCCGAGGTTTCAGCTCTTCTTATAAGAATGATCGGCGCGGATACGACGGGATGCAAAGAATATGCGGCCTCGTTTCCGGACGCAAATTTAAACAGTTGGTACGCTCCTTATATAGGATGGGCAGCTAAGGAAGGGCTGCTTAAAGGATATCCGGACGGTTCCATTCATCCCGACGGAAACATTTCCCGCGAGGAAATCGTCACGCTGTTCGACCGATTTGCGGACAGCATTTCTGTAAAACTTCCGGACAACGTTCCCGTCCCAAACTTTCCAGATAAAGAAAGAATAGGAGACTTTGCAGAGATCGCCGTTACACGTCTTGCAAAGGCGGGAATAATTGCGGGAGACGACAACGGATTTTTTAATCCTCAAAATAGCGTGACGCGCGCGGAAGCTTCGAAAATTATCATGCTTCTTGATAAAATTATTAAGGACGAGAAAAAAGAGTCTATTCCCGAACTTTCATACGACAGAAACTCTTCGGATTTATATAAAGTATGGGGAGCGAAACATTTTTACTACGCCGGAATGGGATACTATGGGAACATGGCGGCGGAACTAAAAGATGGCGATTCAAGCTCTTTTCCTGAAATGACTTTTAGCGGCGTAGTTGGGGCTGATAGAGACGGACAGCAGAATAATTCGGAAAACAGAGCTAAAGCTCCTTGGTACGTTGGAGTAAATCCTCTGATACTTAAAGTGGATACGGAGAGATTCCCCGTATTTTCCATGAAAATTAAATATAGCGGGGAAAGCAAGTTTAAGGCGGAACTTTGGACCGACAGATATAGAAACGAATTCATCGCTGAATCAGCGCGGGGCGAAGACGGTTATTCGACTGTTACGATAGACCTGCGCGCCGCGGCGGGAAATAATAAAATTGCGGAAGCCGAAGATAAATTCGTTCGTCTTTTGCTTTATCCATATGGAGACGAAGCGAAGCCGGGAGAACTGTCTCTCGTATACGCCGGTTTCTTTAAGAACGAATCGGACGCAGATTCATTTGATCCCTCTCTTATAGCGGATTATATGAATACATACGTATCAAAATATGAATTCGACTGGAGACCCTTTACCGATACGGCTAAAGGAAAGTATGACGAAGCGGTTGAAGACAGACTCCGCGTAATCATGGACGACGAGGGCGGAATCGATCCGTCTACTATTAAAGGAGACTGCTACTATGTTTCTTCTGTTAACGGAGACGATTCAAACAACGGAACCTCTCCGGAGACTCCTTGGAAAACTTTGAAAAATCTATATACCTTCCTTGCCGGAGGAAGCATCGTAAGATCAAAGGCTCGTCCGGGAGACGCGGTTTTTTTTGAAAGAGGAAGCGTATTCTACGGAGAATTTACAACAGAGGGGTCCGGAAACGTCGCCCTCGACGCATATCCCGGCGTAACGTATTCCGCATACGGAAAGGGGGATAAACCCGTGTTTACCAATGCGGTCGATATAAACGGCAGCATGGACTGGGAAAAGACTCAATATGATAACGTATGGAGACTAAAAGAAAGACTGACTCTGCCTAAAGAGGGGTATCCGTATAAAGTTCCGAGCGCGGCGTACTATTACGACGTTGGAAATATTGTGTTCAACGGAGGAGAAGGCTGGGGAATTAAGGTTCTCCCGGCAGAGCCTGAGAATCCTTATAAAGCGGGTGTGAAAACCGTGGACAGCGGGACGGTTTTCAATGGATACGAGACGTTCGAATCCGGTGGAACGGAATTCACAAATCCGGGCTGCCTCGAGCACAATCTGGAGTTTTTCCATGACTTTACAGACGGATCCTTGTATCTCTATTATGACAAGGGGAACCCGGGAGAAAAATTCAAATCGATTATAGTTTCCAAGAGAGGAAAAGGAATAAGTTCTGCGGGAAAAGACGCGATATTCGATAACATCGCCGTTAAGTATACCGGAGGACACGGTATTACATGCGACGAAGCCGATAATTTTCTTATTCAGAACTGCGAAATCGGATGGATAGGAGGAAGTCTGCAAGGAGACGGAACTACCCGTTATGGAAACGCGGTAGAAAACTGGGGAAACTGCAACAGTATGACCGTTCGTGACAGTTACATGTATCAGGTTTATGACGGAACCCTTTCATCTCAATCCGGAGGCAGCGAATATACGAACAAAATTGAATTTTACGGAAACGTGCTTACATATGGAAACTCTCCTATAGAGATATGGGGGTCGGCTTCATATAACGATATTCAAGTGCACGACAATTATATGATGTATACGGGATATCATTTTGGGCACCAGCGTCCCGCGAAAAACGCGTCCTTTAACTGCGGACTTGGCGAATACAAAACGTCCAACTGGGTAATGGAAGACAACGTTATGCTGTACGCGGCGATATATTGCCATGTAGGTTGGGAATTTGCAAGCGATTTTGTAAACACCGGAATGATTTCGCGGAATAACGTTTACGCAATAAATTCCGAGCGCGCTTTCTTCTATCGCGGATTTGAGGATATTACCGCGACTTACAATATGGGTAAGCCGCTCTACGCTAAATATCCTTATACGGAAAGATATATGCGTTATCTAACGTCATTGGGAACTGAGCAAGGCTCCGTATTCTACTGGTACGATTACGATCTGTATGAATGCGAAAAAGACGGAGCTTTCAGATAAAAGAAACAAATAGCGGCGATCTTTAAAAGAAGGATCGCCGCTATTTGTTTAAATATATTTTTGAAGGGAAAGTTTATTAATAATTCTTTATAAGGGTAAACAAAATTGGGGGCGCTTCGCAAGAATTCTCGCGTTAACTGCAAATAGCGGATAATCGGCTTTTTTCTCGTCCGCTTGAAATTAAACTTGGGCTAACAAATTTTGAATAGCGAACAAATTATAACACGCTCACAGCAAGCGAGATTGATCGACAACACGCTTTCATTTCCAAAAGCCGCAAGTTAGATACAAGACGCGTTAATACAACAGCCATGTCCAGAAAGGCTTCTCGATCAGGTCCTTTATTTTGAAATACATAAGATTACCTGTAGCAAAGCTTTGCTTTAAGATACGTCGAAGCGGGATTTGAATTCAGCAAAGCGCCGTATAGTCCCGCGCGAGATTTATGCCGCCGTATTTTTGTCAAGTTTTTTGAAAAAGCTTAATTTGTTTGGCGAGCCGACAAATTATTATTTAGCGAAACGGTCTTCGTGTTTTGCGGAATTATAATTTACAGTCCGAAACTAATAGAAATAGCGTTGTTGACCTCGTTCATGATGCTGTCGTCCAGATGGCCCATTTTTTCGCCGAGCCTTTGTTTATCAATGGTACGAATTTGCTCCAGCAGTATAACAGAATCCTTAGCGAGGCCTACCCGTTCCGCGTATACGTCTATATGAGTGGGAAGACGGGTTTTGCCAAGCTTGCTTGTTATTGCGGCGGCGATCACCGTAGGACTGTGCTTGTTGCCTACGTCGTTCTGTACGATAAGTACGGGACGCATACCGCCCTGTTCGCTGCCTACGACCGGGCTGAGATCGGCGTAAAATATATCTCCGCGCTTTATATTCATAAGAAAAGCTCATTCCTTTCTTCGGGAAGCTCCCGCATCCGTTGTTATTTACGTCCGTGGACTTTTTCGTCCGAATATATTATTTGCCAATGAGGCGCTTGTTAAACATGAGCGGAAATTTTTCCGCCGCAAAGTTAGTATATTCGAACTACGCGTCTGTTGACAGACTCGGTTCTTCGGTGTATACTGTATTTAGAGACTATAGTTTGCCTTCGCGCTTGCGCGGCGGCTCAAAGAAAGGCGCGGATATGATAACTGACGTTTTTTTTGATTCTCTTCGCACATGGGCGGAGGTGGATCTTGATATAATAAAAAATAATCATGAGGCTTTACGCCGACTTTTGCCAAAGAATGTGAAGACTGCGGCCGTGGTAAAAGCGGACGGCTACGGCCACGGAGCTATTAGAATCGCTCGGCTCCTTCAAAACAAAACTGAATATTTTGCGGTCGCTATGCCAGACGAAGCGGTGCAGCTTAGACAGGACGGAATTGAAAATCCAATTCTTATACTTGGACATACCTTTCCTCTTGACTATCCGCGACTTCTCAGGTACGATATCGAGACGTCCGTTTCAACGAAAGAGGAAGCGGAAGCCATGTCTGAATACGCGTGCGGCGCGGGCGGAAAGATAGGCGTGCATATCGCCGTCGACACTGGAATGTCGCGGATCGGATTTTCGTGCGATATCGCAAGCGAAAGCGAAATAATAGAGCTGTCGAAGCTTGAGGGAATAGAACTGCGCGGGATCTTCAGTCATTACGCTGCGGCGGACAGCTCGGATCTTACATATACCGAGCTTCAAACGGACCGATTCCTAAAAATTACCGAGTCGCTCGAAAGGAAAGGCGTTCATATTCCATGCCGGCACCTATGCAACAGCGCCGGAATTGCGCTCGGCGGAGAAAAATTCGACATGGTTAGGGAGGGTATACTGTTATACGGACTTATGCCGTCGGATGAGCTGGACGCGTCTATGCTTGGAGACTTGAAGCCCGCAATGGCTCTAAAGTCCCATGTTTCAAATTTGCGTAGATTAGAAGCAGGCGTTCCCGTCAGCTACGGCTGCACGTTCGTAACGAAGAGAGAGAGTATAATCGCCACTATTCAGGCGGGATATGCGGACGGAGTTCCTCGTTCACTGTCTAATAATTGCGAGGTAATAATAAGGGGAAAACGAGCTCCAATTGCCGGGAGAGTGTGTATGGATCAAACAATGATAGACGTGACGGACGTGCCGGGAGTTAAGGTGGGAGACACCGCGACCATTTTCGGCACGGACGGGGATGAAACCATAACTGCGGACGACGTGGCTTCAGCCGCTCATACCATCGGGTACGAAATTATATGCGGTATATCTAAGCGAGTTCCAAGAGTTTACGTGAGCGGAGGAAGAGTGAGCGGCATTACCCGCGCCCTGCCTTACGCTTGAGACTATGTTTTTCATGAGTAATTTTATAATTGTTGATCGACGCTATATCAGTTAAAAATAATTACGCGGTATTTGATGAACATGAAGGGGGTTGGAGAAAAGCAAACTTTAAGGCGTAACTATCTAAGCGAATGGAATAAGACGTTAAAACTGAAAGAACGGAAGTAAAATGAACTAATCTTTAAAACTAAAAGTATTTCAAGGAGAAAACTAAAATGAAAAGGATTGTTTCAGCTTTAGTCGCTATCTGCACAGTTTTTTGCATGACTGGATTATTAGCCATAAACTCCGTCGCCGCCGATGTTTCAGACTATCTTAAAGATATCTATAAAGATGAACAGTTAGGACAGTCTATAATGTACAGGCTTTTTGTACCCGAGGATTACGATGAAAGCAAAGAATATCCGCTTGTGATATTCCTTCACGGAGCCGGGGAAGTAGACTCGAAAAACGAAGCTCAGCTGACTGGAGCATATTCCGCGGCTAAAAGACTTATAGAGGACGATTATCTCCAAAAATATCCCTGTATAATTTTGGCTCCTCAATGTTATGGGCTTGGAAGTTGGGAAAACGCTGCGGATGTGCTTATGAGCCTTATTACGTCGCTTACGGAAAGGTATTCGATTGATAAAGATCGCCTATATATAACGGGGCTCTCTCTTGGAGGCTTTGGCACATGCTACATGCTGGCGGCATATCCCGGCGTATTTGCGGCGGCGGCTCCGCTTTGCGGAAGCTACATAGCTTCGAGTGAAGGCGCTAAAATCTACGCACAGACTCCTATGTGGGTGTTTCATGGAGCGCACGATCCGACCGTTTCTGTAGGAATGAGCAGAAATGCGGTGGCTGCAATAAAGAAAGCCGGAGGAAAAAATATTAAGTATACCGAATATCCAAGGGCGGATCATAACATATGGTATACGACCTACCATATAGACGAGCTGTACGAATGGATGTTCGCTCAGCGATTAGGTCAGGAACCGGTATGGGTAAGGACTCTCGATGTATTTAAAGACGTTACTGTTGAAGCATGGTGGTATTACGAAGCTGTAAAATACGCGTATTATGAAAATATTTTCAAGGGCGTTTCGGAAAATGAATTCGGCCCTAACTTGAAAATGACGAGAGCGATGTTCGTTACCGTCTTACACAGGATGGAGGGAACCCCTGACAGTTCCGGCGTTTCGAATAAATTTTCAGACGTTCCTGCAAACGCATGGTACGGCGACGCTGTAAAATGGGCGAACAGGGAGGGTCTGGTTTACGGAACATCTCAGACTGAGTTCGCGCCGGACGAGCCGATTTCAAGAGAACAGCTTGCGACTATGATGTACAGATACGCTGAATATTGCTCGCTTGACACGTCCGGAAGAGCGTCCCCCGCCGATATAGTCGATTGGAACGACGTGTCGGACTATGCAAAACAGGCGATTCTGTGGACTGTAAACGAGAAAATAATCGAAGGAAGATCAACGAAACAGATCGTTCCTAAGGATAGCGCCAAAAGGTCGGAAGTCGCGACTATTATAAAAAGATTTATGGATTATAAAAACAAATAAAACATTCATGTAAAATTTAACGGGCCTCTCTTTACTTGTGAAACAGACGATTCATTAAATTTAAATATTTAAAAGGAGAAAAATAAGATGAAAAGAATTATTTCACTTGTTGTTGCGGTTTGTACGCTTTTTTGCATGACCGGACTATTAGGAGTTACTTCCAGCGCCGCCGATTTTTCAGATTATCTTAAAGAGACCTATAAAGACGAACAATCGGGAAAGTCTATTCTTTACAGGCTTTTTGTACCAGAGGATTACGATGAAAGCAAGGAGTATCCGCTTGTAATATTCCTTCACGGAGGCGGAAATTCTGACCCAGAAAACGAAGCTCAGCTGACGGCCGATTATTCCATAGTCAAAAGGCTTATAAGGGAAGACTATCTCCAAAAATATCCCTGTATAATTTTAGCTCCTCAATGTTATGGGTTCGAAGACCATTGGGGGAAGGCTACAGACGTGCTTATGAGCCTTATTACGTCGCTTACGGAAAATTATTCGATTGATAAAGATCGCCTATATATAACGGGGCTCTCTCTTGGAGGCTTCGGGACATGTGATATGCTGCAGTCGTATCCCGGCGTATTTGCGGCGGCGGCTCCGCTTTGCGGAAGCTACATAACTTCGAGTGAAGGCGCTAAAATCTACGCACAGACTCCTATGTGGGTTTTTCATGGAGCGCAAGATCCGGTTATTCCGGTTGAAATGAGCAGAGATGTGGTGGATGCAATAAAGAAAGCCGGTGGAAAAAATATTAAGTATACCGAATTTCCAGCAGCCGGCCATAATATATGGAATAAGACCTATCATATGAGCGATCTGTACGAATGGATGTTTGCTCAACGACTGAATCAAGAAATAGATCAAGAACCGGAAGATGAAAAAACGCTCGACGTATTTAAAGATGTTTCTACTAAATCATGGTATTATGAGGCTGTAAAATATACATATTATGAAAATATTTTTAAAGGTGTTTCGGAAGATGAATTTGGTCCTGATCTGAAAATGACTAGGGCGATGTTCGTTACAGTTTTGCACAGGATGGAGGGAAGCCCTGACAGCGCCGGCGTTTCGAATAAATTTGCAGACGTGCCTGAAAACGCATGGTACGGCGACGCTGTAAAATGGGCGAACAGCAAGGGTCTGGTTTACGGAACATCTCAGACTGAGTTCGCGCCGGACGAGCCGATTTCAAGAGAACAGCTCGCGACTATGATGTACAGATACGCTGAATATTGCTCGCTTGACACGTCCGGAAGAGCGTCCCCCGCCGATATAATCGATTGGAACGACGTGTCGGACTATGCAAAACAGGCGATTCTGTGGTCTGTAAACGAGAAGATAATCGAAGGAAGATCAGCGAAACAAATAATTCCTAAAGACAACGCAAACAGAGCGGAGGTGGCGACTATTATAAAAAGATTTATGGATTATAAAAACAAATAAACTGGCAAGCTGTTATGAATCTATTTTTTGCGAAGGTTTCTTTCCTTGCTGATTAAGGCAAACAAAATATAAATTTAAACAATAAAAATGAATCCGAGGCTCATCAATATTGAAGAGCCTCGGATTTTTTAGGCCGTTTTCAGCCGGACCTTTTTATTTTCTTAACGCTCCGGGTCTACACGCTTCGGCAAATTTATCGACGGAAAGGGTATATAATTTATTTTAGAGAAAAATACTTAAAGCTTTCAGCCTAATTTACCGTAAACTGAAATGTGAGTCGTACAAGCAGTATTGACGTAAATATCACACTATTTCGTAAAGCGCTATACGAATAACGGCCGCGTCAAGAATGTATGCCGTTACCATAAATATAAGAAAGGAATAAAAAAATGAATGGATCAAAAAGCCCCGTTGAATTGTCTCCAGTAAGATCGGATTCCATAGAAGAAGAGCCGCACGAACTTCTTATTCCATTCACGGAAGGTCAGAATGAACAGACGGACGAACCCTACGAAAGTCCAGATAATAAATCCCTGCGAACAAACGTCGACGCGGTGGAAAAAACTGAAGATATTATATTGAATGCAGACGTAGAAGACGAGGAGCCTTCGGCTGTTTTATTGGTTAAAGACGCCTCTTCTAATATTATCGACGACGTTTCTTCAAAGTCTGTAATTGAAGTCGATCCGTCGGCGCCAGTAAAAGCTCGTACGTGGAAAATGTGCGCCGCTTTAGCCGCGGTTCTTATCGCGACAATTTCAGTAATAGTATACGGAGTGTTCTTAAAGGACGCAGTAAAAGACGCGGTAAATAAAGTGGATTCGCTGCCGTCCATGCTTATAGGAGAAGTATTCAGCCGAGGCGTTACACGGTATAACGGAGGAAAAACAGTTTCTCTTAGGAGGATACCTTTGCCAAGAATAATCGACGAGGAAAATCCGGGCGCGGCTGAGGAAGAATTTGTGCCGAATGCCGACGCTGAAGAACCAGGGGCCAAAGGAGATTATCTTAGGATAAAGGAAGTCGACCTTTCCGTAGGAGAAAGCGGGATATTTACCATAATAAATGAAACGGGATACGAACCGGAACTGACGAGACTTCTAACATCCCCCTTTCCCGTTCCTAACGCGGACAGCCTTATAGCTGAATACGGATCAGAAGCTCCTCTTGTAATAATCCTTCATACACATGGTTCAGAATCATTTTCCCCGGAAGGGAAAAACGAGATAAGCGCGGATTCAAGCTTCCGATCGGACGATCCGAGTAAAAGCGTGGTAAGCGTAGGACGAGCTTTTGCAGAAACCCTTCGTTCTCATGGAATAGGAGTCGTACATATTGAAACGATGTTTGATCTTGAGGATTATAATTCCGCTTATGTAAAATCGGCGGCGGCGATAAACGAATGTCTTGAAAAATATCCGTCTGTACAATATGTTTTCGATATCCATCGGGACGCGTTAATAACTGAGGGCGGCGAGAATCTTAAGCCGACGGCGGAGGGAGGAGAAGCGCAGACAATGATCGTCGTAGGAACTGATTACGGCGGGGCAGATCATCCAAGATGGGAAGACAATTTAGTTGTAGCTCTCCGACTTCAGGAAGCGGCGGGAACTGAAACGCCTTCTCTGGTGCGAGGAATCAATTTGCGATCTCCTTCATTTAATGAACAATATGCGCCGGGATCGCTTCTTCTTGAAATTGGCGCGGCGGGAAATACACTTGGGGAGGCCGAGGCGGCGGCGCGTCTTATGGGAGAAGCAGCTTCTAAAGTTATACTAAGCGGCGGAGCGTGACCCCGAAGAGCGGCGCAAGCTGTTCATTTTGAAAAACATAAGCTTACCTGTAGGAAAGCTTCGTTTCAGGAGATATCGAAGCGGGATTCGTTTTGCTTCATCCCAGCGCAGCACAGCATAATC
>CATKFO010000065.1 GCA_949747515.1 uncultured Eubacteriales bacterium
ATTTTAAATGATTATTGATGTTTTTATCGGTGGGATAAATCCCACGCTTGAAATCATATTCAATATGCGGCGGTAATCCATAATGGTCGACTATTTTGATTATTTCATTTATAAAATATACTCTATTCCAATATTCTTCTTCGCCGAACAAATCAGGGTTCAGAATAGCAAATGAATCGCCGTATGTAAACGAAACGGTTAAAGGGTCGAACTCTGTAATCGGTATTTTAATAACCGCAGGATTTTCGTATGCCGACGCCCACTGCTTGTGTTCTCCAAACATCATATAAATTGGAGCAATTCTTTGCGGTTTACCGCCGCGCGCGATGAACATATCCCTTAGCTTTCTATCCCTGTCATAGCGTTTTCTTAAAAAAGCGTCTATATCTGGATTGCAAAATTTTTCATCTGATTTTTGCTGTAATAAAATTTGTTTAGCTTCTTCAAATGGCAATTCTGTCAAGGATTTGAATGGTTTAAAATTACGATCATAGTAATGAAATAAAAACATTCTTACCTCCAATTTAATATAAAAATAATTACATTATTTTTGACTAAATTTTATCATATTTTGTTCTTCTTTTCAACAACATCTGTTTTGTTTAAAATAGTTTTTATTAAGGCAAAGAGAATTGGACTACGCCAAATATCCGCTTAATTCGCCGTAAGCAAGTGTGAGCATAAATACAAGAATATAGGAAAAAGGGTTAATTTAAGACGTTTTTCAATTTACTATTTAGTTTGAAAATTAAGATATACTCTTTTTGCAAACATAGTAGACGCGTCGATTCTTGTCGGATAATTATTCGGCGCATAGGTTTGATGAAAAGTAAAAAAGATTTATTTACAACGACAAAGATATTTGTTCTCTGCATTTCAAAAGACTTGCAATTTTTGTGTAAAAGTGATATCATATAATTACGTATAGCAATGTTAAGGAAATTAGCGTTAAAGACGATATTAATGGAAAAAAACGTAATGTCTCAAGTCCTGATTTATCTAAAAACGACGCGCCATCCGTTTTTGTCTGCTTTGCAGGCCAGTTAAAATTTAATGAACTATTTGCGACGCCGTTTCGTCGGCGGAATGGAGACTAAAATGAATTTGCAGGAATCTGGCGAGATGTACCTTGAAAGCATATATGTTCTTACAAAAAGAAAGGGAGCGGTTCGTTCTCTCGACGTAGCCGAGTATATGAATTTTTCAAAACCAAGCGTAAGTCGCGCAGTAGGCTTGCTAAAAAGCGGCGGATTTATTACAGTCGACGCGGACGGATACCTTAAACTTACGGACGAGGGACTTGAAGTCTCAGAAAAAATATATGAAAGACACATTATTTTAACGGAATTTTTGGAACGTCTGGGAGTCGACGGAGCGACGGCGGCTGAAGACGCCTGCAAAATGGAACACTATATAAGCGACAAATCATTCGAGGCTTTAAAGCGCCATGCGATGAGTATTAAAGGAAGAGAATGAGTATTTATAAAAAATTGTTCAGCCGCAAAACATGAAAAACGGCGCGGATTCAAATGAAATTAATATCTCCCCTGATCAAAAGCGGTTCACGCTTCAGATTAGAGGAGAATTTTTATATTTTCATTTTTTCGAATCCGTGGAGCCAGTCGGAAAACTTATAGTATATCATATAGATTACCGAGCTGATTCCCCATGTGATCGGATACGCCCAATATATCATGCCGATGTCGTCTGTAAGCCGCATTACGACGGTTATGTATATAATACGTAAGACGCACCATACGGACAGCATTATAGTCATGGGAACAAATGCTTTTCCAGCTCCGCGGCATACGGCGGCGACCGCGTGGGAAAATGCGAGAAGACAGAAGAAAAGAGATTCAGTTCTCGCCTGCATTGTGCCGATAGATATAACGTTCGGGTCGTTTGAAAACATTCCGATTAGGACGGGCGCCGCTAAAAACGTTATTATTCCAATGATTTCAGCCAGCGTAACGGAGGCGAATATACCGAAAACCGAGCCTCGTTTCGCTCTTTCATACTTTTTAGCGCCCAGATTTTGACCTGTGAACGTGGTCAGGGCCATAGTAAAGCTGGTTATAGGTAAAAACGCAAATCCTTCTATTTTGGCGTACGAGCCGTACGCTGCGGTCGCTACTTTTCCGAAGGAGTTTATATTCGTCTGCACCGTTACGTTAGCGAGAGCGATAACCGAGTTTTGCACGCCGGAAGGAAGTCCGTATTTCAAAATTTCATGAAGCATATCCTTATGAAATCGGATTTGCTTAGGCGTCAGCCGATACGCAGCGGAGCTTCGCGTTAAATATCGAACGGCTAACGCAGCCGATACGCTTTGCGATATTACGGTCGCTAGAGCGGCGGACCATACTCCCATATTAAGAAGTCCTATAAACGCAACGTCAAGTATAACGTTTATAACGGACGAAATTATTAAGTAGTACAGCGGGCGTCGGCTGTTTCCGACGGCGTTAAGAACGCCCGTTGATATGTTGTATATTACAACGAACAGAGAGCCGCTGAAATATACTCTGAAATATCGGATCGCTTCAGGCAGTACGTCCTTATCAGTTTTCATTATTCTTAAGATTGCAGGAGTCAAAAAAAGTCCGATCGCGGTAATGATTACTCCGGCGACGAGTCCAAATGCAAAGACCGTGTGAACGCTTCGCGACACCTTGTCGTCGTCTTTAGCGCCGAAATATTTTGATATAGCCACTCCCGCTCCCATGGCGGCTCCGGTAAAAAAGCTGATCATTAAAAATATAAGCGGGCCTGACGAGCTGACGGCCGCGAGGGCGTTTGTCCCGAGAAATTTACCGACGATCAGAGAGTCCGCAGTATTGTAAAGCTGCTGAAAAATATGGCTGAGCAAAATCGGAAGAGCAAATACCGTCAGCAGCTTCCACGGACTTCCGACCGTCATGTCCTTCGTACCATGCGACATTGGAGACAACCTTCTTTTTAATTCTAATGCTTTTTATAATATTAA
The DNA here is from genome assembly GCA_949747515.1 of uncultured Eubacteriales bacterium. Classification (GTDB taxonomy): domain Bacteria; phylum Bacillota; class Clostridia; order Oscillospirales; family CAG-272; genus RUG11130. The sequence goes on from CATKFO010000065.1 coordinate 2,987, forward strand.
GCGGGCTTTGACTTTGCTGCTTCGCTGCGACGGCTTTTTTTCGCGCTTATAAGTAGGCGCGAAAAGCCGCATATTTAATAAAAAAGCTATTGAAATTTTGCGTATCCTTTACAGTAAAAGATAAAAAGAATATCCTATATATTGAGGCTGCCGCAAGCAGTGAAAAGCACAAGCGACAGCCTTTTATCTGACTACGCCATATTAGCGCGTATATTGAGGATCAAGCTTTCGTTATGAAGCTGATTTACAAGAGAGGCGCTGAGAAGATAAGTCCTCGATTAACGAGCGTCGTCTGGAATATGGAATTTCTGATCCTCTTCAAGGGAAAGGAGCTCGATTATCCGATGGAACCTCTTTGTGTATTTGATCTCTCCGGCGCAATGAGCGTCGCTGCCAAGATAAAATTTACAGCCGCATTCCGACGCTATGCGGTACGGTCTGAGAATTTCCTCAAGATCAGATTCGGAATATTCGAACGGAATGAAATTCAGCTCTATTCCAACTCCAAGCTTTGCGGCCCGTCCGAAAATATCCGTAAGTTCGTCGGTAGGCATCATACTTATAACGTCGATATGATCGTGATCTCCTTCCGGAGCTGTGAGGGAGTCGGTAAAATGAGCTATACCGATTTTATTAAACGGAAGATCCATGTCGAGAAGCCCGCGCAGCCTCGCGAGATAGACTTTAGCACGTCTGTCGAGAGGACGATCCTCGTCTGCCAGCGTATGAGGCGTCATATGAAAATGATTTGGCGGCACGATTATTAAATCCATCTTATCGGCTACCGCGCGAGAGATTCCAAGCGTCATGTCCCGCAAAAGTTCGCATTCGCAGCCGAAATAAAATTTGGTGTTTTCACCCTGCGGAAGGGGCAGCCATTCTGAAATACGTTCATAATTTACGTGGTCGTAGAATTCCGGCTTACCTACGGGAGCTTCCACAGCGCTGTCCCAAAAGTGGTCGGTAAGACATATAGAGGTAAAGCCGCATTCGATCGCTTCGTCAAGAATTCTTTGAGCGGTTTGATTTTCGTCTCCTGAACATGGAGAAATCCTTGAATGGATGTGATAGTCGTGGTCTACTACATATTTCATTTTATATACTCCTTCTGCCGTTAAAGAGAATTAAAAGCGTCCAGCCATGCGCGGGCTATAAGCTCGTGTCCGGCGGCCGTGGGATGAACTCCGTCCGGAGTCCAGAAGGATACGGGAGCCTTTGTCGCCGCTTCGTCGAATTTTGCCTGAAGGGGCACGAAAACGGCTTTGTTTCTCTCTGCTACTCGCTTCGATATTTCAGCGCGGTTCTCTACGTCTCTCCGGAATTCGTCGTAGTTATTCGCTGTCGCCGATTCCTTAAGCACGAACGGCTCGAGAACAAGAAGCTTAATGTCGGGCAAAGCTTCTTTTACCTGCTCGAGGAGCATGTTGTAGAGAATCTCATATCGCTCGGCGCAGATTCCATTATGATCCTGGTATTCGTGCCATACGTCGTTTACTCCGATCAACACGCTCATGTAGTCCGGACGAAGATTGATAATATCGCATTTTACTCTCGCGATAAGATCGATTACTCTGTTTCCGTTTTTACCGCGGTTAAGAAAGTTGTATTCGCCCGGTCGGTCGTAGCCGAGCTTTGCGCTTACAAGGCGCGCGTATCCCATTCCTCCGAGCCAATCCTGATCGTATATTCTATCGGCGTCGGTTACCGAATCTCCCTGAAAAAGAATAGTTTTCATATATTATTTCCTTTCGGCTTCATTGCAGTTTTTGATCTGCTTCTTCGACAATGATATCACAAATTTTAGCGCTTGTAAAGTATAAAAAATTCAAACCATGAATGATTTTTCAGTCAATTTGTGGCTATTGCATTTTTTTCCTTATTGTGATATACTTGAGTTGCTAAATTTAAACAAAATCTATGTAAAGGTATGGTCGTATGGTCGCAGAAATGACGAATACTGCCGTCGTAACGGACGCGCATTACAGAATGGCGACGTCGCTGATTCGCGATCTCGGAGAGGCTGGAATACGCGTAATCGCCTGCGATTATGAGGATATAAGCGCGAATCCCGGGTTCGCGTCGAAATATGTCTCGCGCGTCGTACAGCTGCCGAGAGAAAAAGAAAGATACGAGGACGCTCTTTTTTATCTTTGCGACGGGCTGCGCGCAAAAGGTGAGCGGGCAGCGCTTCTTCCCGTAGGGGCCGGTTCTCTCTCGATAGTCGCGGAGGCGGCGGAACGGTTTCGCTCCATATGCGGCGTCGCCGCGCCCTCTCCCGAGACCCTGGCATTGTATAACGATAAAACGGCGGTTGGAAATATGGCCGAATCCCTTGGAATTCCGACTCCGAAAAAATATTCCGCGCGCTTTTCATCTCCGGAGCAATTTTTGTCGTCAGTAGAATATCCCGCGGTGGTGAAACCGCCGTGCGGAGAAAAATTCGGAATTAAAGCGGAATCCAGATATAAGATCGTTCTGAACGCCAAAGAGCTTGAAGCGGCGCACGCGCATTTTTTTAAAATTACGGGAGAGCCTCCGATTGTAGAGGAATATCTTCCAGGCGGAGGAACGGGATGTTCCGTGCTATGCGACAAAGGAACTGTTAAGGCGTATATTTGCCATTCTCGAATAAGGGAACACCCTGTTTCTGGCGGGCCTTCAAGCTGCTGCGAAACTATCGACGGGGCAGAGCGCGTAAGAAGCATGGTTCGGGACGCGGAGAAATTTACCTCCGCAACAGGATTTACCGGCGTCGCGATGTTTGAGTTTAAGGAGGGTGCCGACGGCGTCCAGCGACTCCTCGAGATAAATCCGCGCGTTTGGGGAACGTATCCGCTGACGCGCGTTTCAAAGTCCAACTTTTCTCTTATGTGGTATTCTCTAGCCGCGGGAATTCCTCTTCCTGAATTTATTCCTCCGCGAAGGGCGAGAATGGTTTACTATCCTTCGGATTTCGCCGCCATGCTCGGATATATTAAAAGAGGAGATATAGGCAAATTTTTTGAAGGAGCGCGGGATTTCTTCTCACCCGGAGTAAAGAACGGGCTTGCCGAGCGCGGAGACCGTAAGCCTATGACGGAGTATTTAAAGTCGCTGAGGGGGAGGGGACGGAGGTGAAAATAAAGGCTGATCTTCATACGCACAGCGCGGCTTCGGACGACGGAAGACACTCCGTTTCAGAGCTTGCTCGCGCCGCCGCCTCAGCCGGACTTGACGCGATAGCGGTATGCGACCACAATTTTTGTACGGAAGCTCCGGCGTATGAATCAGGGATTCTGATTATACCTGGGGTCGAGCTGTCGACCGACGCGGGACACATTCTGGGGCTGTTTCTTGAACGTCCGGTCGATATCCTTTCCCTGCGAGGAGGCAATGACGCTACCTCTCGCCGGCTTCCGACAGCGGAAGAATCTGTTCGGAGAATACGCGACTGCGGAGGGCTGGCTGTTTTGGCGCATCCTTTTGAAAGACGATCCGCCGACAAAAAAAGGCTTTCGAAGCTTGACGTCGATCTAATTGAGACGGCTAATTCGCGCGCCTCGATGAAGTTGCGGGACGCAAACAAAAGAGCCGACGAATTAGCGGATAAGCTTCATATAGGCAAGACCGGAGGAAGCGACGCCCACGGCAAACGCGAAGTCGGAGCCTGTTACACGGTTATAGACGTTGACGAAATATCGCTTTCGTCTATAAAAAAGGCTTTAATTTCCAAGAGCTGCGAGGCTGTGTCGGTAAGAGAATGTTCTTGGCGGAGCAAAGCTATGTCTCAATGGAAGAAAGCGCGCGGAAGCGGAAGCGCCGTAAAGATATTAAAGACTTTAGCATACCTTGCCGCGTCTCCCGTCAGAGATATTGCAAAGACGATAGAAAGGAAGACGACGAATGTCAGTCACAACTAAAGCTATAGGCGCCGCGAAAAAAATAAAGCGGCGATTCGACGCGCAAATCAAGGCGAGAACTCCCGTTTATCTGTCCCCTACGCGCCGTATAGAACGAGTCGCGCTGAAAGAACGCGTGGCGGCGATGACGTTCGACGACGGTCCGTGCCGAACTCCCGCAAATCCGTCCGCGCCTGGAGACGCAACGCCGCTGACCGTACGTATCGCGGAAACTCTCGAAAAGTACGGAGCGCGCGGAACCTTCGACGTAGTGGGCGACACGTCCGGAAATTACCCGGATAAGGCGGGAAAAGAAGGCTCGGCCGAGTGGGGAGGAATAAAGTTTGATCATTATCCCGATTTCGGAAAGGACGCGGACGGAGGAGCCGTAAACTGCCCGGAGCTGATCGAACGTCTTCTTAAAGGGAATCACGAAATTACAAGCCATACTTACGCGCACGTTCTTTTCGGACCGAAGAGGCCGGTATACGGCGGGAGAGACCCTCTCGGCGGCGTCGACCCGGTTATAGAAGACCTCGCCCGACTTGATTCTTACATGAAGGAAAGCTTCGGGTATAATATAAAATTGTCGAGACCGCCTCATTACGTAGATAAAATGAAGGACGGATTTACTTCGTACGACGCGTACGCGCTTATGGGGTATCAGTATATGGCGGCGAGCTTCGACGGAGCCGGTTGGCTGCCTTTGTCCGACTATGAATCGGAAGTAGAGGCGATGTATATGCCTATTCGGAAGGAGCTTTCAACAAACGCGGATTTCTTTTGCGGGCAGATTATTTTTCAAAAGGACGGCTATAATATGGCGCGCCGTTCTCCCGTGGCGGACGGGCTGGAGCGTCAGCTCGAGTTGCTGTATTCCCGTGGATATAGGATTGTAACGGCGTCTGAGCTGCTGGAGATGTGCCCGTTCGCGGATTTGTCTCCCGACGAAGAGCTGTTTGAATATGCTAAAAGACTTCTCGGAGCAGGATATTGCGTGTGTTATAAAGACAATACGACGCGTAAGGATTCGACGCTTACCAGAGGAGAGCTTGCAATGATGACCCGCGGCGCGTCGACCGTGCGCGAGAGGATAGAGATAGTAAGAAAAAGAATTTCTCCAACTTCCGACGTCAGATACGACGACCCGTACGCAGCCGCGATAAAAGCTTCGATCGACGCGGGAGAGCTTTCTCTTTCCGGCGGACGTTTCTTTCCGAAGACGGAAGTAACGCCGAAAGAGTTCGGCGATTTTTGCGAGGTACGGTTTGGCAAGGCGCCGACTATTTCTCAGGAACGGTTGACTCACGGAACGGCGATTAAGGCTATGGCGGAGCTTATTTAGCAATACATTTGAATAAGGTGCGCGGCGGATGCTAAGCTCTTTGCGAGGAGCGGGTTTCGCCGCGCAACATTGTGCGGACAATGTACAGTCATTTGTTAGCACAAGCTAATTTACTTGTCGAAAATGCAGAAAAAGTGAGTAAAGGCGGTTTTTTTGAAATTCTATTGATATGCTTGTCGAGGACGAGCTAGACTCTTCCTTACTCGCGTCCGCAGGAGCGGCTTTAAGCCTCTAGGCTTTGGAACGTGGGAAGCGGCCGTGGCGTCTATAACGGGCCTTGTGGCGAAAGAAAATATCGTGGGAAGCATGAGCATACTATACGGCGCGTCTGGAAACGCTTACTTGAATATCGCAGGCGTATTTACCCAGGTAAGCGCATATGCTTTTCTTGTGTTTAACTTGCTTTGCGCGCCCTGCTTTGCGGCTATCGGAGCAATAAGGCGAGAAATGAACGACGCTAAATGGACGTGGTTTGCTATTGCTTATCAGTGTGGATTCGCGTATGCGGTCGCGTTGATTATCAATCAATTCGGCAATTTGTTTATTGGAGACGGAAATATCGCAGGTTTGATTTTTGCAATATTGATTCTCGCAGGCATCGCGTATATGCTTCTAAAACCGTATAAGGAATCTGTAAAGCTTAAGTCTAAAATAAAAAATAAGGTGAAGATTTAAAACGAGTCCATCGGAAACTCTTGATACGATGGGATTTTCTTAAAAACATAAAAATGCGTTCTGCAGAGGATATTTCGTTCAAAACACGTTTGTTTGATTTAAGCATTTTTACTCCATATATTGAAGACTCAAAAGCGTCTTTCGGTGTAAGAACACAAAAGTTATTTTTAAATTTGGAGGGAGACGGTATCGATGACGTCGTGGATTGTAAATAACGCCGCTACTGTCGTAATATGCATAGCGCTTTTCGCATTGCTTGCGCTGATTATCAGGACGATGGTAAAGAACCGTAAATCGGGAAAATCAAATTGCGGCTGCGGATGCTCAAGCTGCGCTATGTCCGGCTCGTGTCATGGAAACACAAAAAAATAAAGCTGCGATTTGCAGCCTTATAAAAAATAAATTCGAGCAAACGCCTTGAATAAATAAAAATGAGATTTTGCATACTTGTCGTGCGAAATCTCATTTTTACACCGCGCCTAAAAGCGTTGTTTATTGATCTTACGGTCAAACGCTGCCCAGTCTCATTTTAAAATCATTATATCCAAAGTCGGTCAGTCTTTTAAGTTTGTTATCTTTATCCATTCTCCATATATTAGGAAGAGGAATTCCATTAAAAGTATTGGTTTTGCAGGTCGAATAAATAGCCATATCGCCAAATAGAAGCACGTCGCCGATTTGCAGCTCACGCGCGAAGCCGTAATCTCCGACGACGTCTCCGGCAAGGCAAGTCGGGCCCGCCAGTCGGTAACAATATCGGCTGCCCTTTCTTCCTTCTTCCGCTCCGTACAAAGGGGGAGTATATGGAACTTCAATGACGTCCGGCATATGACAAGCGGCGCTCGCGTCTAATATCGCTATGCTGATATCGCCGTTTTGAACTATGTCGATCACGCGGCTCGCAAGATATCCAGCGTTCAGGGCGCAGGCCTCTCCGGGCTCAAGATAGATTTCCGTATTCCATTTTCGCTTGGCGTTCAATATGCATTTTTCAAGCTTCGGTATATCGTATCCGGGACGGGTTATATGGTGACCTCCTCCCATATTGAGCCAGCTAATTTGGGGAAGGGAAAGGATATCGCCGAATTTAGCGTCGACTGCGCTTAAAGTTAGCTCGAGCGCGTCCGAATCCTGTTCGCAAAGAGTGTGAAAGTGAAGTCCGTCGAGCATGGAAATCGTCTCGCTGGTAATTTGACTATTCCATTGCTCGCGGGTAACCCCGAGTCTGCTGCCCGAGGCGCACGGATCGTAAATTTCATGACCTTCCTGAGTTGAAAGCTCTGGATTTATTCTGAGGCCGACGCTCTTTCCGTTTTCCTTCGCCGCAGCGCCAAACTTCTTAATCTGACCTATAGAGTTGAAAACAATATGGTCGGCGTATTCAAGAAGATCGCGGAACTCGTCGTCTCTGTACGCGGCGCAGAATACGTGAACTTCCTTGCCTGGCATTTTTTCTGCTCCCAGCCTCGCTTCATATAATCCGCTCGCTTCCGTTCCCGTAAGATATTCCGAGAGCAAAGGATAAAAATCATAGTTTGAGAAGGCCTTTTGCGCAAGAAGCGTTTTACATCCTGCTTTTTTCATAACAGACGAAAGTATCTCCCCGTTTTTTCGAAGCTGTTTTTCATCTATAATATAGCACGGCGTCGGCAAATCTGAAAACAGATCCTCTGGGCGTCTTCCATTGAGAGACGAGAACGGCGGGCGGCTGTCTGTATCTATACGGTTCATCAGTCTACCAGCTTAGGATCGTCGCTTTCTCTTCTGGGCAAGCCGTATTTGTCCAGCGCGTCAAGGAACGGATCCGGATCGAATTCTTCAACCGTATGCACGCCCGTTTGATTCCATTTTCCGGTTAAAAGCATCAAAGCTCCGCACATCGCGGGCGTTCCCGTCGTATAGCTGATCGCTTGGCTTTCAACCTCGCGGTAGCACTCCTGATGATCGCATACGTTATAAATATAATACGTCGCGTCTTTTCCGTCCTTTTTTCCGGTAAATATACAACCTATGTTTGTTTTTCCTTTTGTGCGGGGACCAAGGCTTGCCGGGTCGGGGAGCAGTTCTTTTAAGAATTTAATCGGAACGATCTCTTTACCCTCGTAATTTATGGGAGTAGTGGAAAGCATTCCGACGTTTTCAAGACATTTCATGTGAGATAAATAGCTCTGTCCGAACGTCATGAAGAAACGAATTCGTTTAACCTCGGGAATATTTTGAGCCAAAGATTCGATTTCTTCATGATGAAGAAGGTACATATCCTTCACGCCTACTTCGTCGAAATCGTATTCTCTTTTTATGCTCATGGCGGGTATCTCTACCCACTTTCCGTTTTCCCAATAGCTGCCCGGGGCCGAAACCTCCCGTAAATTTACCTCGGGATTGAAATTTGTCGCGAATGGATAACCGTGATCTCCCCCATTGCAGTCGAGAATGTCGATAGTATCGATCGAATCAAATTTGTGCTTTTTAGCGTAAGCGCAGTAAGCCTGGGTAACTCCGGGATCGAATCCGCATCCGAGCAGAGCGGTAAGTCCGGCCTTTTCAAATTTTTCACGATACGCCCACTGCCAGCTGTAATCGAAATATGCCGAAAAGCCCTCTTCCTTACAGCGTTTTTCATATATTTGTCTCCACTGCGGATCGTCCGTGTCCTCCGGCTCGTAGTTCGCCGTGTCCATATAGTTGACTCCGCAGGCAAGGCAGGCGTCCATAATAGAAAGATCCTGATACGGAAGCGCGATATTCATAACAAGGTCGGGCTTGTATTCGTTAATCAGATCTATGACCTGCTTGGTATCGTCTGCGTCTACCTGCGCCGTAGTAATCTTCGTCGCAGTCTTTCCTTTAAGTTCGGACGCAAGTTTATCGCATTTTGCTTTCGTACGGCTCGCGATGCAAAGCTCGGCGAATACCTCGCTGACCTGACAGCATTTTCTAACGGCGACGGAAGCGACTCCGCCGCAGCCGATTACTAAAACCTTACTCATCTTTATCTCCTTTGTGGTAAATCTCGTTCGCTTAACGCCAAAATCAGTTCTCTAAGAATCTTGCAGGCGGCGGCGGTCGAAGCTCCGCTTGCGTCCAGCATGGGGGACAGCTCGTTTATATCCGCTCCGACGACGTTCGCACGGGATACCTCCAGTATCGCGCCGAGCAAGTCGGAAAAATTTACGCCTCCCGCTTCAGGGGTTCCCGTTCCTGGGAATGCGGACGGATCAAGGCAATCGAGATCTATCGTCAGATATACGGGCGCGCCGTCGGATTTTAACGACTCGACGAGCTCCGAGAGACCGTTAAAATTGAATAAATGCAGGTCCGTGCGTTCTTTAGCGAATTCAAACTCGCTCCTGTCTCCGCTCCTTATGCAGAACTGATGTATTTTTCCGTCTCCGAGCAAGTCGTAAGATCGGCGCATAACGCAGGCGTGACTGAGCTCGGCGCCGAGATAATCGTTTCTAAGGTCGGCGTGAGCGTCGAACTGAATTATATGCAGTTTCGGATAGCGTTGTACGAGCGCTTTTACGACTCCGAGAGTCACAAGATGCTCGCCTCCTATCATCAAGGGAAGCTTGCCGTCGTCCAGTATGTCGGACGCGAAGCTTTCAATATCGGAAAGAGCGAGCTCGGCTCTTCCAAAGCAAAGCTCCAAATCACCGCCGTCAAAAATATTAAAGTCGGATAAATCCTTATTTTGATACGGGCTGTAGGTTTCGAGACCAAAGCTTTCCCTGCGGATATGGGACGACGCGAATCTCGCTCCCGGGCGGTAGCTTGTGGTGGAGTCAAACGGCGCTCCGAACAGTACGATTTTTGAATCCTCGTACTCTCCGTCGCAGCCGATGAATGTTTCAACATTGCGTTCAGGCATATTTTATTCTACCTCCTCGAGCATTTTTTCAAGAAATGCTGGAAGATAAAACGCTCCTACGTGCAGCTTCGTGGTGTAATACTGCGTTTGAAGATTAAGAGCCGTCCATGCTTCCGCATTGATATCTTCAATAGGGTGATACTTTTTGCTGGCGAAGCCGAACAGCCAGTATCCAGCCGCGTAGGTTGGAATATGCGCCTGATAAACACGGCTTATCGGAAACGTGCTTACGATTCGTTTGTGGCTTCTTTGCATTGCTTCCGCGTCGTGCTGGTAAAAAGGACTACCCTGCTGGTTGACCATAATTCCGTCCTCGCGCAGCGCGTTATAGCATATTCCGTAAAACTCGCGGGTAAAGTATCCCTCCGAGGGACCGAACGGATCGGTAGAGTCGACGATGATCAGGTCGTACTGCTCTGTGCATCTCCTGATAAAACGAAGAGCGTTGTCGAAATGGATGTGAACCCTGTCGTCGTCAAGACGGCAAGCGTTTTCAGGAAGATAGACGCGGCAAGCTTCTATAACCTGCGGATCCATTTCCACAAGGTCGATTCGCCTGATTTTTTCATATCTGGCAAGCTCGTGAACGACCCCTCCGTCTCCGGCTCCTATTACCAAAACGTCCCGTATGTTCGGATGCACCGCCATTGGAACGTGCGTGATCATTTCGTCGTAAATAAATTCGTCCCGTTCGGTAAGCATAACGTTGTTGTCCAAGGCGAGAACTCGTCCGAACTCGGGAGTATCGAAAATATCGATTTGCTGATAATCGCTTTTGTGCGAATATAAATGACGGTTTACACGAATGCTGTGCTTAACGTCCGGCGTATGAAATTCGCTGAACCATAATTCCAATTCTTCCGCCCCCTTACTGCAAAACGTTGATGTTAAGAATATCCGGATCCTCCGGACCCGTCATTGAACAGCCCTTTAGCTTTGCATATTCGATATAGTCGAGTATTTCAGCCGTGATTTTTTCTCCGGGAGCCAAAATCGGAATTCCAGGAGGGTAACACATAACGAACTCGCTGCACACGCATCCGACGCTTTCTTTCATCGGAACGCTGCGCTTTGGAGCGTAGAAAGCCTCCTGAGGGCTTGTAACTACGGTTGGGTCTATGTATTCCTGACTAAGCAGTCCGCTGCTGTCTCTTTGATAGCGCCGTCTTATTTCAGCGAGCGCGCTTACGAAGCGTTCAAGCTCCTGAGGACGATCGCCCATAGACAGGTAGGCGAGAATGTTTCCTATGTCCCCGAATTCGATTTGTATATCGTATTCGTCTCTTAATATATCGTAAACTTCGATGCCGGCGAGCCCCACGTCTCGGGTGTGAACGCTTAATTTTGTCGGATCGAAATCAAATACGGAATTGCCGTTGACAAGCTCTCTCCCGAAAGCGTAATATCCGCCGACCGCGTTGATTTCCTCCCGAGCGTAATCCGCCATTTTTATAACCTTAGCGAAAACCTCTTTTCCTCGCAGCGCAAGATTACGTCTGCTGATATCGAGGCTGGCCATGAGCAAATAGCTGCCTGAGGTAGTCTGCGTAAGGTTTATGATTTGCCTGACGTGTCCCGCGTTTACGTTTTTTCCTATGAGGAGCAGGCTTGACTGGGTCAGACTTCCGCCGCTTTTGTGCATAGAAACCGCCGACATATCGGCTCCGGCTTCCATTGCTGAGACGGGCATGGCGTCGCCAAAATAGAAATGAGTTCCGTGAGCTTCGTCCGCAAGACAATACATACCCGCGCCGTGCGCCATCCTGACGATTTCCCTGATATCGCTGCAAATACCGTAGTAGGTAGGATTATTTACAAGCACGGCTACCGCGTCCGGATTTTCCGTGATAGCTTTCTCAACCTGCTCCCGTCTCATTCCAAGAGAAATTCCGAGCTTTCGGTCGACTTCAGGATTGACGTATACAGGAATTGCTCCGCAGAGAACGAGCGCGTTGATTACGCTTCTGTGAACGTTGCGAGGCAAGATAATTTTATCCCCTCTTTTGCAGGTCGACAAGACCATGCTCTGTACCGAACTTGTGGTTCCGCCCACCATTAAAAAAGCGTGCGCGGCGCCGAATGCGTCGGCCGCGAGGATTTCGGCTTCCTTTATTACCGAAATAGGGTGACACAGGTTGTCGAGGGGCTTCATGCTGTTTACGTCTATGCTGACGCATTGCTCGCCCAGAAAAGCCGTAAGCTCCGGATTTCCTCTCCCGTGCTTGTGGCCGGGAACGTCGAACGGAACGACGCGCATCTGTCGAAAAGTCTGCAGAGCCTCGTAAATAGGCGCTTTATTTTGATTGATAACAGCTTTTTTTTCTTCCATAATTACGCCTCGCAAAACAAAAAAGCAAGCTGTAATTACACAACTTGCGTTAATATCCCGTAAAAGAAGAATTTCCGTTAACTTTCGTCAATGAAGCGGCTAGGAAATCATCTCAAAGATAAAATACCGTAAACGGGTATGCGGGCGTTATAGAGTCTATATAGCAATAATACTTTTACTACTCTTTATTGACCGTTTCACAAGTCTGCGTAAGTACGCATTTCGGTTATAAAGTAACCAACTTATAAAATTTGAGCTTTTAACTCAATCAATAAGGCGGAAAATCCGCCGGTCGGCAGTGGACCCGGCTGTCCGTATGGCCTCGACTCCGGTGGAGTGGTCCGTAATAATCGCTGGAAAGACTCTGTATTGAGATACATTCCTTAACCATTATAAGTATTTTCACACATTTTGTCAATGGTTTTAATAAAAATTGAACCGTTTTTTTGATACGCTGTTCCGTAATCTTAAATTACGTTTATATGAAGAGATAACGCGTATGAATACTAAAAAACGTTTTTGGGGGAACTTTTTAACTAAGCTCCCCCTACGCGAAGGCGTTATCTCAAAGTTTATACGTCATATGAGCGTCCCATTAAACAATCTTCTTCATTTCCATATAAGGCAGCTCGTCAAATCCGTTTTTTCGGTATACGTGAACGGCTCTTTCGTTCTCTTCTTCGACCTCGAGGCGCAGAATCGCGCCAGGATATTTGTCTTCGATATAAGATAAAAACATACTTCCGACTCCGTTTCCGCAGTTCTCCGGTTTTAGATAAATATCTTCTATCCAGATACAGCTTTTTCCGAATTCCGTTGAAAAGCTCTTTGCAACCATCGCGTATCCGATTATTTTACCATCGTCTTCAAAAACATAGCCTTCCAAATACGGACTTCCGCTGACGCAGTTTTCTACGTCGCTGTGAAAAATCTCCTCGGAGCCGTTTGTAGACACCGCCGTAGGACGAGTAAAAACTACGCATCATTTTTATTACCTCGTCCGCATGCTCGTAGCTCATACTAACAATCGATATCATTTTTTCTCCCGTAATGAAAACAGTTATAATGATCAGCCATGACAGCCGTCGTCGTTTCCGCCGCAGCCGCGCTTATTTTCACCGCAGCGATGTCCTTCGCCATGATGGTCGTGACCGTGACGACTGCAATGAATGTTCGGGTTGTAAGCGAGATTTCCCGCCAGTAAGGCGACTACCGCGTCGTCGGCACTGCCGGTCACGCCGCCGTACAGCTTAATTCCTGCTTCAGCAAGCGCGTTTTGCGCGCCTGCGCCTATTCCGCCGCAGATAAGAGTATCGATTTTTAATTCCGAAAGCATTCCGGCCAAAGCCCCGTGCCCGCTGCCGTTTGTATTTACTATCTGTGAATTTACAATTTTTCCGCTTTCGATCTCATAAACTTTAAATTGTTCTGTGTGGCCAAAGTGAGGGAATACGGCTCCGTTTTCATAAGTTACCGCAATCTTCATAATTTCTGTTTCCTTTCCAATATAATCTTGATTTTGAGCTGAAAAATTATTTCTGTCGCATCTTTTTCCGCAATGTTGCCATGCGGAACCGTCGCATAGCTCGTAGTTTCCTCCGGCAATACGTAGTTCTTTGCCGTTGACGATACAATCTGCGATTTTTTCTCTCGCCCGCTCATAGATTTCCGTGATCGTCGTTCGGGAAACATTCATTTGCATCCCGCATTTCTCGTGAGTTTTTTTTTCGTAGTCGATCAGACGGATCGCCTCAAATTCATCGATTGACAGAATAATCTGATCTGCGTCTTTCGTTCCGCACGGCGTAAATCCGACGTACTCAGGTTCGATACAAATTCTTCGGCTTCTACTCGGTCTTGCCATAAAAGCGCCTCCGTTTCCGACATATGACGATAATATTATAAACGAAACGCGCGCAATAATCAAGAGGCTATGAAAATTTTAATTGATTTTTGTTTTTACGGCCTTGAAATTTCAAATTGCGATTCAGCCACGGCAATATTACAGCTTTATTACGATAAAGAAAAGCGATTGTCGACGTCAATGAATTCACGTCGTGCGGATGCTGTATTAAAGTTTGTCCTAAAAGCGAAATCTCCATTCCAAATGTGATTTATGCCGAAATAAATTTCGAACTTTACGTCGGGGGCGGCAGATGCGCGAAAGAATATCCTGCGGGAGCGATTACATTGGAGGAACCGGAGGAATCTAAATTATGAAACAAAAGAAAAATGGTACGACCACCTTTGAATCGCTTCGCTTACTTATTTATATTAGGATTTTTCAATATCTTGTTCTCATGGCTCGGGTTGCTTTGCTTTTTCATCCTAATAATTATTTCATTTGTAAGAGGAAACAAAGCGTACTGCAGCAAATACTGCTGTAGAAGACAGTTATTTTCTTCTAGAGTGGCGAGGTTCTCATTTGAATTTTACAGCTCACGTTAACCGTACTCGGCTTCGTTACTATGATTTTGTTCAAACCGCGTTCATGGCGCAAAACGCAATGGTCGTCGCAGCCGCAGGGCGACAGACCAAATTTATGATACGATACAATGTTCTCCGAGACGCTCAAAATCTTTGATTTTGCAAGTGTTTCGTGATATGATACCATAAAATTAAGAATATTTTCTTGCAAGGACGTTTTTGCGAAGCAGTCAATTATGCGAGCTTGCTATCCATTGACGCAGCAAAATCGCAAAAACTTACTTAGCAGTGTTATTCTCGTTTATTATACATGACGATTCAACCTAATTTATTATATCTCTTTCAGTGTTTTTACACAATAAAAGTATACAAGCCCGTTTTTATTTGTAAGCGCGAGACTTGTATACCTTTTAATTTATTCTTTAATTATTGGGATGTATATTTCCATGATTTTATTAGTAGCTTCATGACAGCGCTCATCATAAAATTCGAACTCCGGCTTGGATTCATCCCATGAGTACCCAGACTCAGGAAACCATTCGTTAATGATATAACGCCATGTGTTTTTTATAATTTTGGGAAAATCTGATTCGTCCGCCGGAGGCGTAGTGAAAACTGCGTAGTCTGATGATGGAATTTCCGCCAAAACCATATCTGAGGTTGTATTGTTGAAATTTTCCACCTCAATTCCAATAATATATACAAATTCCTCGGATTCAACATTATGTTTATAACACACGCCATACTCGCCGTGTTTTATGTAATTAAGCTGCGAATATAATTTTACCTCCCATCCTTCAATGTCATGCTGCGCCCAGAACGCAGGACATTCCTTTACGTTTTTAACTCCGTTCGTATTAATACCATAGCCCGCTATTTTGAAGGCCGGTTTATAAATAATTTTAGGTTCCATAATTACTCCTCTATTGATTTCATATTTTGAAATTTGGCTTAAAAGATTAATTGGTTCCGGTTGAGTTGTCCCACCGTAAATCATGTATTTTTGCGGAGACATGCCATATTGCCTTTTAAAAGCTTTGGTAAATCCGCTATGGGAATCAAATCCATAGTCCAACGCAACGTCCAATATGTGATTTCCATTCATTATATCGAAAACGGCGTAAGCTAGCTTCCTCCTGCGAATATAATCCATCACCGATGTTCCAACATATTTCTTAAACAAACGGTAATAGTGCTTTTGAGATAAATATATCAGATTTGCTAAGGCTTCCGGATTTATATCATTTTTGATATTAGATTCAATAAAGTCTATTGTATGTTGTATTTCGTCTCTATAATCCATTTGATTCCCTCCGCCAGCTGGTAAAGCTATTATATCATGGACTTTATAAAAATACTGTTCCTTTTTTGCCATCATATCAATAAAATCTGAATACTATATGCTGGGCACAGCGCTTATTTTTATGGGGGTCGAAGTATATTTACATTGTCGCTTTTTATGAATTTTTTATATAGTTTGTTCGCTGATATACCCTCTACGTCTTTTTACGAGCCGTCAACATATCCGACTCATTTCCGATATTTACGGTTATAAAATATTTGATCGCCGCCGGGCCGAAAACGCACGATCCGCGGAGGCGATCATAAAACCTTATATTTTCTACTTCTTCATTGTCAGACCGATTCTTCCGCGAGCGCGGTCTATCGATTTAACCCAAACTTTTACCTGATGCCCTACTGACAATACTTCTGAAGGATGGCGTATAAACCGGTTAGATATTTCCGAAATATGCACCAGACCGTCTTGGTGAACTCCTATGTCGACAAACGCGCCGAAGTCGATAACGTTGCGGACGACCCCGTCCAGCTCCATCCCTTCCGTCAGTTCTTCTATGGTGAGAGCCCGTTCTTTAAGCTGAGGAAGAGGCAAATCCTCGCGAACGTCCCGTCCTGGTTTTGCCAGTTCGCCCGCGATGTCGTTAAGCGTGGGCGCGCCGCAGCCCCATTCCTCCGCCAACTTGTCGGCGCCGTAAGATCGAACCTTTTCCGGCAAACCGCGCAGACCTCCTCCGCGAACTTCTTCCTTAGTATATCCGAATTTATCGAGAAGCGCCGCGGCCACGGAATAAGACTCCGGATGCACGCCCGTATTGTCGAGAACCTCGTCTGAATTTGAGACCCTGAGAAAACCGGCCGCCTGCTCGTAAGCCTTAGCGCCGAGCCTCGGCACCTTCAGAACCTGCGCTCGGGATGTAAACTCCCCGTTTTCATCTCTGTATTTAACAATATTTTTAGCTATCGTTATGTTAATTCCGGAAATGTACGAAAGAAGCGAATAGGAGGCCGTGTTCAAATCGACTCCCACCGAGTTTACGCACGATTCAACAACTCCGGCTAAGGCTTCGTCCAAGCGAGCCTCTTTCATGTCGTGCTGATATTGTCCTACGCCGATTGATTTCGGTTCTATTTTGACAAGCTCGGCAAGAGGATCCTGAAGGCGTCGTGCGATAGATACCGCCGAGCGTTCAGTTACGTCGAAATCGGGGAATTCCTCAGCTCCGTTTTTTGACGCGGAATACACCGAAGCTCCAGCCTCTGACACGATAATGTACTTTGTATCGCAGTCTATCTCGCGCAGCAGGCCGGAAATAAACATTTCGCTTTCTCCGGAGGCGGTGCCGTTGCCGATAGCGATTACGTCTACGCCGTACTTGCGTATTAGCCTCTCCACCGTACGCTTTGCTTCGGCTATCTTCTCGTGAGGCTTCGTAGGATATATTACCGCGGTGTCAAGCACGCTTCCCGTGGGAGTAACTACCGCTAATTTGCAGCCCGTCCTGTACCCCGGGTCGTATCCGAGAACCGTTTTGCCTTTCAGCGGAGCCTGCATGAGCAAAGCTCGGAGGTTTTGAGAAAAAAGTCCGATAGCGGCCTCAGACGCCGCGTCGAAAAGAGACGCTCTGATTTCCCTCTCAACGGAAGGAGCGATCAACCTGTCGTAGCTGTCGCATACGGTCGCTGAAATCAATCCGAACGCCGGGCTCGACGGGTCGGAAACCACCTCGTTCATAAGATAGTTGAGAGTAAGCTCCCTGTCGACAGTCACCGAAACCTTAAGCGCGCCTTCCTTTTCTCCCCTGTTCAGGGCCAGTATTCGGTGAGACGGAATGGACGACGCCTTCTCACTGTGCTCGTAATACTGTTCGTAAACCGGCGCGTCCGTCAGCTTTTTAGATTCAATAACTCCGTATTTTAGAGTTATTTCGCGAAGCCGGCGACGATATTCCGCCGTGTCGGATATATTCTCGGCTATAATATCGCAGGCTCCCGCCAGCGCGGAGTCTGCGTCGGGTACTCCAGTTTCCTCGTTTACATAAGCCCCCGCGATTTCCTCAAGCGTACCGTCGTATTTATGCCTTTGAGCCATAATAAGCTCGGCAAGAGGCTCGAGACCTCGATCGCGAGCCACGGACGCCCGGGTCTTTCTCTTTGGCCTGTACGGACGGTATATGTCGTCTATCTCAGTCAATGTAGACGCCGACGCAAGAGCTTCTCTGATTTCATCGGTCAGTTTACCTTGACCGTCGATGAGAGAGGCAACCTCTTCGCGGCGTGATTCAAGTCCCCTCAGATAGGTAAGTCTTTCGCTAAGTCGGCGCAGCTGATCGTCGTCAAGCCCTCCCGTAGCTTCTTTGCGGTAGCGGGATATAAACGGCACCGTGTTTCCGTCGTCAAGCAAAGAGACGGCCGCCTCGACTTGATTTACCTTAATTCCAATCTCTTCCGATATTATTTCGTTTATTGTCATAACCTTCCTTACCTTTGTTTAATATGTTTTTTAATTCGCCGGTTTGTCTTGCTCTACTGATGAGCGCGTATTTCTTATATCCTCGATTTCCTTTTCCGTAAGCTCCCGCCACTGTCCGCGGTCCAGCGTTTCGTCAAGTTCAAGAGAGCCGAATCGTATTCTCTCCAAAAATTCAATACCGCTCCCGACAGACGCGAGCATACGCTTTATCTGATGAAATTTTCCTTCCGTAATAATGATAATACCATCTGTGTCAGAGGACGGATTCATCCTCACCTTTGCGGGGGCGGAAACAAAGTCCCCTAAATCAACGCCGTTTTCAAGCACGGAGATACTTTCTTCCGCGAGCGGATCGGTACATTTAAAACGGTACGCCTTGCTCACATGTCTGCGCGGAGACAGAAGCTCATGCGCAAGCGCTCCGTCGTTCGTAATAAGCAGCAGACCTACGGTGTCGATATCGAGACGTCCGCATGGAAAACACCCCGCCTTTTCATATTCCGGCGGCAGAAGCTTCATAACCGTTCTTTCAGAATCTTCCGTAGAGCTCACGTATCCCGCAGGTTTGTTCAGCATCAAATACATATGTTTTTTCCACAGAACCTGTTCGCCTCTCATGAATATTTCGTTTTTCTCAGGATCGATATGTACGGAGGGAGAAGCGACGGTTATCCCGTCGACGGAAATCTCGCCCTTTTTTACCGAAGCGGCGCATTCCCTGCGGCTGAGAAGCCCGAGAGACGAAAAGAATTTATCAAGTCTCATATAAATGTTAAGCCTTTCTTTCGCCTGCAAAATCGCAGAAACGACTGAATATAATTTTTATGGTTCCGCCTTAAGCGTGAGAACGCCTTCGCTTTTTCTCATAAAAGGAAACAAAAAAAACTATCGAACATTTTTCTTGAATAATTACCGCTTCTAAATGTACTATTTTTTCAATTTCCTGTATAAACAATTTAGCTTCAATTGTACCATTGGTCATTAATAATATTCCCACTTATCATACCTCATTTATAAGTTTACATATTAATTCATTAAATTCCCCAGGTATTTTATATTCTTTTACCATACAATCCAAAGCAATCGTTATATCGTCTATATACTTTCCACGCCAGCTAACATTGAAGTTCTTTTCTATTTCATCCTTTACTTCCTGCAAGATACTCTCTGATTCAGTAATTTTAAAACAAAGCCTTTTTATTAGTGAACGGTGGAAAAGTCTTAATAATTTATACCAGTCTTCTCTTTCCGGTACACTGGGTATGCATATATTCTCATATCTTATTAAATCATTTTTAACAAAATCGTTTATGTTCTCACAATTCAATAAGATCGAACAATTTAATTCTTCCGATGTAATACTATTACGCACATCCAAATCGATACAAAGACCGTTTTCATAAATAAGAATCAAAATCCCTTTTGGACGTTCTGTCTTATTGGACATAATTATTCTCTGATATCCAGATACAATTTTTTCAATAATGTCATCACGTTTTTCTATGATAACAATATCAATATCCGAAAATTTTGTGGCTTTTCCTGTTGACATCGATCCTTTCAACAGCAAATTAATCTTGTAGCTTTGGCAAAGATTATAGACATATTGTAAGTAATCTAAATGCTCTGCAGTGGGACAAGGAATTATGTGATTTGTCGTCTCAAAAAAATATGAATACACGTGTTTTGCTCCTATCTTTTGAATCGGAGAGTAATTGTTTGTTTTTATAAGAAAATAAAACGCGTCTTTATTCCGCATATTAAATACAAAAAGCCGTCGCCTTTATTGAAAGCGAAATTATGCGGGGCGCGGCAGACGCAGTATATTGCGCCGGTCACGCTATCGCAAAATAAAGCGCGGCTATGCCCGCGCCGAAAATAAGCGCCGCTATAAATCCAACGGTCAGACCCAACGCCAGCGACGCCACGAATTTTGAAAAGAAGTAATAAGTTCTCATATACGGCCGCCTCCGAAAAAAATTCAAAATTATTTTTTCCATTAGCGAGCGTAATATACCTTATATTATATCAAAACAAGTGAAAAAAAGCAATCGTCAGGTAAAGATTAGAGTATTCTATAAAATTTCTCCGGAAATACGAATTTTATACTTGCATTTAATCTCGCGGTATAGTATAATTCCCGTAAAACACAATTTGCCAAATTACTGTACTGCCGTTTGCGCGGCAGACTGGAGGATCTTATGTCAATGAAACCCTATACCGAGCGGAGGCTCAACGAAGTAATACGAGATCGATTCAGGATCGACATGAACATGCCCTCGGAATATCCGCCGATAAAGGCTCGTCATACCGACGAAGGAGGAGTGCGCGATCGTTTCTTCGCCGCAAAGGCGGAGCTTCCCAAAGAGATCACCGTTATCCGCCCATTTAATACGGACGCGTTTGAAAAATCCAACGCAAACACCGTTTACGTTGCTCCGGACGGAGACGATACGGCGTGCGGATGCCGCGAAAAGCCGCTCGCTACCCTTAACGGGGCTCTCGACCGCATGAAAGGAAAAAAAGGAGGAAAGATCGTATTCCGCGGCGGAGATTATTCCTTCGATTCTACTTCCGTAATCACTGAAGAACATTCGGGCGCCGAGGAATCTCCCCTGATCATTACTCGCGAGCCCGGAGAAAAGCCGCGTATCTCCACGTCTCACAATATTCCGGCGTCTGCGTTCGCTCCCCTTACAGACGAAAGCAAGCTCGCACGCCTGAAAGAATCCGCGCGCGGCAGCGTCGTCGTGGCGGATCTTAAAGCCCTCGGCATAACCGAGTACGGCACGATAGGCTACGGCGGAGCAATGCTCCTTGTAAACAGCGAGCCTATGACTCTTTGCCGCTTCCCTAACGTCGGCGAGGATATGATTAAAATGAGCGAGACGATATATAAGGACGGAGGAAAAGAAACCGGCGAAAGCTGGGAAATTCCTACTCCCGACTGTCTGCCTTCGAACTGGGAAGACGCGGACGACTTGTATATTTACGGTTCCCTTGCGTTTGAATGGGAACACGGATATATGCGAATTGGAAAAATCGATCGTGAAAACGGCAGAATCAGCGGAGTCGATCCTTCTCCCTATTCTCGTGGATTCCGGTATGACGTATACAATACTTACTGTTTTATGAACGTGTTTGAAGAGCTAGACGCTCCCGGAGAGTGGTATCTCGACCGCAAGGAAGGAAAGCTTTATATAATACCTAAAAACGGCTCTCTTACAAGCGAAGACTCTATCAGCCTCGTAACCAAATCAATCGATATTATAAACTGCGTCGGAGCGTCTTACGTACTTATCGACCGCCTCAACATCGGACGCTGCGCCGGCGCGGCCGTCAAACTTGAAGACTGTACTAACGTATTGGTTCAGCGCTGCCACTTTATCGGCACCTGCTCTGCCGAAGAGGACCGCGACGCGGCGTTTATGGTTAACGGCGGATTCCGAAGCGGCGTTATCGCCTCTAAAATGGAGCACTGCTCAAACCGCGCGGCTGTTGTCGAGGGCGGAGACAGAAAGACCCTGACTCCCGGAAACAACTTTATGCAGAACTGCGTCGTTATCAACCCTCATCTCCGTTTCGGCGTATCCAGCGCGGGATGCGGAAACGTTATCTCCCACAACTATATCAAGGACACTACGATGGGAGACTCCGGTCACAATGAAGGAATTCTTGAGTACAACGTTATCGAGGGCGGAGACACTCAGACCCACGACACAGGTATGATCTACATCGGCGGAGGCGGATGCTCCTCATGCGCTAACCACTATCGTTACAACTATCTGTTCGACTTTGCAAAAGGCGACTACGGTATTTACTTCGACGATCTGTCCCGCGGAATGTACGCGTACGGCAATATCGTAGTAGGTAACGGCGAGATAGCTCCTCTCCTTTGGGAATCGGGCGGACGTTCCTTTAACTTCCATAACGGAGGAGAGCATTGCTATTATGAAAATATCAGCATAGACGCCGGATACTTTGCTTTCGGCGGAGATATTTCATACTATATGTCCGACGATGGTTGGAACGGTCTGTTCCCGGGAATTAAGGAAGCCGCCGAGCATATGGGATCTGAAAAATACTTCGGCAGAAACCCCACGTACAAGGATTACTGCGACGCGATATCCCAATATGTGAAGGACAAAGAACAGCCGGGATACAAACCCCACGACGGAGCTGCCGAGGAAAGACTCCGCAAGCCTTACGCAATCAACATTGAAAATAACCTTATTCTTCGCGCGGCTCGTCCCTACAAGCTGGACAACGGCGAAGAAAGCGCTACCAATCTTGACACAAACATTATTTCAAGCGAGGATCCCGGATTTATAAACTGGGAGAAGCGGGACTATCGCTTCCGCGAGGACGCTCCGGTTTACGACAAGATTCCTGGATTTACTCCTCCTCCGTTCGAGAAAATGGGTCCTGTAGACGACGAATAATAATTACCAATCGAATTTGCAATAAAACAAGAGCTTCTGCCATTTCTTAACCGAACCGGTAAAAAGGACGATAGCAAAAGAGCCTCCTGTGGTGAATAAAACCATAGTAGGCTCTTGTCATGCCAAGAAAAAATGAAAAGGGGAGGGAACTATTGCCCAAAGTACGATAATAGACAAATGAAGGGCTTACACAGCGAGAAATTGCGGATGACCTGGGATTTTCAATTTGTCTGGAATCTTCTTTACCGTAAACGACATAAGGAATTACACGGAATTTCTAAACAGAGAGTCGGAAAGCTGCCAAAACATAGCGGGAATATAAATATGAAAGCAAGCGGATGCAAATGGAAAATGAATTGCCGCGGGATTTTCTATCATGACTGGAAAGATGTGAAAGTATCTGTTGAATATCGCGTTGTCTATCGTCATAAAGAAAATATTCATCTGTCTCCTCAATTTCAGGATGTCGCGCAAAAAAACGCCGATAAGTTTTCTTTGAGCTGCAACGCCGCCGATTTCAGTAGTTTTATCGTCAGTATAGAAAAGACGAAGGTACTTAACGGCTTTATAACCCGGCATAGAAAAACACTCCTTTCATTACGGAAAAAATCCCCGCAATTCAAGGAGCGTATTTTTCGTATTAAATTCCTCGCATGACTCAAAGCCTATTTGATACGCACGAAATTTTTCTCGGCGCTGCTTTTTCCTTTAACTATAGGATATACTTTTATCAAACGGATAAAAAGACAATTTATTTTATGCGTGAATTTCGGATAGCCGTCAATACAGTAATTTGCCGGCGCGCTTAATTCAAATCCGCATCCGTTCTTAAATATATAGCCTCTTATTATTTGGAATACCGACTCGTAAGTTCATGTCTCCGTTCCAATTTCAAAGGGATATTTGAAATGTTAATTCACAAAGCTTCCTCAATGTCAGAACAAAGAATTTATTGATTGGCTGCAGTCCTTACAAACATATTTCTTATTGTACATTACCAATGATTCTTCGGAACCGCAAAAAGCGCATGACGGTTTATACTTTTTCAGCACAATTTCATCGTCTCTTTCAATTAAACATATCTTTTCGTTAGTTCGGATGTCTAACTTTTGCCGTATTTCGGTAGGTAAAACTATCCTTCCTAATTCATCTATAGCTCTTATAGACGCTTCTTTTTCTTTTCTCATTGTCGTAAACTCCTTTTTTTAAATAAATTATTTATTTTAATGCGTTGGTTCGCGTTTGCGTTTCCAACTCATTTTTTATAAATGCGCGGGGGAACTTCTATCCGCTTACTTGCGGAAACGGTTAAGCGTTAGCTATATGGGCGCCATAGAGCGCGGAGAAAAAATACCTAAACTAAAGATTATCATCAACACTGCCAACGCTTTGAAGATTTCGTCAGACACACTATTGCCGGGCGTACCCGACGTGGGAAACCAAGTCGTCGCTTCTGAATTGTCAAAGGAACTATCAGGTATACCAAAGTCCGATCAAATACGTATTCTTAACGTTATCCGGGCTGTGACAGATAATATGATATAAAACTTAGAAGACGCTTGCTCAATGCGGACGGCCTTTGTTACTTCTCAAGAGGCCGCGTCCGACGCGACTTCGCGCCGATTCCTTTTAAACAAAAATAAGTCAAGCTGCAGCGGAATTGAATACAGCTTGACTTTTAAGGGATAGAGAGAAGATATTAAATCTCTCTCTTTAAGAGTATATTTCGATTCAGTCTTTCGAAAACGAAACATACTCCATTTATATATAATCCGGCTCCGCCGTTTCATCCGCCGAGACACCGCATCTTCAAACGGTGGAGAGATTAAAGGCGAATGAAACGGCATCGCAGCCGAATAAGCTACTCCCGGGACAACATCTGACCGAAAAGGAATGAACTCAAGATTGTGGGGTATCGCACAGATTACATAATCGGGGCATTTGTCCCTTAGCTTGTATTATATCTGCGCGGCGTACAAGAACAAAACGTTCTGCCACTGTACATTCCACCCACAGAGCTTATCAAATAAGACTGACAGCTTTAAGCTTACAGCGCACTTGCAAACAACAATATACACTAATACATATTCAGAATCAATGTGGATATTGACATTGATGCGGTAATATGATAAAATAAGTTGTCGCAGAAGTGACTTAGGCGTTGTTCGGTGCAACCCTGAGTTCGGACATGAGGAGAGCCACCTTCTCATGCTCCGCTGCGGCATTTGCTTTGCCCGGAAGATAACTCCAAAAGTGAGTCGATCCCCAGTAAAGCCGACTGTCAGCTCATTCTATTATTTTTTTAATACGACTGCTTGGGTCTCTCAGGTCCGACAAAAGATCACATCCTTTGTAAAAAAATGGATAAGAAAAAACCAGCGGAATGTGCAACAAAAACACATCCGCCGGTTTACATACGTAAATGACACAAATAGACAGAAAACACCGCTTACCCTCTTGAAAAACCGAAAACAATCTGATATAATAATATCAGCGTCGGCGCCGGGAGACCGGTTGTTGTTTATGTGTTTTGGGCACATAGACTTCAGGAAGAGTTGAGTGCCACCTCAACTTTTCTGCCGACGTACTTTTTTTATCCCCGTCGGTTGGATAGGGTTATTCTTTTTTCTGATTATAGCATATTTTTGAAACTATGTCAACTGCTTTTTGACAATAATAAAAAATAAATTAACCTAGGCGCTAATAATATTTGATGATTGCAAACAAAATAAGTCAAATATAACAACATGCTGCTGCATGTGAATTTTCATGCATGTATAATGTACATATATCCATATGCGAGGAAGGTAATATGAGCGTTTCATTTAAAAATCGCGACCGATTTATACAGTTGGGCATTGTTATTTCATCTTTAAGGAAAATAAGGGGATTTTCACAAGAGCAACTTGCGGAAAGAGCGCACACCAGCCGAACTCTTATAAGTTCTATTGAAGCTCCGGGAATTGCCAAGGGATTTTCTTTAGAGATATTTTTCAATATTGCGGACGCGCTTGAAATCGATCCGGCGGACTTATTAAGCGCTTCTGTTTTCAGCGATGAAATTATAAACAATAAAAAATAGGAACGCGGCTGTTTTGCAGTTATCGAAAAATCTAAAAACGTTTAGATATATGAAGGAAAGGTCATGGGCAGTTTTGGAAAAAGGATAAATTCAATAATGTTAAAGCGAGGAACGACACAAAAATCCCTCGCAGGCAAGTTGACAATATCAGAACAACAGCTTCATTCTATTCTGAAAGATAAAAGTCTGTCAACAATAGACACTTTAAGAGAGTTATCAATAGCTTTGGATACCCCCTCCGATTATTTTTTGCAGGATTTTGATAAAAGATTTGTTATCTATGCCATTGACGATTATTTAAGTCAAATTGACCCCGGTTACGCGCAAAGGATAATTGATTCTATATCCGCTGTTATTGGTGATAAGGATGAATAATCTATACGCATCCCGACTCAGAGCTTTCAGAAAAGAAGCCAATTATACGCAGATGGAAATATCGGAGGAAACGGATATAACGCCCGAATACTATTCTTATTTGGAATGTGGGAAGAAAAAGCCCTCGATGAATCTGCATGTTGATCTCTGCCTGAAATTCGATAAACCCTCAGACTGCTTCTTTAAGAGGGATAGAGAAAACAAATATCTTAGTCCTGAACAAATCGACGCTTTAATGAATGTGAAAGCAGAGGAGTTAGAGACCATTCTGAATGTTTTACAAGCTATATATGACGACAAAATCAATCGGCAGAAAGATTAAAGAATATAGGCTCGCTAAAAAAATGACGCGGGATGACCTTGCAAAAAAGCTTCAAATGTCTGCAAGGCAAATCGGAGAAATTGAAACGGGTAACAGTCTATCAAGCATTAATGTTCTGTCTGACATTTCAAATATATTGAATATTCCGTTATATCTTCTGTTTACAGACTGCGACCGCAAATTCTTAGTTTATTCAATCGACGATTACCTTAATCTTATCGATAAGGAAAAATCATTCTCAGTAATAAACGATATACTGAATTTGACGGAACAAAAGTAAAATGAAGTTTAACTATAAAAAGTTAAAGAAAGCAAGAAAACAGCTGAGCACGCAGGCTAAATTCTCTGAGTTAATCGATGTCTCTGAAGAACATTATGTAAAAATAGAGAACGGATACAGTAATCCCTCAGTTCCGGTGTTCTTGAGAATATGCAAGGACGTTAATAAGCCTGCACGGTATTTCTTCACATCAGGCGAATCATTTTTGAGCGAAGATCAAAAAGACATGCTGATGGAGTTCAGCGACGAACGATTGAAAACAATTTTAACCGTACTGAAAGGTTTATATGACGGTCCTGATTGAGTTATATTTCATTTTCACAAGAGGATTCGACAAATGAAAACTCACAAAATTATACAAAGAATACGAAACGCCCGCAATCTTTCGAGAAAAGAAGCTGCGGGCATTACCGGAATTTCCGGTACTTACTATCTTCAATTAGAAAACGGAGATAAAAGTCCGAGACCGAAAACGCTTTTAAAAATAGCAAACGGTTTTAATGTTCCGATCGATATATTTTTTAAAGATGAGAATAAACGGCATCTTGTTAATTCCGTAATCGCTTTAATCATGATGACTTCAAACGACGATATACAGCTTCTATGCAGTAATTTTGAATTGTTCAAGTTATCAAAATTTAATGGGGAAAATACATGAAAGAGTTTAGCGAAATAGAAGTAATACTGCCGGAGCGGATTCGCTTTTATCGTCAAAAACAAGGATTAACGCAAGGACAATTATCGGAATCAGTAAATGTAACCGAGCATTATATTGCAGAAATAGAAAACGCAATAAAATTCCCATCAATGGAACTTATAAAAAGCATAAGTTTTGCTCTGAATGTTCCAATATATTGTTTAATGCAGACACAGGACAGTATTGATAAAATTAACTACTTAGAATTACAGGACGCTCTCGCGTCTAAAGATGAAGCAGAATTATCTGCTATGCTGGACGTATTACTGACAATTAATAAATGTAAAGAATAGATATTTATATGAAGGTTAATGAATATATAGTTGAGTATAGAAATAAACGGAACTTAACTCAGCTTGATGCTGCAGACAAAGCGGGAATCAATATAAAACACTATCAAGCAATTGAAAGAGGAGATATACAACCCCGACTTAAATCATTACGAAGAATCTCCGATGCAATTGATATACCGCTTGATATGCTGTTTTTGAATGCAGGAAAAGAATTTTTGATTTTTTCAATTCTATCATGCTTGGATAAATACAGTAATCAAGAATTAAAGGATATTTATGATATTTTAGGGACATACATTGATGAGTAATACGAAAAATGAAGAGTTAGCTCTTTTCGGGGAAAGACTTAAATATTATCGCAAAAGGCTAAATATGACGCAGGCGCAGCTCGCAGAAAAAATAGATGTCAGCGAGCATTATGTTCGTTTAATTGAAAACGGCTATAATGCGCCGTCTGTGGAGTTATTCGCAGAAATATGCAAAGCGCTTGATGTGCCTGCGTATAATTTGCTTCAAAGTAATAACGAGGCCGTTCGGTTTGCAAATCCCAAGTTATACGAAAAATTGCAGTCTATGGATGAAAGCCAGTTGAATTCAATATTGAATAGTATATTCAGATAAGCGGTTTTGTGTTTTAAGCAAGCTGCTTTTTTATTTTGCCTGACATAACGCCTATGTATTATATATTAAAATATAATGTAGACAGTAAAAAAAGAAAACTTAATCCGAATAAAAGGCTGCGTATATCATGCTTAATATATATTGCGGCAATATGCCGGAAGCCGTATATAGTAATAGCGCTTCCGCGTATTTTAAAAATTTATATGAGGACGGATGAGCCGCCGTTCCGCTTGTTGAAAAGGGTTACAGGTTCGCAGACGGTAAAATTTGGACTGTTGCGCGGAGTTGCTTTATACATCCATCTTTAAAAAGGTTTGCGCTAACGCTTTTACGGACGATAGGTCGGTATCTGCTTTCATGGACGTTCTTCCTTTGGAAAAGAAAAAGCAGATAGATTTTTTGTCTTCATATTTGTATAAACTCTTTTTAAACTCTTCGACAAATCGGAACTTACTTTTTAGGATAACCTCGGTCATATTATTTCAAAACCGCTTTTATTTCTGCTAATGACTTTTCTTTCACATATCTGTCCCGACACTTCCTTACAAAGAAATGGCCGTCGCTTATATTTGAAAATTGGAAGTATAAATCCTGAGAATATAAAGTCTCAAACAAACGATTTTTTTCGTATTTAGGCGAATAAATTTTATCGCTATATATATCTAACAAATAAGGGTATGTAGTAAACATACGCACATCAACTCGGTGATCTAAACTCTTAAGCAGCAGTGGAAAAGTACCCGAACATCCTGACTCAATAACAATAATGCGCGTTTCCTTGATTCCATCAAGCAATTCAGTCAGACAATTTTCCATTTCAGGATATTGCTTTAAGGCGACTCGTATGTCAGACAAAACTATACTGCAAAAATCTTCATAATTGCAACAATCTCCAAACTCCAACGCCTTGAAGATTGAAGCACGAATTTCATCATCTACATATTCTTTACCTGACAACATTGTTAATGTTTTTCTGCCTAACAACCACGGATATATATTTTTTCGATTTTTGCTTTGATAATAGATATATGGCAATAATGCGTCGCGAAGCAAGAAAATGTATGCTGTGTTTTCTTCATATCCTATCCATTCGCAGAAACGGATTAACTCCGTCAAGAAAACATTATCACTAATATTCGCGCTTTTTTCAGCAATCTCGATAAGCTCTTTGATTGCTTCTACAAGTTCAAAATCTCTTTGTTCGTATTTTATATCAGCTTCTGCTATCGGTTTCCGGCAAATAGGAAACGGATCGGTATGATTGTCCTTCAAGTATTTTCTTAACTTTGAAATACCATGATACGATTCTTCGAGTTTTTCATTTAACTCTGTATACACCTCGTCAATCAAATCATCGAGCATTTTCAGTAGTTGTTGTGCTCGATATATTGTTTCGTTACTTACAGTAACAGTCTCTAATCTTTGTAATTCTTTTATATAATAATCCAAACTAAAGGAAATGAAGCTCATCAATATTTCACCCCGCAAAGCTCCGGTTTATAGATTCGATTATAACAATATATTTAAATTTTGTTCAATATACTACTTACAAGTCATCAAACCGCTTAAATACTTGGAATTATAAAGAAAAACACCATCCAGTACAAACCGTAGAGGTTCATATGTCAATGGTGTTTTCGTGTAATGCGGGTAAGAGGACTTGAACCTCCACCGGATTGCTCCGACTAGAACCTGAATCTAGCGCGTCTGCCAATTCCGCCATACCCGCGTATTTAATTCTTTGTTATTATATCACATCGCGAGTGCGTTGTCAATATCAAATTTTGATATACTTTTGTTTTTCAAAGCGGTTTGACAAGGTCGAAATCAATACTAATGCGCAGCTATAAAAATGAAAAGAAAAATCAAGTTTTCATAGTGAGATCCCAATATGAAAACCTGATTTTCTATTATCATAAAAATATTCAGAAATGATATCTATCGCTGAAAAATGTCGCGAAGCGTCTTTTTGTTTTTCCGCGGATTGTCTTTATTCAACTGTAAATAAAGAGAGCTGATTATTATTATCACACAGTCCCAAAAAAATTTCCTTTACATTGTTGTAACCCTGCGCTTTCACCTGCGTGTTAAGCCAGTTGGAATCGAGTCCAATTCGTTTCAGGTTTTCTTTTATAATACGTCCGTCCATTATGACTTCGTAGTTAATAGAGTCGGGCGAGGGACTTAAATTCAAATCTGTAGGGGTAACTGGACGATTAGCGCTGACCGGCAATACAGTTAATTTTCCGTTACATTCAAAAATTGCTGTTTGAACGTTGTTCAGATCAAAATATCCCTGCTCTCTGCACATCATCAAAAACTCATCGAGATCC
Organism: uncultured Eubacteriales bacterium; assembly: GCA_949747515.1. GTDB lineage: Bacteria > Bacillota > Clostridia > Oscillospirales > CAG-272 > RUG11130. The sequence continues at coordinate 33,726 of CATKFO010000065.1, forward strand.
AGCTTTACCTTTTTCATATTTTTTCTGTACAGTTTTCCGTTATTCATAAGTATAGTGGGAGAACCGTTAATATATTTTCGAGCTTTGGGAAGTTTATTCGTAATCAGATTAAGTCCGATGGAAGCCGCGCCGTATATGATCATAGCGATCAAAGGCTTCCACGGAGCTTCAAGCTCGGTTGCGAGCTCAGCGGCAATTGAGCCGATCGTTATGCCGGTAATATAATCAAAAAAATCGAGTTGCGCTACTTGCCTGTGTCCCATAATTTTTGCAATAATAAATAGCGCCGCCGCAGATGCAAATGTCGTCAGAATTACTTTGATAATCTCCATACTATACCTCCAGTTATATGTTAGCGTTTCCAAAAAAGCAGGATATATAACTGAAGAATGAAAAATTACAAGAAATAAAAAACGGAAAAACAACTTTGCGCGGCTATGTTTATAATGGAGCGAACTAAATCTATTTAAATTATTCAGTAAAGATAATCAGGCGGCGACTACGCTTTTTTGATTCTTTAAAAATTCATAATATCAAGGAATGCGGAGGGATAGTAAATTCTAAATACAGGTTATCCACGAGGCATAGCGAAGCATCCCCGCTAACAAATGAATCAGCTCTAAAAGGTAAATGCATAAAATAATTATACCTGTTTTGTACATTTACTCGTCCTATGATCCATGATATAATACATTCACAGGAGGGTAAAACGGTGAAATACGAGAATGCAAAGAATATCCTGCCAAGCTGCGTCTTGAAGCAGGTGCAAGAATATATTCAAGGAACGCTGATTTATATCCCGTCTGACGGAAGCCGTAAAGCCTGGGGAGAGGCGTCCGGATACAAACGCGTGCTGAACCAGCGTAACAGAGATATCAGAAACAAATTTGTCGAAGGCGCCTCGGCGAATGAGCTTGCAGAGCAGTTTTATCTCGCTCCTGAAACAATTAAAAAAATTGTATATACGAAGAAGGAGAGCGATTTGATTATGAAGAGTTTGCCTAAGGTAATGCCGGCTTATACCATTGAAAGATCAGAGCGGCCCATATCCGAGGTAAAATGCGAGAGTCTGCGCGGATGGGAAATCGTTCCAAGGATCAATGAAAAGGCTTCGTTCGCCAGATATGTGTATCCGCAGAAAATGATACGCGATATCGTCGAGCTTGAGGCAATCGGAAGAGCCGAGATACACGGCGTCGAATGCGTGCGCATTAAAGCGCGTCAGTACAGTACCGAATATCAACCGGACCAATACGATAAAATCAATTATTTTGCAGCGCAGATCACCGACGCTCATACTCGGATTATCGCCGAATGGCATGAGGACGACGGCGTATTCAGGCAAAGTACATTTATGGACGGCGACAGTTTTTTCGATGTCTTCGGTTGCGGCGAAGACAATATTGGAAAGGAAATTTATTTACGTCCCAAGAACGCCATTACAAAAAAAGGTAATGAGATAACCATTTTTAACGTCGAGCCGTTTTATGATGTGGTCGGGAGCTATACGGTAACCATAAACGGCAGATCATACGACACCGTTCTGATTGTTGATGTTGAATCATATGAGGACGGGATAGTTACTGAGGAATATATCGACAGGACGGGAAAATCAGTCCTTTTCCGCAGATATAACCGCAACGATTGGCATTTTGAACAATATAAAAAGCTTTGGGAAGAGCTTTTGCCGGAATCGGATCGCATTATCGTCAACGGTCAGACCTTTGTTCACTGGGTTGATTCGATCACAACGTATATTGTGTAAAGTTTAGCATTGGGAGCCTGTCTCATAAGCGACAGGCTCCCAAAATATGCGTCTGAAAATTTAAAATCAGCGATAAAGTATATTTTTGTACAAGATAAGATAAGCGATTTGCACAGGTATAAACGGATATATTACAATAACCGTACTGTTAATGTCCATCATTAAAAAGGTTTGCGCCAATGCATTTATGTCTTTACTTTTATGTATGCGTCTCTTTTGAAAAATCAAGTCCAAACTGCCGGCGATTTTAGTTAAGTTTATAACAAAAAAAAACGGTAAGTCATATACACGCCTTACCGTTTTTATAGATGCGAGAAACGGGACTTGAACCCGTACGGTGTGAACCACACGCCCCTCAAACGTGCGCGTCTGCCAGTTCCGCCACTCTCGCGTCGACATTTAGTATTATACAACAAAAGCTTCTTTGTGTCAATACCTTTTTGAAAATTTGCAGGAATAATTTTGCACTGTAATTTAAACAACAATTTGGTTTAACGGCTTTGTTTAAATTTATAGTGAGAAAGGTAGACGCACGACCGTTTTCCTTGCGGCTACCTTTATTTATTTTGACATTCACTCAGCTGGAGGCCATGACTTACACTCCATGTAAAATATGCCGGTTCTTATAATATGTACTAGTCTTTGATGACTCCGTCCGTGGCGACTTCCGTATCAGGAATATCTCCGCTTTCTTTTTCCGATGTTTCAGGTTTACCCGTGTCGGCTCCGGTATCGGCTCCCGTATCTATTCCTGTATCCGCGGTCGTTTCGCTGCTGGATTGTCCTCCTGCGCAGGAAAAGAGCGAAAATAGCAATATAATTGACAGAAACAATGCGGTAATTTTTTTCATGTTTTTATACTCCTGTTATAAAAATTCAAGTTTCAGGTGATGTTTCATATATTATACAATTTATAAGTTAGCCTGTCAAGTACATTGTGTTCTTTATTGTATTTATTGTCATATCTATGTGCGTTTTTCTTTCAAAATTAAAATATCATTGGCCATAGATCTAACAAGGCGACAAAAATACAGGCAAGAATGCATAAAAAACTGAGCGCTCTTAAAAACGCCCAGTTTTTTTGCTGTAAGAAAAGTTATTTATTTGAGTCAAATCTGTTGAGGAAAGTAACGATCTGAGCTCTGGTGCACTCGTTTTGAGGAGAGAACTCGTTTGCGGACGTTCCGTTCGTTA
>CATKFO010000066.1 GCA_949747515.1 uncultured Eubacteriales bacterium
CGGCAGAGTATAGTGACGAACTGCGCTCTCGTAAGTCCTCCGTCGGGAGAGAACCGGTCTTTTTCCACTCCCTCCATGTATCCCTTGTCGTATATCTGTTTGATAGGCTCGTAAAACCACGCTCCGTTCTCTAAGTCTTTGAACGGCATTTCCGCCTTTCCCGCTGAGAAGACCGCGGGAGTCGGGACAGAGAGCATTGCTCCGGCTATCGCCGCGGATATAATTCTCTTAATCTTCATTTGTACGTTACCTTTCTTGTTTCAAAACTGTGAGTCGTATCGTCCGCCTTACAGTGTAATACGGACGATACGACTTATCCGATTTCGTTTACCTATAGAAGTTATCCATGTATCTCCAATTATATATGGAAGTCTTTAACATTCTGCAGAATCATTTGGTTTTATCAATCAGGTTCGGAGTAATTCCTCTCTCAACGTAATATCCGGTAAGGAAGAATACAAATTTTCCGTCGTTAACGGAGGTTTCGCCGTAATGATAGAACTTACCCGCAGGATCGAATCCAAGAGACGTAAAGTATGCAAGATATCTCTTATTGTACGGTATGGAGACGCGGTTATCTTTGTTTCTGCTATGATTCATTGTGATAAAATCTTCATATCCTTTTTTGAGAGTAGCTACGTCCTGTGGAAGAATATAAGTGTTGTTTCTTAAATTCCATCCCCTCGGCTGCTCGTCGAGAGCAACGTAAGCGCTGGCAATCTGCGCGCGGCACTTGTAAAGAGTGTTTTTCTCAAAAACGCAAGTTCCGGGAACCATTTCTCCGTAAATACTTCCGCATAAAATGTCTCCGCTGGTAGTTCCCTTGGTGGTGTCTCCCTGTTGCTGATTAATACCATAGCCCATGTAAGCCATGATGTTGTCGTGGATATAGAGATTCTCCATCTTATCGATCATGTACCCGTTCTCGTCAATAAGATGCGGCTGCCCTCCGAAAAGCTCCGCTCCGTTTCCACTGGTTAAAATAACGTTGTTTTTGTATTCAATGTTTTTAATGGCCATTGGATTATCGGTCATTTCAGTGGAATTGCTGTTCTGAGCGGACATAGGACCGTCTTCTATATCATGGAAGTAGCAGTTTTCAATAATATGCTTTGTTTTTTCACGATCCTTTATACTATACTCGCTAAGCTTTCTTCCGCTGGTCTCAACTCCGCTGGCAATGGAGGAATATTGACCTCCGCAATATCCGAGCTCGCAGTTATAGAACTGTGAACCGAAAATATCTGCCGACGCAAGCCACGACGCGCAGTAAAGCGCTGAAAGGTTGTCTACTATAGTGTTTTCGTTAGCGGAAATAACATATCCGCCTCTCGAGACTTTAATATCGCTAAACGAATCGGCTGGATTTCCACCGTCCCAGTAAAGATAAAGCTTGCCTTCGTATTCGTCGTGGAAAAACTCAAGATTGTTCTTAAGAGCGTCGGCAAGATTAACGGATTCTCCTCCTCCGGAATGGAAAATCTCCTTACCGTTTGATTGGAGGCCCAGATTCAGCGTATATGTTCCGGCTCCTATGTTTGGCTTTGTTTCTCTGTCTTCGCCGCTGAGCGTCGACTTTATGTGGACGCCTATGTATTCGCCGCCGTTAAATATTATATTTCCTATGCCGGCTTTTGATCCGCGCCATTCCGGGTCAGGATCGATCTGATCAAGTTCCCAAATATTATCGTACTCAGTAGCGTTCCAGTTTCCTACGTTGTTTGAATCGGTAAAATCTATGGCGCATGTGAATACGGGCTTTTCTCCACTTCCATACGCGGAATAAATTACTCCAGGAGCGGTATATAAGCACGTAACGCTGTAAGTGCGGTACATTTCAGCGTAAAATACGCTTCCGCGTTCAAAGAAGACGCCGTCGCCGGGCTGAGCTTTTGTAACAAGAACAGGAGCGGTGGGAGGTCCCTTCTTCGTCCACAAGGCCTCCAGAGTCTTAAACGGTCTCTCGGGAGACAATCCGTCGTTCGAGTCGTCTCCACGTATGCTGGAAACATAGTAAGCTTCGTGACCGGACGCTTCAATTTGCTCTGGAGTATATTTCGACTCCGTCGACATGATCTCGTTTATACGCGAGGTAAGTTCCTTGTCGTATTTAGCGGATTCGTCTTCACTGATTTCGATGTAGCTTACGTCGGTATAAAGCTTATAGTTCTTAAGATAGTCCTCGTATGAAGCCGACGTAAACTCGTCCGCGGATTTCTGATCCTTGAATACGGCGATATATCTAATATTAAGCTTTCCGGCGTTTTCGTCCGGCTTGAAAAGAATATGCGGGAAGTCGTTATCGTAGTCGATTACGTCTTTCGTAGCTTCGATAGCCGCGGATAGATTTGCGGTAGCCGTGCGGTAGCCTTCATCCTCGTCTCCTTCTGTCAGAGCGAAAGGCTCGCGCGCTATCTTAGGATTTCTGCCCCCATTGTTCGCGCTGTACTGTCCGGTCAGAGAGGCGTCGGCGTTTCTTTCATATGAAAAGCATATTTTAATCACGCTAAACTCTCTCGGATCGAATCCGCTCACCGCAGAGCTTATTCCAATAGTATTTTTATCGTCGTACGTAAGCGTTTCCGTAAATCTGTCCTGATATGCCGTTAGAATCGGATACTTGCCGTCTGTTCCGACGTCCGTGCCAAGGGTTCCCTGAACTATGGAACCGCCCCAATAAAGATAGTTCGCTCCGTAAACGGCCCAGCCGTCGCGCGACGGATCAGGAACGTATCCCTGCCAGGCTTTCTCCTCGGCGGAGAGGAGATTGCAGAGAATCTTAGCCGTCTCCGCTCTGGTTATCCCGTTCTCAGGA
>CATKFO010000067.1 GCA_949747515.1 uncultured Eubacteriales bacterium
ATTTATACGAGGAAAGCCCGCCGGAGGAATCGCGGAAATAACGGGATAGTAAGTATTTATATCGTATGTAGTCGACGTCAAATCAATAGTTTTACGGCAGCTGTTCGCTTTACCGTTAAGAGCGGCTTTTACCTTATTCCATAAGTAAGCCACGCCGTTTTTATCAAGATAAGGCATATGTATTTCTCCTTATACGCAAATAGCGTCAAGCTCGGCGTTTGTTATCGAAGCGATGTCGAACGTCAGACTTTCGCTGTCCGCGTCGATAGTAACGCCCTCTCCGGGATATATTTTCAAAGAACCGTCGTTTATATCCGCCGTTATCTCCGTCCATTGTTCTGACGGCTGCGTCGCGTTCTCGTTGAATATTTTAACGGATTTAAACGAACTTCCTCCGGCTACGCCGATAGTAATTTTATCGCTGGTCGCGTCCGGGGTAAGTTTTATGTCGGTTCCTGCTACGAGCTCCAAAACGTCCGTCGCGCTGTCGGCCGCAATAGTCGTAGACCCGACTTTTACGTTTGAAAACGCGTTCTGATTGGCTTGCGCCCCATCCTCTATACCATTAAGCTTGTTTTTCTCCGCCGTAGTATAATCGTTTGTTGAAAGTCCCTTGCCGGTTACTTTATCGACTTTATCGCCGAGAGCAGATTTGACTTTGCTCCATAAATGCTGTACGCCGACTGAATCAAGATGTTTCGCCATAATTTTAAATCTCCTTATACTAAAATTTCGTCAAGCTCGGCGGTTGTAATACTCTCGCCGCCCGTCGTACTGATCGTCAATCCTTCGGTATCGATATCTACGCTGACGTTCTCCCCCGGAAATATGTTCAGCGTTCCTCCCATTTCTTCCGCCGTTACTTCCGTCCACTGCTCCGACGGCTGCGTCGCGTTCTCGTTGAATATTCTGATTGAGGTATATGGTTTTGTATTCAAAATCTCGTCAATGTAACGCTGCACCTTTTTGTCAATCGCGGTTATTTCATTGCACGATAATATTGCTGATTCGTCGCGCATAGATTCTTCAATTTCAATCGTGAAAGAAGCTGACGAAAGAATTTCAAAATCTTCCGCTCGGCGTATCTCAATATCGCAATACGCTGTTCCCGCAGCCGCTAACGCTTGATTTGTTAGCTCTACCATAACGCGGTTATTTTCCACAACGCATTCGTTATAGCAAAATTTTTTATCGGGCTTGCGAATATTCGCATAAACTACGGCGTCGGTTGGAATTTCAAATTGAAGGCCGTACGCCATAAGTTCAACTTGAATAAAACGCGTCGCTCTGTCTCCCTGCTTTGCGGATACAAGATAATGTTTTGTATCGCCGTAAAGCTCAATTTGAATCGGCGTTATCATTTGCATATGCAATACTCCTCCTTTGCTATATTATTTCTTCTGCGTAAAGCGTTCCAGAACGAACGATTATTTTGTACTTCTTTTGAGTGTCCGGGTCGATATATTCATGCGAACTTGAAACAGCTTTTTTTATTTCTTCTCCGATTTGTTGAGAATTATTTCTTAACTCATCAGTCAACTTGTCTGTCGTAGCATATTTATTATCTGTTTCTAACAATATGGATTTTTTTAAAGATTGAAGAGCCAAATCCGTTTGCTCGGCTGTTTTGTAACTGTCAAGCTGTTTGTCCGTATAAAATTTTGATTCACGTAAATTTTCGCTTAATCCTACTTTCATTTTCGATTCGCTTACGTATAATCCGTCTATCTCTTCAATAATCTCATTTTTTACCTCAAACAGTTTTGCCGTTATTTCTTCCGACGTTGAGCCTTCGGACGCTTCTATTTGCTCAGTGGTATTGTTTCCCGCCGTTGCAACGGCTTCGTCTACTATTTCCGTTGTTTGTTCCGCTTGAATATCGGCAAAAGATTTTTTAGTGTTGGATAGTTCGCAAGTATTCTTTTGAGGATCAAGCGGATACTTGGCGATTTTAGCAATACGCATTTTCGCTTTGACACCGGATTTCTTTGAAATCAGCCACACAACATCGCCGATGTCATAATGCAGAATTTCCGAATACACGGGATTCAGCGATGCAAGATCAATGACATCCGTTTCATACACTTCATACGGCTTTGACACTTCTGCAAGTTTTCGCGCAGCATCTTCTGCAAGCGACGAGGGGATTGTGTACCGTTCATCTTTCCAAATGTAGGTTTTAATCTTGCTTGAATAATCATGATTTTCGATGTAGTTTCGTCCGTCAACGTCTATTTGCAACCCGTTTTTTCCAACTGGAATAATTCGCGTATAAAAATCATATGACGTTTTGTCCGTCTGCAATTTTCGCAAATTCAGCGATTCAATAAAGTAACATCCCCTGTCTTCGCCGATTTGCTCATAAACGTTAATTTGCTTTTTTAAAGCGTCGTATGTAATCTCGCACGCGTATGTTGAAATAATTTGCGATATGACGTCGAGCGCGTTGCACGGCGCGTCTTTTTTTATTGTTCTGCGTTTAGTGATTTGACAAGTTCCAACCTTCCATTCCGTTCCTTCAAGAATCAAATCTAAACACTGACGCGCGGTTACTTCCGTAGCTTTAAAAGATAAGAAAGCCTTACCTTCTAAATCTTCCAAATTCAGCGTCGCGGTAATTTTCATCCATTGAGAATTTGTTCCCCCGGATATGCTTTTAATTACGTATTCATCAGTTTTGGTTCGGATATAACGTTCGTTTTTTATGTCGTCGTAAAATTTTCCGGAACATGGATACTTAAAAGATATTTCCTTGTCTCCGCTGTTTAGATTAGACGTTTCTTTCAAATCGGAAATATTAGAAAGAACGCCTATGCGTTTTCGATCGTCTGAAAATAATTGCAGCATATTTTGTCTCCCGCTATAGCCACATCGGTTTATATCGGATCGCGTTAACGCATTTGTCTGATGAAAACTTTATAGTATATTTTTGTCCATGCTTTAAAACTGGAAATTCCCACAAATCCACTTCTTTGAATTTGTTTTCACCGTCTTGCGTAACTGTTCCCGATTCACCGTCGACAATAATAGTTTTTCCCGCGTCAAGATTTTGAATTATTATCGGATCGTCTCCAAAGCCGGATATTCTGTATTCCATCATGCTGACAGTGGGGGTGATTTCTAATATGCAGGGTGCGTCCCGTGTTCCAATCGTTTCAAATTGGGCTATTTTTGTGTCGCGGTACATATTTTTTATTTCATCATCCATCATGTATCCGCTGAAGGTCAAATTAACAATATATCGTGTTTTGACAATCGTTTTTGTCAGACTGTTATTAGTCAATTTGCCTCTATAATATCCTTTGTAACCGTCGACGGTAATTAAAACTCCGCGCGTTAGCAAAGACATAAACTCGGAAACGTTACGCACGATCTGATTCCTTCCGTTGCCCCTGAACAGAATCGACAGTTTCAACGTTCCTTCTTTGACGAACGTTTCAAATTCAATCGGTATAGGCGCGCCGTCGATCCACTCCCTCTCGACGGATATTTTTGGAGGTTCAAACGAAGCCGTTAATTGCTTTGCATTAAATTTTCTTACGTCGATTCCATCAATTTGCATACTCGAATATTACCTCCTCGATTGTATTTCCTTTACAATGTTATCAACTACCATTTCCGTTGTATGCTCCGCGACTACCTCGCCGTCAAGCGTAGAAATCGCCGTTACGCTAATAATCTGTTTTTCCTTTAGTTTTTCATATTTACTGTCAAGGATAGCGGCCAATCTCTCGTAAAAGGCTTCGTGAAGCGCGACGTAAGTTATTCCCTCTCCGGAAATTGCTTTTTGACTGAACGGATGATACGTTTCATCGCTAATCACTGATCCTTCCTTGTACCATTCAAGAGATACGGACGGTAAAGAACGAGCGGCTTTTAAAAACATCGATTCGAGCTTTCTACATAATATGTCAATCCATCCGGTATTTTTTTCGAGCGGTACAATAGCCTCCGCGCCGTCCTCACCGGCCATAATTAAACGCGGTTTTGACAACACGCCGCCTTTTGCAAGCAAAGGAATTTCAGGCACTGTTATAGTGCTTATCCAGTCGAAAGGAGTTATCCCGGCGATACTAACGTCCTTAATAGCTTGCAGCGCGGAATTTATTCCATTGAATGGTACTGATACTACTTTGTTGATACCTTTGATTATTTTATTAACTATACTTGTAAATACGTTTGCTATTCCGTCTTTTATACCGTCGAATATTTTTCCACCGGATGAAAAAACATTTTTAACCCCAGTCCACGCCTTCGAAAAAATATCTTTAAACCAAGATGCAACGGATTTGAAAGGAGCTTTAATGCCTTCCCATACATTACTGAAAAATGAACCTGCCGATGAAAATGCATTTTTAATGCCCGACCATGCGTCGTTGAAAATATCGGTAAACCATGATCCGACCGATGAAAATATGTCTTTAATTTTATTCCATATTCCACTGAACAGAGATTGCATCTGTTTGCAGATATATTGTATAAATAGAATGACTGAATCCCAAATTCCGGAAAAGATTTTTTTGATTCCTTCCCATGCCTGCGACCAATCAAGGGTAAAAATACCGAAGATGAAATCAATTACGCCTTTAAAAACCTCTTTCAGAGTTTCAAACAGACCGCCGATAAATTCAAAGACGTTTTGGAAAATCGGTTTTAAGAAGTTCCAAAGCCATTCGACGACGGGCTGCAAAACGCCCGTCCATAAAAACTGAAAAATGGAAATAACCTTGTTGATAATCGGAACGACGGTTTCGTTATAAATTTTCGCCATGCCTTCCCACGCCGCTGCAAATACTCCGCCTAAAAACTGAGCTAAAGGCACTATGACGTTATTCCATAGCATCGTCATATACTCTGAAACAATACTAATTACCGGAGTAAATACGGAATCAAGGAAAGCCGCAAATGGAACTATAACGTTATTCCATAAGTTTTCAAACGTACTTGTTAGCGTCGGAACGACCGTGTATGTAATCCATTCAATAGCGGGAATAAGAAAGTCTGTCCAGCACGACGTAAACGCGCCTATGAGAAAATCGGCAAGCGGAGCGAGCATTTCCTGCAATCGTTTCCAAGCTTCTTGCAAATTAGGAATAACAGTATTTGATATAAATTCAAGAGCCGGTTGTATCGACGATTTTAAGTCTCCTATAACCGACAGCAGGGAATTGCGAACGTCTTCATTCGTCGCTATCACATACCCTAATCCCGCGACAAGAGCGACAATAGCGGCTATTACCAATCCAACTGGAGAACACACGGCCGACAATACGCCGGACAATCCGCCCGTTCCGGCCATTGCGCCGGACAATTTTCCGATAACAGACGCGACCGTACCGACGCTTGACGCAAGTTTTGAGAAGGCGATAAGTCCGGGGCCGATAGCCGCTATTACAGCCGCAATTTTTATAATAGTCTGTTGTTCACCATCCGACAGGCCATTGAATTTATCAATAAGTTCGGATATTTTCGTAATTGTTGATTCAACATATGGGAGTAATATTTCGCCAAACGATACCGCAAGCGCGCTGATGTTATTTTTCATCATGGCAATGCGGCTTTCAGTTGTCGCATAACGCTGTTCCGATTCATTTGACAGCGCGATATTTTCACCCCATGCTGCATTTGATACATCAAGCGCGTCTGTTAATATGCCATCGGAGGATGCAAGCGACAATACGGCGTTTGACAGGCGAATTTCTGTCAATCCCATATCGTTTAGTAATTCAACAGCCGATTTTCCCGTTCTTTCCGTGTCGTTTAGTCCGCCGATGAACATGGAAAGCGCGCCGACTGCATCTGTTCCCCAATTCTCAATAAACTGATCTGAAGAAAGGCCCGACACATCCGCAAACTGTTCAAGGCTCGATGCGCTTGACATATAGCCGTTCAACTCTGCGGTTGTCAATCCAAGCGATCCCGCAACCTCCTTGAAGCCTTTGCTATTCAGCGACGACATCAATTCGAGATCGCGAAGGGAGTATCCGGTCGCGTCAATTGTTTGTTTAGCAGTTCCGTATGTTTGTACGAATACCTCCATTATTTTCAACAACTTTGAAATTGCTGATCCGCCGGCTTCTGCTTCAATGCCGACTGATAAAAGAGCTGTTGCGATCGCCATAGTTTGAGATTCGGACAATCCAACGATTGCGCCCGTTGACGCCAAGCGCGTCGCCATACTTACAATGTCTGCTTCCGTTGTGGCGAAATTGTTGCCAAGCGCGACTATGACCGATCCCAAACGATCATAGTTTTCCGCATCCATGTTGACAACGTTCGCGAATTTTGCAAGCGCGGACGCGGCTTCATCCGCCGTCAAGTTTGTTGCTTCTCCTAAATCAATCATGACGCGCGTAAACGATAGAATGTCATCCGTTTTGATGCCAAGCTGTCCCGCGGCTTCCGCAACTGACGCGATTTCCGTTGTTGATGAAGGCAGTTCTTTAGACATGTCCATAATGCCTTGCTTCAACATTTCAAATTGTTCTTCCGTACCGTCAACGGTCTTTTTTACGCCTGTAAATGCTGATTCAAATTCAATTGCCGATTTTACCGCGCCTGTGCCTGCCGCCGTAATCGCTCCAGATACAACCGTCATTTTTCTGCCGACTTTGTCTGTGACTTCCGCAACCTTGTCCGCGCCGGATGCAAATTTTTCTATACCCTTTGCAAATTTTTCAGCGCTCTCCGCTGCTTTATCGGCGTTCTCCGCGAATTCCTTCGCTCCGTCTGCCGCCTTTTCTTCATCCTTTGAAAATTCGTCAAGCTGTGTTTGCTTTAGCTCGGTATTCAAATCTTTTAACTGCAATTCCATATCGTAAAGCGCAGCTTTTGATTTGTTTGTTTTGGTTTCGTGCGTTAAAAGTTGGCTTTGTTGTTTTTCAACGCTCTGGGTACACGTCCCGAGTTTCTTTTCAAGCTCCTCTACTTGCTTAGCGAGTTCTTTCGATTCATCGGAATTCTGACCGGTTTGATCGGCTGTCTTCTTATATGCGTCTTTTGCTTCCGATAGTTCTTTCGTTAACGATTCGTGTTTTTTACGTTCTTTATCAAGATTAGCGGTTAAGCGTTCGTGCTGTTCTTCGTTTGCCTTTACAATATTTTTTTGCAGTTCAATTTTGGCCGTTGCTTCTGCAATTTTTGACTTTAAAATATCGGAGGCGTTGCCAAGCAATTTTGCTTGCGCTTGCGCCACGCTGAATTCGGATGAAAGATTTTGCATTTCTTTCACCATTATTTTCATCTTAGATTGAAAATCGGCCGAATTCATCGTAATTTTAACGCCGGTATTAGCCATTTAAAACGCCCCCTTCGCTTTATTTTTCTTTTGCTGTTTCAAGTTCAAATTTTACATAATCCAAAAGGCTCATGACGTCGGAATCCATGCATTGCGAAAGCGAATTGTTAAATGCGCGTATCGACAGCTTAACAATTCGGTCGATATTTTCCTTACATGTCCGCCATACGTTTTGTTTTTGCAAATCGGAGTTATATCCTTCTGCCTCGTCATAATCGTCAAATGCCGATTTCTCCACTGCCTCGACTTCCTGCTTGTCCTTATCGCTCATAAGTTCAAGAAATTTCGGAGCGACGATTTCCTGCATTACAAAATGAATTGTTTTTGCCGTTGCGAAAACCGTTTCGGCGTCCAGATCGTTAATTTCACGAATTGAAATCTGGTTTCTAAACACTTCCCGGATTATCTGCGAACTTATGAATACAACGTCGGATTTTTCCGTAAAATCGTCAGCCTTTTCCATAAGTTCGCAATACTTACGGTATGTTCCAACCGTGATAGTCGACGCTGTCAATTCTTTTCCGTTTTCCAACGTCAGAGATATTTCCGGCGTCACTCGCCTTCGTAAAAATTTGCTTTTAATTTTTCAATCTTTCTGTCGACCTCTCCGCCGACGACGGCTTCAATCATGGCGAATTCCATGATTATTTCGGAAACGGAAAGTCCTGTTTCCACATCCGTTAACTGCTCTACTGTAAATTGATTTCCGTAAAGCGCGCATATCGTTTCCATCATTTTTATGAATTGCGATTTGGTGTACATTTTGCGCTTTTCTTCGGATGTAAAAATTTCTTCGCGCGCTTCTAGGTATTCCATGTAGGCGTCCGGAGACACCTTCGGCATTTCATATTCCCGCCCTCCTACCGTGATTGTTCTTTTAGCGTCAATTTTAGCTTTCACTGCTTGTCCTCCTGCTTTTTGTCTCATTTTTAGGCTACCGTATCGTCCTTTTCCTGCACTTGGCTGAACCAATCGTTTATTGCGTCTGCCGCCGACGTATGCGACGCAAGCAAATTTGATTCGTCGACTTGAATCTGATAGTTTCCGTCCTTCTGACGTTCGTAAAAACTTCCTTTCAGCGTGTTCGTCTGGGTGCTGATTTTGTCCGCCTGCGTTTCATAGTTGTCCTCGTTGCCCTGACCGAATGTTCCGGCGTACAGCCACGTAAATTCATATTTGCCGTTTAGTTTCTTCGCGCGATATCCGACCGCAACTTCCGGAGCGGTATCTTCTTTGTTTTTTACAAGATATCCGTTTTCATATAGCTGACCGAAAAGCAACGCTCGATCCTGCGGAGCGAGACTATTTACTTCAAATTCGACCTCAGTACCCTCATAGCTGGATATTGATTCCTCAACGCCGTCGTCGCTGTATATTTTTTCGGTGCTGAATTTGTCGGATATTTTACCTTTAATGGCGCGCGCCAATTTTACTGGTTTCCCCGCTTCATAAAGCTTCGGCGTATTCGTAGTTACGACCGCAACGTACAGATCGCGAAATGATTTTGTTCGGCTTCTCACAATTACATTTGCGTTTTCACTCATTGAAATTTTCCTCCGTTTCTTCCGCGTACTCAAAGCGCATGGCGTTCATAAATACCTTTGCTTCTGCGTCAAGATCGTCGTTGCCGCCAAGATACGCGAATCCGTTTTGTTTTAATAGTTTTCTGATTTCTTTTTTCAAAGACACCTGATCTTTTTTCGACCAAATGTTGATTTGAATTTGTGCTTTCATCACATCCGCGTCATCGTCCGAATGACTGTCTTCAGAGTCTGATAAAAGCCACAATGTTATATGTAACTTTTTATATTCCGAATCGTACCAGCCTTGTTCAACGCGGACGCCTCGTTCACTGATCGGCCGTAACGCTTCGGCAGCTTTGCTGATGATATCCACGCTATCACTCCAATACGCTAATAAAATTTTGATATTCTCGCTCCGCGATTTTTTCCCATTCTGGATCGCATTTGCTGATTGTGCGTTCGATAAACGGCGTCGGCGTAATTTTTGCCGTGCCCCAATTAATGAATTTCATATAGAAATATTCTGAATTGTCCGATAATTTCCAACCGACGTCTACATACGGCGATTCATTTTTTGTTTTAACGTTTGAAACGGGCACGTTATCCGCTGCATGTCCATGTTTCGGACGGCTCGATCCGCCGCCTTTAAGTTTTCGCCCGGATTTGCTGTTGTCTTTTGAGCGTGGAATTTCTCTTTGCATGGCCGGCTTAGCCACCCGCCCGCATTGTTTCACGATCTTTTTGTCAACCTCTAACCGTTCCACGTCGTTTGCCAACTTGTCAAACGCCTGCGCAATTTTTTTTAACCCGCCAAATTCAAGCGATATTTCCATCCGTTCTCCCTCTCATGAAATGCAGTTTGCTTTCAGGAACACATAATTTTTATCGTTGTTCCCGAAATCCACGGCGTACAGTTCGTACCGCTCCCCGTCATAATCAATCGCAAATTCTTTCACGCGATGTTTCATCGCCTTGATCTGCTTGCAGAAACGCACTTTGAAAACAATCGTGTTTTCAAGTTTGATATGAATGGCATCGTACAGTGCCGCGCCGTATAAATCCATCGTATCGCACCAACATGAAAAATACGGCGTTTCGATTTCCTCGCGCCTGCCGTTCACCGTTTCCGATGTGATCCGCACAATCTGAATTCTTGCGCTTGCCATGTGCCCCCCCTCCTTTATCCAAGCATTTCCTTAAGAAGAAGAGAACGCACCGCCTGACGCATGGTTTCCTTATCTGTCTTTTGGTATTTATCGCGATTGTCATACAAATCTTTGATGAATATAAGCGTAAGCAACGTTTGACGATTCGTCATTTGCTCTTTGTTAAAGTTTGGAATCAAATCCGCGAGTTCTTCAAATACCGTGTTCCGAAGCAGTTCGACAATTTCATCATCGTCCTGATAATCGATTCGGCAATACTGTTTAATTTTTTCCAGTTCCATCATCCGCGTTTCCTTCTATTTCATGAGACGATTTTATTCTGCGACGACATTCTCCGTGATAACGCCGCCGACAACCGCCTCCGAATCCACGATTTGCACGTCAAATCTGTCGCGCACCTTAATTCCAGTCATGTCCTTCGCCCACAGATCGCCCGCCTCAGTGGAAAGTTCAACGGTCATTTTTTCACGGTCGAACAGGGTAATTGCTTCCTTCGGATCGCCGAAATAGACGGGATGTTTATATCCTGCGACTGTTTCTTTGCCTTCCTCTGTGGTTTTTACCGCTTCGGATTTCAGCGTTTTATTTGACAGCTTGACAACGGGATACTTGCCAAGGAAAAGCATTTGTGTCGGCTGTGTGGGATTCGGTTGCATGATATATTTGCCGTATTCGTCCTTAAGCTTGTCGAAATAATTGAATCCGTTCTGATTCATCAAAACAACGCTTGATGCTTCGATAGCCGGATCAAGTTTCGTGTTGAAAATATCCTTCACGCTGTCAAATCCGGTGATTTCAACCTCTTTTCCGGTTATGATGGTTTTCAGCGCGGTCAAAATGGCGGCGTTTCTTGTTGCGCGGGATTTCTTTGCGATCCACTTTTTGAGATACGCAAGGATGTTTTCGGCGGTATCCGCAAGCAGTTCGCGGGTGACTTTGAGAATTCCGCCCTTCTTCTTGATGGTATATTTGATCTGCTTGAATGTCGGCGTTGCCGCATCGGGAATGCTTTCGCCTTCGTCAACATCCGACCACGGCACAGATTCCGCATCCACTTCAAGAACGCGGCTTCCGCTCTTTGTGCTTACCGGCTCGACATTGACGTACTGCGAAAGATCATCGCTTGTGCGCCTTAGTTCGTTGATGTCGGTCTGAATATCCTGCGGAACGGTGAATCCGCCCGCCGAAAATCCGTTATCGTCCGGCGCGGCTTCCGTCATGGTATCCATAATTTCCGCATCGCGGTCATCCATGCGCTTTTTGGAAAGTCCGCACACAATACGATTGACGAACGCGCGCACAATGTCTTTCTTTTCCGGCTTTTTACTGCCGCCGACATTCTGTGCCGTGCCGTTTTCAATCTGATCTTCGATGCCGTCACGGTCATCATCTTCGATGTCTGCAAGCAGATCGAATTTTTCCGAAAGCACCTTCAATTCCTCTTTTGCGTTCTTTGCTTCCGCAATTTTATTCTGCTCCACAAGATTCTTGATTTCCGCCTTTTTCTCGTTGATCTGTGCAAGCAGTTCCTTCATTTTCTTGTTCATGTTCATTCCTCCGTAAAATAATTTTTTTAGATTCCGTATAAGTCCAAATCTTCAAGAAGCGTTTCTGCTTCCGTTTTTGGTTTTGTTTCGTCCGGCAAAACCGGATTTTTCAGACGTTCGGGCAAGTGCGCATATTTGTCAAAATAACAGCTTGCGCACGCCGCAATGCTTGCGTTGCTGTTTTCAACCGTGACATTGAAATACTTTTGTAAATCCGCGCCGGTCATCCATGTTTCCGCATTCACAAGACCTTCGATTTCTTCACGCGGAACATTTTCATTTGCTTTTGTCATGTAAATCCCGATGATGGAATCTTGACATTTATCAAGCTGTTTGATTGTTTCTGCCAAATCATCGGCGTTGCCATACGTCATGCACCACGGTTTATGCACCATGATTTGCGCGCCGTTCATGACGGTGATTTCATCGCAAGCCATAAGGATCACCGATGCAATGGATGCCGCAAGCGCATCCACAACGCCGCGTTTGTGTCCGTTGTGGCGTTTCAGTATGTTGTATATCGCAATGCCCGCAAACACATCGCCGCCGCCCGAATTGAAATAAATCGTGATGTCGGAATCGTTTCCGATTTGTCCCAAGAAATCGGAAATGTCCTGCGGGCATCTGTCCTCCTCATACCATTCGGATTGCCACGTTGCCGAAACAATATCCCCGTAAAAGTACAGTTCCGCCTCGCCGTCCTGCGCATTTCGGATTTCCAAGTAACCCGCATTTTCAATGGCTCTTGTGTGCGGATTTCGCCTTGTGAAATTGAATTTATTCTTCATTTTCGTCACCTCCTTCCGCTCCGCCGTCTATGTCCTCCGCTTCGGTGTCGCTTTCCGGCGGTTGTTCTTCCGCCTGCTGTCCGGTGTCGGTTGACTTTTCCGCCGCGCCCGCATACTGCTTTCCGACCTCTGTAATCGGGATATAATTGCCGTTGACAATCAATGTGTCCCCGCCTTCGGCATCGGTCATATCAAGTTTGCGCCGCGCTTCGTTCGGTTTATATATTCCGTTGTTTATGGCAACGCCGAATATATCCATTTGTGTTTTGCTGTCTGTTCGCAAAAGCACTTTTTCATTGAATTTAAAATATTTACCCTCTGCGATTTCTTGTTCCGTCAATAGCTTGTATTGCAATTCTTCTTCGTACTGTTTCAGTACAAAAAGCATGGTATCGACATAGAATGCCAATTGTTGCATTTCGCTGTTTGCGTAGGATGATTTTTCGTAATCGTTGATCTGATTCGGCTTGATACCGAACGCACCCGCGATCTGCAACGCCGTATATTTGCGGAGTTCAAAAAACTGCGCATCGGACAGTTTGACATCAAGCGGTGTCAGCTTCATGCCAAGCGGAACGGGAAGGATTTTTCCGGTGTTCCGGCTTCCGCTCCCGAATTCCTCAAAAGCCTGCACCAGTTTTCGCCGCGCTTCTTCATTCAGATCGCCCGTGTATTCAAGCGTTGCTTTCGCCGTCAATCCTGATTCGTACAGCTTCGACATATATGCTTGACTTTCTATCGCCCCGGACACGGTTTCTTTTAGTATCGCTTGCACCGGCAACCCCGTGATTCCGTCAAGCGAATGCGATGTCTTGAAATGCAACACTTCGTCCGTGCTGAAAACGTACTGTTTGCCGGAATACCGGTCATTGTAGACATACCAAATGCGCCCCGCTCCTGCAAAATACCCGGCATCGTCAACAATGATTTGCACGCAATCGGACGGCATCACCCACATATCAAGTGCTTTCAGTTCGCCGCCGTATTTCTTGCGCTTCAGCTTATATCGCACATATACATATGCGTTTCCGAAATGACAGCGATTCATTTCAACCGTGTTCCAAAACACTGTTGGTGTCATGAACGGATTCGGGCGACTGCGCAAAAGCCTTGAAATGTCGGTTTCCGGAGGCTCGATGATCCCGTGTTCCGTCTTTTGAAAATATTTGATCGGCATTTTCGCAATCGTTTCGGACATCATTTTCAGGCACGTGAAATATGTGACCTCCGATGTCGGCGTTTTTCGTTTACGCTTGATTCCAAGCCATTCAAGGAATGATTCGTCATCCATGCGGCGCACATCCTGCACGATTGTCTGCAAGTCCTTCGGTTGCCCTTTCCGGGCAGTCCTGTTCCACAATCTGCGGAATATATTCAAGTCAAATCACCTCCGTTCTGTTTTGTATTTTTCAGCCATTGCCAACCAATCGTTAGCGAATTCATTCGCGCCCACTCTGTATTCGTCCTTCATTGCCATCACCCAAGCATCCACAACCGCATCGCAAGCATCAATTCGGTCAACCGAAATATCTTTGTCAATCTTGATTTCTCCAAAGCTGTTTGAAATTGTTTTTGCGTTTGCCATCGACCATGTCAGCAGTCCGTTTCCGCCGTCAAATTCCACGTTTCCGGCATCTATTTCAAGCCGGAAATCCACGGTTGCATCGTTCAAGTTCTTCGCGCTCTGCGTAACGGACAACGAATCATAACCCATGCTTTCCAAATCGCCCAAGAACGCCGACGCGTTGTGCGGATCGTAACAAATCATCTGCACCGAAAGTTCGTATTTCTGAATCAGCTTTTTCAGATGCGAAAGAATGTATTTGTAATCGGTTTTGATGCCGCCCAATGTTTCCGTGACCGTGCAGTATCCGTCATTGATCCATATGTCATACGGCGCGTTGTCTGTTTTGATATGCTCCTGCACCCGGCTTGACGGAATGAACGAATGCGAATACACGTAATATTTTTTCGTGTCTCCGTCCATATAAGGGAATACAAGGGCAATGGACGTTAAATCGCCGCCGCTCGACAAGTCCACGCCGACATAACATTTCCGACCTTTGAACGCCTCTAAGCCGCGTTTGCGCACGCCCAAGCGATGCCACAGCGCAATATCCTTGATATACTGCCGATTTGAAAACTGCACCCACTGATTCAACTGCTTGACAAGAAAATCGCGTAAATCCTCGCCGCCCATTTCGCGGGCGGTGTTTGCAATCGGGATCATGTTTTGGGTCGCATCGGAATCATACTGCAAGATCGGATTCGCTTTGATCCAGTTCTGCGGATTCCATAAATCGTCTTTTTCGTCCATCTGCGCAATGTAGATGAATTGCGTGTCGTTCTCCGATACGCCTTTCAGAATATTCATGCAGTTTTCGTACAGCTTACAGCACGGCGATTTCAAATCGAATCCGGCGGTTGTAATCACCGAAATCAAGGCGGATTTCATTTTCTTGATGCCGCCTTCAAGCAATTTATACATCTGATTATTCCGGTGCGCGTGGTATTCATCCACGATACCAAGAAGCGGACGGAATCCGTC
This sequence comes from uncultured Eubacteriales bacterium, assembly GCA_949747515.1. Classification (GTDB taxonomy): domain Bacteria; phylum Bacillota; class Clostridia; order Oscillospirales; family CAG-272; genus RUG11130. The sequence continues at coordinate 14,870 of CATKFO010000067.1, forward strand.
AATACTCTTTGTATCGCCGGACAATGCCCGGATCACAGAATGCGTATTCAGGCAATCAATCGTACTATTGTGTTCATGGATCGCAAAACATTCGTCAAGTTCTGAATCTGCGCGGATGAATTTGACAATTTCATTGAAAACGATGACCGCTTGGTCCTTTTTCGTTGCCGTGCAATAGATTTGACCGTATTTGTACGAATCGAAATTGCCGTAATACGCCGCCAAAATGCCGTTAAGAAACGACTTGCCGTTTTGTCTGCCAAGCTGAACATACGATGTTCGGAAACGGCGGTATCCTTTATCTTTTATCCGCCATCCGTTCAGACTTCCCAAAATAAAGCGCTGAAACGGATAGCACGTGATTTGCTGTTGTTCTTCGCCCTCTGCGATAGTCAGCGTTTCGGCAAAATCAATGATCCGCTCGGCTTCCTCCACATCGAAATAATACCGAAAAGATGCTTGCTTTGATTTTTCAAGATCGTTCATGTGGCGTTTGCACGCCATGCGTACGGCTTCGCCCGCAATCAGCTTGCCGGAAAGAACATCGTGGGCATATTCCGTCGCACGATCTTGCGATCCGTCAATTCTGCCGTCTGCTGTGTTCATAACAACGCCCGGTTTATCTTGCGAATTTCGCAAATTTGTTTTCTTTCTTTTCTTCCGGCGGCTTCGGCACAACCAATCGGCAACGGGAGGAAACGGTCAACCCGAAATCTGCGGCGGATTGTCTGCACTGCTTGAAACAACGGTCTTGAATAATCATCAATCGTTCCCGCTCGCTGTTGACAACGGTGCGGGATTCCAGTATTTCATTGCCGAACCCGTCTTTTTTTCCCGTTGGTAGCTGCAATTCGATCAGTACCGGCATTTTCTTGATTTCCTGCGTAATTTCGATATATTGATCCTGCGATATAATCAGCCGGGCAAGAGCGTCGACATCAAGATTTGTTACAAGGTCAATGGCAAGCAATTCCGCGACAATCTTTTTAAATTTTGCCTTTTGCTTTGTCGTCAGCCATTTCGGAGGCTTGATGTTATCGCTTGCGGCGTGGATTTCGGTTTTCTTCCGCGCTTCGATCTCCGCCTTTGTCAAATGCTTTTTGCCTTTTGCTTGTAAAAGTTCAATCGGCTGTCGCTGTCCTGCCATCTCTCCGCCTCCTTTCGCCGATCATCCGCCCGCGGGTGCGGACGGCGTTTATTTTCTCATGTGATTTGCCTCCGTTTTCTGAATTTTCCGTGGGGAGTTTTCTCCACAGACGAGGGGGGCGCGACTAATAGCGGAATTCCAAAAACTTTTTGGATACCCCCATACCCGCCAACAAAGCGGCAACGCGCCCCGTCCGGCGTGATTAAAGCAGAGAAATTCCGTTCATCACCGCCGCGATTCCGCCCGCCTTTTCAAAGTGCCGTGCGATCAAAGACAACAGCATCTTTTGTGTGCGCCGCTTTGATTCTTCGCTTTCTTTATACAGCGCGGATATAATGCCGTGGCTTGTGCTTGACAGCGGCAACAGATTTGTCGGATCGCATCTGCGCGACCAGTCGTCCTCCAGTTCCACGATGTGATGCACCATATCAGCCGCGATGATTTCCTTGCGCATATAATAGGAATAAATGTCGATGTAGTCATACACCTTCAGCATCAAATTCCGTGTGCTTCGCCACTCATATGAAACATAGAATGCCGCCGCTGTTTTGTTGCGCCTGCTTCGGTTATAGTCCGCATGGCGTGAAATATATGTTTTCTCACATTCGGCGCACAGCTTCATATTTTGCAGTATCAGCTTCCCGCACACACACTTTTTTAAAAGCACGTTTGTCACCCTCTCTGTGATTCCTGTTTGACAAAAGCGTCACACGCCGTTCGGAATGTGCCGCCCATTGCAGGAGGCATGAATAACGGCATACATAAAGCGCACGACAATTTGCCGTGCGCTCATATACAATTATTCATGATACAATTATACCACGCCGAAAACCCTATGAAAACACCACAATTTCCCCATGTTTTCCCCAAGTACAATCTATAAAATGCCGTGTTTTTCACCACTTGTCGATGCCGTCCACGCCGAACAACTTCACGGACAGAATCGCGGTCATTTCCTTGCACCAACGGGCGGGGGAGTTCTTGCCGCAATCCAAAGCATCGCATATCTGCTCATATGTTTTACCATGTAAAAAGTGCATTTCAAAAGCATCGAATTTGTACGATTCTCCGCTTTTTATTTTTTCGATCCGCAATTCGTCTATTGCTCGATCAATATTTTCGATCATCAACGCCGTTTTCGTTTTACTTTTCCGCACGCTAAAAAGGCAAACGCCGTCATCGTCCGAAACAGCGCGTTCAACGTGCTTTTTCATTTCCATGTATTTGTCCATAAGAATCCATGTGTTATGAAGTACTTTTTTCGATTCTTCTTTTTTTATTTCCCAGAAGAATGTTTTTACAGCCTTTTCAGCCGCCGCGTCCGCCAATTCTTCAATTTTGTGATTCATACGTTTGCCCTCTCATTATTTTTGTTGATTTTCTCTATTTTGGGGATTATCAGCGACGCCCGTATACGCTGTGCCGCCATTTTCGCAATTTTCGCTTTTCCGGCGGCGTGAAATTTTTGATTTTGTTGTTTATTCGCTTTTTTGACTTAAAAAAATCGCTTGTTTTTTTTCGATCATCCGCCGCATAGATTTTCTTCTGCATTTCCTCGATCATTTTTGCGAAATCCTGCATTGATTCCGAAAACCGCTCCGCAAACACTGAAAAATCCTCTTTCAGCCGCTCCCACAATTCGTAAAATGACGGAATGACTGTTTTTTCAAGTATGTCGCAAATTTCAATACATGAATTCAATATACAATTCTGCTGTTCTTCGGATATGAAACGCCACCATTCGCAATTCCGTTCTGCCGCTCGTCTTAACGTTTCCCGGCGTTCGTGTTCTCTTATTTTCTGTTCAATAACCTGTTTTATCTCCGGTCTCATAAATGCAAGCAGTTTATTAAATTCTAGCTCGTTCATTTGATTACGTTCCCTTAATATGCATATACTCGCAAATGGTTTTGATAGCCGCGTCTGCTCCAACGCAAACAACGCAAAAATATCCCTGCGCGGTTAAATTATCTATCCATTTGTTTTGCTTATCGCTTGTTTTTCCCTTGCCGAATTTCATTTCGATATACATCCCATGAAATCCGTTGCGTGAAACGGGAAGACATAAATCTGGCACTCCCGCTTTTACGCCTTGACGTTTCATCCGAGCCGCTTCCGCTTTTCCGCGTTTTCCGCCGTTAGGAATATGATAAATCAAAGATAATTCCGGATATCGAAACGCCATAAATTCGCACCAGTTTATAACGTATTCCTGTTCAGAGCCTTCGTTTCTTCTATACTGCGTCATTCGTCACCGTCCGTTTCGTCCTCGGCATCCGCTCCCGTTCCGTACATTGCTTTCAACTGTTCGATTGTCTGCTGTTCGTCTTTTTGGGAATCCTTTTCAATTGTCTGATTATACAGTGTCAAATCGCATTGCTCATGTAGATCGTGAATCTGTCTTACAAATACGTCGTCTATCACATTTTCGGGAAGAACAATACCGGAAATCATGAATCCGCTTTTGATTGCAAAATATGTACTACCGTCCGCCGCCGTCCGTTCAAATAACATTTTGTTGTCATCGTCCGCAAGCGGCGCAAGGCTGTCACCGCTTATGAACATAATCCCTTGCTGCGTTTTGTACGGAATCAAATATCTGCCGCCGTAATAGATAGCGATGCCTCCCGCTCGTTTCGCAAGAAATTCGCCGTCTGCCGTGTCCGATATGTCGATGTGCGCCGGTGTTGCCGGGAAGTGCTTGAACGTGATTTTGTCCTGTTGCTTTTCATCAATTCCGAACGCCGCGAAAATGCTTTTTTCTTCGTATATCGGATGGTTGAACAAGGGAAACAATGCTTTTCCGTTTCCCAACCATTGCACCCCGTCTTGTGTGTCGCAAAGATACAATGTGTGTTCCGCTTTGCAGATTTTAATTAGCTTTTGAATTTTCATGATCTTATCCCTCTTTAAGCGCTTTGCGGATTTCTGCAAAGCATTTTTCTGTTTTAATCGCTCCGCCTTTTCCTTCGTAAAGCCGCTCGTTTGTAATGTTACAATAACAATACGGGCGTTCGTTTGCGTGATTACCGAATCTTAGCTGTGAACAAGTCTTGCAGAAATATCCATATGGGATATTTACCGTTTTTTCTACTTTTACGTACATTTTCCTTACTCCTTCCTGTTAAAAAGGTAAATTTTCTTCATTACAATCGAAATCCGGTATAACGTCTTTCGATAATAAATCGTCTTTCTTTTTGCCCTCTCCGAACGCCGCGTCATTTACCATGATTTCATATGCGGTGCGTTTGTTTCCGTTTTTGTCCTCCCATTTGCGCGTTGTCAAAATTCCTATGATTTCGATTTTCTGGCCCTTAGCAAAATACCTTGTGATGAATTCTGCCTTTTGCCGCCACGCGACACAATTCAGAAAATCGGTTTTGTCCTTTGCTCCCGGTCTTTTTACTGCTACCGTGAATGTACAAACCAAAATCCCGTCCGGCGTTGTTTTCAGTTCTAAATCATGCGTAATGTTTCCCGTGATTGAAATGTTGTTCATTATACGTTACCCTCCCTTTTGTTTTTTATGTTTATTCATTTTTCCTACGTTGGCGTCGCTCAATTTCGCATCTTTTCCGCTTTTCGCATTCTTGCGGATATGTAAAACTGCGCGTTTACCTCGTTGTAATAAATCTTTGCATCCGTGAATATGTATCCCTTCGGGGAATACCATTTTTCCATATATGTTTGAATCATTGAATGATCCCGCACCATGTTTTCAACCTTTTTGCGGTTGAATTTGTAATGGTTTTTGTTTTCCTGCGGCTGTTCCAGTCCCTTTGATGCGCACCATTTCTTGATGTGCTTGCGGCGCGGCTGTTTTGTGATGTAATTTGCCATGCCGGAAAGTCCGTATTCGTCTTTGGAAAGACGGCGTGTTTCGTTTCTGCTTCCGTGCTTCCACAATTCCTCCAAGCGATCCATAGACATTGCGCCGTCAATGACAACATGATGATGACAACGAATTTTGTTTGACGCCTTTTTTCGCTTGCTATATTTACGACCGGTATTTTCGGACGCTTTGTCGTCTCCTTCGGCTTCAAGCCATTCCGTAATGTATACATACTTTGCGTTTGGCAATCCATCTTTTTTTCGCCAATAATTTATCTTACGCATATAGTTTTGAATATTGCGTTGCGCTTTCTCAAAGTCATGCGGCAAATCTGAATTGCGATATGTAAGCGTCATCCAAATGTCATTTGTTTCAAAATTAGCGTTTATTATCCGTTCGCACGCTTTTCTAGAATTTTTATCATTCAGATTGTTCATTGCTTTGCGGTTATCCTTTTTCAGTCGGTAACCGGAGAGAATCTGCGCCGCATCCCGTCTTGTAAACTCCGGATATATCTCAATTTCTAACTGTTCGCCGCTCCGGATTTCCTTTGTTGCATATGTGATTTTGGGTTTTCCGTGTTGAATTATCCGTTTAACTTCAAGTTCCGCTAAATTATCAAGACTCTTTGAATAAGCCTGTTCATAATCGTAATAAATAAATGCGTTCTTTGTCCTTTTCTTTTTCACGGTATTCATGTCGCGCCCCTGTTCTGCAAGTTTTATGATAAAGCACGTCTTTTTTCTTGAAAGAAATTAGGGAAGTTTGTATTAAAACAGTTTATAAATCGACTTTCATGCTCAAACACTTCGTTATACAACGCTGTTCTGATGTATGTCTTCTTATAATTGACGATATAATCTAACTTTTTATAATTGTCGATTACCTGAGCGACGTGCTCATTTTGCAGTAATGAATAAATTTCACGCACCATTGCGACGGAGAGCTTGTTTCCGCTTATTTGAATTTCTGCATTCGATGGAAGCTTGAAAATCTCGGCGATTATCATAGCTATTTCTTCCGCTTGCCTTCTGTCATCCGCATTGAAACATTCTATTTCGATTTGTTCCCGTATGCCTTGCAGAATGTCAAAGAAAGTACCCGACGAGACTTGACTATTACTTTGAGTTCCTACGAAAGAACAAACGTTATTGTTTTCTTTCATGGCTTTAATCTCCTTTTTTCATCAGCCAGTTTTTCTACGACTTGTTATTATCTATTACAAGGTCGTGAAAACGCCTTTTTGACGTTATTTGGGATTGACAATTCGGCATAAATGTTCTATAATATTTATATCGAATTGCTTTTTATTTGCAATTTAGGCAGCGTGTGTTTTGTGGTTTGCACGCTGCCTTCTTTTTTTGCTTTTATAGAGCTTTTTCGCCGTGGCGGTATCCCCGCGTTCGGTTGTATTCATGTTTAATCAGCATGATTTTTTCCATGTTCTCGCCGTGCAGTTCAAGCCATTTTCTAATGCTCTCAACAGCATCGCACAAATAATAGTTTCGTAAATTTTTATCGGATTCGCCGAATTCGTAAGATTTAGAAATTATATGATGTAAAGCCGAAACCGCCTCCGGCAATGTAACTTCTTTTAATTCATCGCCGCGCGGCATACCGTATTCAATTAGATCATCAATGTCCGTGTTCTCATATCCCAAGAAATCAAGAATTCGGATCGCGCAATCCACAAGTTCAACGGCGATTCCTTCCGGCTTATTGCTCCTGCAATTTTCGTGACGGCTTCCGCAAGTCACATTTTCGTCCTTTCGATCATCAACACAAAGTCCTCCGGTGCTTTTGCAAGGAAAATACAACATCGGGCGATTTGCTCTGAATTCCTCCAGTGCTTCCGACAGCTCCGAATGAAAGAGGGAAATAATCTCGGCAAATGTACGTTCGTTTTCCCACCAACCGTGCGCCACGGCGTTTTCGTGAATTCTTTTCGACCATGCGTTCAATGTCATGTTCTGTTCCTCCTGTGTTTTGGGGATTAAAATTACATGTGTTTTCATTAGTTGTATCCAATAATCCCTGAAGTAGCTTTTTTATTTCCTCATATTGCGATTTTCTCTTTTCAACGAATATTTTCGATTCGTCCTGCATATGCGATTTTTATCTCCCGCAATTTGAGATTTGTTTTTGAAAGTGCTTTGTAAATCCGTAAAAACTCACTTGTGTAAATACGGTTGTACCATGAACGATTGTACCATGAAATATTCGGGTCTTCTAAAAACTGCGGCGGCATTCGCCCGAAACGAATAACAATTGCATCGCCTTCAGAAAGACATATTTTGATGCAGTGTGCAGTCGTTTTCCCGGTATGCCGTTCGGTCAACGTCCATTCGCCGTGTCCGAAAATATATTGCTTTTGCATATCGGTCAATTTAATATGTAAAGCTGATTCAATTTTCTTCGTTATCCTGCGTTTTTTGTGCTTTTTTACTTTGTCCGCAATCATAAACTTGATAATATAAAAGCATTGTTCTATGTATCCGACTTTTCTATATGGCACTGCTTTCATCCTCCTGCATCAAAATTCTTTCGCCTGTTTATTTCAAGCCTTTCGCCATGCGTTCGGATGCTTTTTTCACTTCGGATAGTTCGAATTCCATTTTTTGAATTGCTTCTTTTCGGAAATGCTTACCGCGCATAAGCTGAAATTTCCGATCAATCCGTTTGCGCTGTCGAATCAAATCACGCAATTTTGAATCTGTTGTGATGATCTGATATTTCCGCTCGCATTTCGGACATACGAAATATTGCACCTCATAATCACCGTGCTTTTTTGTCAGTATCTTTTTAACATCAAATATATTTCCGCAAGCATTACACATGATATTGCTTGTCATGTTTCTACCTCCTGCCGTCATAATCTTCGCAGCGATCTTCAACGCTCGTCTTTCAACGTTGTCTTTCATCCCTTATTCCCCTTTTGGCTATAATTCAACACATACCCCGCAAGTGCCCCGTCCGGAAATTTGACCTTGATCTCTTCGGGAAAAACTTTTCCCTTCGGGTAGATAGTTTCAATTTCGCAATCGTCAGATATGATCAAATGACTTTCCTGACACTCTCGAATTTTATCCTCATTCTGCGACGCTTTGCCACAGATTTCGCACACGAAATATCGTTTCTCTATGGTTTTCATTTTTATCCTTTCTTTTCATCATAATCTTCAAAGCGGTCTACAGTGCTGTATTCGCATTGTTTACAAGTGAATGTTTCTGCTTTTTCGTTTATATTGCTTTTGGAAATCCCGAAACAGTTTGTCAGCGTGTTTTGTGTGAATCTTCCGTTGCTCCGGCGCGCTTGTTTTCTGTAACCGCTCATGATTCCGAATCCTCCTTGTATCTTTCAAAAAGGTTGTCCGAAAACTTGATTCGATTCGGTGCAATGCGCCCGATGCTTCCGTCCTCATATTCAACAATGGCAAATGTATCCCGTACCACTCCGCCGCCGTGACCGCCCATCATGGGAGATGGCGGAACAATTTCCGAAACATCGCACCAACGATGAAATATTGCTTTTCTGCCGTCTGCGGTGCATCTGCGCAATGATTCTGTGATTTCAAGTCTTTTATACTTCGTTTCCCCAACAGTCCCACCCGGCGCGATAATTGCGGGCATACATTTCAATTTTGTTTGTGTCGGGATATAACCGCTCAATAATGTTGTATGAGATTTCCGGTGTCGAGATTTGATTTTGTCTTTCGAACCTCAATCGTCTAATTACTGCTTTGCTCAAGCATTCCACCGCCTTCCAACTGTAAAATCCAATACTCTGTAACTCGGCTTTTGCCGGTTTATCCACTTTATACAGTCTTCGTCGCTTTTCAGCCTGAACGTTCTCCTTCGCCTCCTATACCTGAGCATACCAATCCGTCTCCGTCCTTGGCTTGTTTCCATTCGCCATGTTTTACTTCCGCAAGATAATCAATAGTTTTTACAATTTCAATTATGTCGTCGATTGGGTCAAGCGATCGTATATTATTATCTATGGCTCTCTTGCCATAACTTTTTATTGCATCGACAACCTTATCCGCATCAATATATCTTGTCATTTAATCTCCTTGTTTACACTCCAAAAAATTTTTTGAAAGTTTCCGCGCCATATTGCCCTTCGATCATACCGACAACTTCTCTGATAGTATAGGTTTCCTTTACTTCCGGTAATGATTTAATAAAATTGTTTGTTCCCGCCTCGCAAGCTCCTGTTATAATACGATACATCGTTTTCATTTCTTCAAGCGGTATTGGATTGTCTATACTTAGCCCCTTGTACTGTTTTTCTCCCCTGTCTTTCGCTTTTTTAAAGGCGATATCTTTAATCCCTTCGCTTAATTTTCCACAATGAGCAAAGTACGTACCGTCGCTTACAACATTATGTTTCGTTATTTTTCCTATGTAGAAGTCGTAATCGCCTTTTTTAAAATGCTTACGTACATGAGTAAGAATACCGTCGGCATATATGTATTTCTCTGGGACATAGTCTCCATCGGCAAGTCTTCTATATTTAGTAGGATTGGAAATAGTTGTGCCGTTTAGATAAAGCGAGTCGCCTACCGTCAGTCCTTTTGGCAATTCAGTCAGCGAAGTGCAGCCCCTTAGATAAAGCGTACCGCCTACCGTCAGTCCTTCCGGCAATTCAGTCAGCGAAGTGCAGCCGCCTAGATAAAGCGATCCGCCATTGCGTTCCATCATTTCGTTAAGTTGTTCTAATGTGTATTTCATTTTCTTTCCTCACTTATATTGCTCAATTCCTAAACATAACGCCAATCCTGCGGACTATACTTTATATATCGATCGCATTCTAAAGAGTCATATCTCCAATATTTGCACCTTGCGCAATAATTATCGTTGATGCACGGTCGTTTAAATTCTCTTAACTCCTTCGGTTGATCGTATATCACAAGGTCGGATATGTGCCAAAGATACGGTATTTCCCCTTTTAAGTATTTGTATAATTCCTTCTCATTAATACAAGACTTTGCAATAACTCCGTTGATGGCTGCGTCATCTAACCCATATCCATTTTTGTTGTACCCAACAGAGATTATGCTATCGCACACAAACTCGCCGATTACTTTGCCGTTTTTAATACCATCGCATCCGCAATAAAACGAGCTGTCAATATTGCCCTTTGTGCAATAGATATAGACTTTAAACGGCGTGTCAAGATTTGGTTTTGTCTTTCGAACCTCAATTATCTTTTTGCCGCTCGCTATCAGCTCGCACCATTTCGGTTGTATGCTTATCATTATGGCTTTCATTTCAAACATTTTTCATAAAGCACAGCCAGTGTGTTTTCATTTTCTTCCCGCTCCTGTGACCGAAAAGCGGCTCCTTGCCGATCGTATTTATAATCTCTCTTGTAGAAATATCAATCTCATTCCACTTAAAGATTAATGTGCCGTAAGGCTTCAATACACGCATGCATTCCCAAAATCCATCGTGAATGAGCTGTGTCCAGTTTTCAGGGAGCTTCCCGTACTTTTTCCGCAACCACGCATTTTCGCCGATATGTAAAAGATGCGGCGGGTCAAAGACAACAAGTTCAAATGACTCATCCTCAAATGGCATGTTCGTGAAATCGCCGAGCACATCCGGCGTGACGTCCAGTGTCCGAACAGAGTCGCTTTTTGCGCTTTTCCAGGTAGCTGTTTGGTGTTCCTCGCGGCAGTCAAAATATACAGCCGCCGCGCAATCTTTATCAAACCAAATCGTCCGGGATCCGCAGGTCGCGTCCAAAATGTGCTTTTCAACGGTATCTTTCATAGCAATCCTCCTGTCTCGGCTTCAAATACGCTACTGTAAAATCCAACACTCTGTAACTCGGCTTTTGCCGGTTTATCCACTTTATACAGTCTTCGTCGCTTTTCAGTCTGAACGTTCTCCTTCGCCGTCTATACCTGCGTACGGCATACTTGATTCGCGGCAGTATTGGTATTACCTTACTAAGCGCGATTCCTATAACGCATATTGCGAGCAACGCTATGATCCAGTACAGCGCGATCTCGCACAGCGTTTTATACAGTTCTAAGTTGTACATCATTCCACCTATCTTTATCTTTTATCAGCTCTTCCGGATACGCCGTCAGTAAATCGCACAGCTTGTCCAACGTCCCTCCGGTAACTCGAATATTGCGTCCCTCTTTTACGGCGGTGAATATATTGATCGAGCAATGATAGCTTATTTTGGATGACTTGCACAGCTTCTTTGAGGACGTAATCTCGCATACGTCAAATAGCTCTGCGAGTTGCTCTACATCGAGTTCAAACGAAATATTTTTGTATTTATCGCATATATTTTTCATTCGACTTCTTCCTCTTTGATATAAAACTCTTTACATTATCGTTATCATGTGATATAATGCGTATGTGTGATTTTTTATATCATTAACAGCCCTTGTAAGAGCCCCATCTTGCAAGGGCTTTTCCCTTTTAATTGATAAAAGTTCTTTTTGCATCGTCCCAAACGCCCACGTACTCGCCGTCTGCAAATACTTCGGTTCTGCCGTATGTCTTTCCGCCATATGTAATCCGACAGTCTTTCGGATAACCGAAGGCATATACGCCGTTCCTTATAAGCTCGTCCCTGTCTACAACAGAGATTTCTATTTTTATCATCTCTTCCTGCATCGTATCTCCCCAAATTTCGTGTTACTGAACGGCTGTAGGTTGTTCTGCATTTTTTTCTTGCCTCTTTTTAAGCCATTCTTCAAAGCGTCGACAATTTTCCGGGTCTTCGTAAAAGGCTATTATACGTTCGTAAAATCGAGCGCATAAGATTTGTTTTTCTATTCCTGTTGGATTTGATTCCGGTTTGGTATTCATCGTCTGCATCCTCCTTAACTATTTCTCTTTTTGGCTTTCTCCCATTCGCTAATGATATCGTTCGCCATCTCGCACATTAGATCCGCAGTTTCAGTCTTTTTTCTTCCGTTTATCGCGTCTGAAAACTGAGGAGCGCAGCAGTTTACTCCGCGTCGGTTGATTTCTTCTATAACATCAACGTTTTTCTTTCCTAGTTCTGCGAGACGAGCCTTAATACTGTAACGCACGTTTTTTACCTCCTATGTTTCTTTGAATTCATTATATTGATAACAATTTTTACTTGCAAACTCGCACGTAGCTCAAATTTGCATTTTTATTCACTATATCGCGGCATCGGCCGACTAGACCGGGTATGCTATGCGGGTTAAAATTAAATCCGTACATATCATAAAATTCGTCGTTGCTCATACGGAGCCAATCGCATCCAAGCCGTACCGCGTTATACGCTGTTTCTCCAATATCGTTCCACGTTACAAATACCGTGTCGCCGCTGTATCTTTGAGACATAACGTATCTATATTGTTCTAATGCGAGTTTCATTTTATTTCCTCGCCTCCTTCCCGCCCTCTCAATAAGGGAATTTTATTTTTTTTAATCATTGCTTGTCGACGAACAATTCAAATCGTTTATTCCTCTCTCCTTGAAGTAATTCCATAGTAATTGAATTACAAGTCCATTTTTAGTTAACCCTCTTTTTTCCGCTTCTAAAATAAGCCAAGTATTTAATTCATATGGAATTCTTAGTCCAACTCTTACTACGTCTTTCATACTGCCTCCTTATCTGTCCAAGGTGGTTGTCCACCTGCTGTCTATATTATAGGTGGTTGTCATTGTGATGTCAATAGATTTATTGCACAAACTTTTGTGCTATTATATAGTCAAAAAGACAAAGGAGTGACAACACAATGCCAAACGCGCCGCATAAACATCCTCATTATGCTCTCAGAATACCGGCAGAAACAATGGATAAACTGAAATACATAGCCGAGTACAATGGACGGTCGGCTAACAAGGAGATCGAGCAACTCATACTCGCTCATATTGCACAGTTTGAAGGTTGTCATGGAGACATTTCTCTTGATGGCTTCGAACCTCGTTCAAGGCGGAAATAATTTCGCAATTATAACTAACGCATTTTACTATAGATTCTTTCTTTATAAGTTCGTGTAGCTCTTTGGGCAGACGCAGTGTTGTTTGCTCTTTATTAGGCATGCTTCCTCGCCTCCTTTCATGAAGTAATTTCATAATAATTCAATTACAGAAAATCAATGCCAACGATATGAATACGGCTCTACTCTACCTACCGTCGCCGGACTAATCGCTATCGCCGATTATTTTGACGTATCTCTCGACTACCTAGTCGGTCGCACCGATAACCCGGATGTGAATAAGTGAAAATTTCTTCAAGAATATTGACGTACGCAAAAGCGTATGCTATAATATGCATGAGGTGATAAATATGTACAATACAAACGTAACTAACGCTCGAGCGAATCTGTACGACCTTATCAATATGGCTATAGACGATTCCGAAGTTATAAACATTTCTACTAAGAAAGGTAATGCGGTCATAATAAGCGAAGCGGATTACAACGCTTTAATAGAAACGCTTTATCTCAGCTCTGATCCGGAATACAAGCAATCGCTTATCGACGGAATGAACACGCCAGTTTCCGAATGTATTCCCGAAGAGGACGTAGAATGGTAAACTATAAGATTGTATATACCAAACAAGCGGTTAAGGATATTGAGTTTTTAAAAAGCTCCGGTTATGATACTAAGGCTAAACGTTTGATTGATATCATTCGTCAAAATCCTTTTCAGAATCCGCCTCCGTATGAAAAATTGGTCGGCGATTTAAACGGTATGTATTCCAGACGCATAAACATTCAGCATAGGCTTGTATACGAAGTTATCAAAGATACTCATACAGTTAAAATTATCAGTCTTTGGAAACACTATGAGTTTAAAAGGACGTAAAGGTATAGCGAGGTCGGAAATGGTTCCCGACGCACTTCATTTATAATGAAGTACCTGAGATTCCGGATACACCGCCCGGACGTTATGCCTTAATATTTGGGGCATAGAAATAGAGGACGGAACGGGCAGCCGTCGCCTTTATTGGAGATGTGGGAGCGTCGCCCCACCTATTTCTATACTAGTCTTTCGGACAGGCGGAAAACCGTCTGTCTTTTTCTTTTTCCATTTGCGTTTACCCCTCTCGCCTTCTTTCTACATTTTTCATTGCTCTGCCTTGACAAAAACGTCCCATTATGCTATATTGATTTTGGAATAATTACATATCGCAAGTTCGGATCTGCCGGGCGGATTTTCTTATGCCTTTGGTGAAGAATAAATTATTATTCTCCGTTGGTATATTGTTAGCACAGCATTATTTTTGAAAAAGTGGTCTGCTGTGCTTGTCTGTATATATTATACTACGTAAATTTACGTAAGTCAATGGAAAATCACAATAATTTACGTGAATTTGCGTAAAATATCATTTTGCACAAAGAAGGGAGTATGCATATATGGATACTGCACAAACAGCTACTAATATCAAAGATTTATGCAAACAGAAAGGAGTTTCTATATCTGCTCTTCTTTCTGAGTGTAATATTAGAAAAAGCTTGATTTATGATATGGAAAAGCGTAATTGCGTCCCATCGGCAGAGATATTAAAAAAGATCGCTAACTATTTTGACGTTTCAGTAGATTATCTTCTTGGGAAAACAGAAAAAAAAGAAAAGCCCACCGCTGTTATCAACGATGAGCTTTGGGAGAAAATATGTAATGATCCTAAAAAGCGGGAAATAGTCGAGCTTATTTTAACTGCTGAACCGGACGATCTTGATAAGATTGAAAAAATAATTCTTGCCGTAACAGAAGAATAATTTTGTCAAGCTGTTCGGGGGTAAGATTTGCTATTCTATTTATTAGTCTACATCGATTATCATTTATATTACCTTCCATTCTTAGCTCCTCCCTTTTAGTATTCCTATTGTATCACAGAACAATCGTTCTGTAAATATGTTTTTGTATTTTTCTTACACCACCTTTTTTTAACAACTTTTATATTTCGAGGATAAATAGTTCTTCAACTGTCGAATTTAACGCTTTCGCAACCCTTAAAGCAATATCTACGCGAGGGATATATCGTTTTCTTTCGATATCGCTTATGGTTGCCTGTGATATACCGGACTTTATGGCAAGTTCCGCCTGAGACCAATATTTCTTTTTTCGGCATTGTTTAACTAAATTGTCCATTTTTCCCTCTATATACACACTACGATTTAAAACGATCATTTACGACACATTATCGGTAAGCCGATAAAAATGGGTCTATAATGCGTTCAAACTGTATTCAAAGTAAGACTAATTATATTATTTATCAAAAATTTTTTTATTAAACGTTTGGAGGGCAGAATACATTTTTCTTTTAAATCTGTGTAATTTTTGAAAAGTGAACAATACCTGACGTAGACATATTTAATAATAGAAAGAGGATTATATTATGTCAGTTATAATTAAAGTTGATTTTGATGGGATTCATGTAAGCGAAGAAACGACAAATAGACCTAGGCGAGAGAATAAAGGAAAAAGTCTCATTGCTTTTCCATCTAATTACACTATTCTTGACTTAGAAACAACAGGACTTGACCCAAAATTTGATAGCATAATTGAAATTGCTGCTTTGCGTGTCCGCAATGGAGAAATAGTCGATTCTTTTTCGACGTTGGTAAAACCGGAGGAAGAAGTCAGCGAATTTATAACGGATTTGACCGGGATATCTAACGACATGCTTTCTACAGCCCCTACTCCAGAAGAAATTTTTCCGTCTGTGCGCGAGTTTCTCAGTAATGACATTATAGTTGGACATAACGTTAATTTTGATATAAACTTCATATATGATTGGTTTGAAATCATAATTGAAAATATGTTTTCTAATGACTTTGTAGATACCATGCGACTATCAAGAAAGGTTCTTCCAGAACTGCGTCACCACCGATTAAAAGATATCGCATCAGCGCTCAATGTATCGCCTAATAATTTTCATAGAGCTTTGAATGATTGTCACACAACCTATAATTGCTTTTGTGCACTCCGCGATCGTGTTTGCGCTTCCGGAAGTATAAACGAATTTATAAATAGTTTCAAATATAATCATTATACCGACTTAAGAAAAATTACTACCGAAAAAACTGAATTCGATGAGTCACATCCTCTTTTCAGTAAAAGATGTGTGTTTACCGGAACCCTTGAAAAAATGTCGCGCGCCAATGCCGCGCAATTAGTGGTTAACCACGGCGGTATCTGTGAAAATGGAGTTACAAAGAAGACGAATTTTCTTATTTTGGGTAATAACGATTATTGTAAGACAATTAAGGATGGTAAAAGCTCAAAACAAAAAAAAGCAGAAGAGTACAAACTAAACGGAATTGATATAGAAATAATTCCAGAAAATGTATTTTATGATATGTTGGAGTATTAAAAGTAACTGGACGAATCAAACAGCGATAAAAAAGGAGATTCACTATGAGTGTTAATCAGAATCAGGCAAAAGGTAAAAAAATTGAAATATCTTTTCTACTATGCTTATTTTTAGGATACTTTGGCGCACATAAGTTTTACGAAGGTAAAAACGGTCTTGGCGTTCTGTATTTGTGTACTTTTGGATTGTTCGGAATTGGATGGATTGTTAATACAATAAGTATTTTATTGAAGATTATCAACAAAGATAATTATGCTAATTCTACAGCTTTAACAGAGAAAGAAATTCCAAGTCATAAAACTAATAATATACATAATGTAACTTTAGAAGAACATAAACAACAGCTTACGAAATATTTAGATATAAATCGCGAAGAATTCAACAAAGAACTTTCTGAAATTCCAAAGGTTGAATTTTTGATTTCAAATGAGAATATAAACAGATGCGCTGCGTCTGACATACCTGAAATATATTTTTCTAATATTACCAGAGCAACTAATATTGACAAACTATTTCCTTTTGTTGTTGTCGACGTTGAAACTACTGGTCTTGAGGTTAATACAAATGATATTATTGAAGTCTCAGCTATAAAATATGACGTTGGATTTCGAGCTGTGTCTTGCTTTACAAGTCTTTTGAAACCGCAAGCTCCTATACCGCCCAAAGCTACGGCTATAAATCATATCACAGACGATATGGTTGCCGACTGTCCTATGTTTTCTCAAATTGCTTCTTCTTTTTCAAAATACATAGAAGGCTGCAATGTTATCGGGCATAATCTGAATTTTGATCTTAAATTTTTACAAACTTACGGAGCCGACTTTTCAAACAGCGTAAAATATTTTGATACGTTGCAGCTCGCGCGAAGAACTCTAACTAAAAACGAAGATGTATGCAACTATAAGCTCGAAACATTATGCGATTATTACAATATATACTATACCGCCCATCGTTCTTTGTCCGATTGCTATGCGACAGGGCGTCTATTTAAAGAAGTCATTTATGACAAAATTTCACGGTAAAAGCGGGAGGTTGAATTGAACAATAGTAAAAATGCGGTTGTATACGCAAGATACTCAAGCCATCGTCAAGGTGAGCAAAGCATAGAGGGACAGCTTTCGGAAGCTTATAGATACGCCGCCGATCACGACTTGAAAATCGTACGCGAATATATTGACCGGGCAATGACGGGAAGAAACGATAACCGGGAACAATTTCAAGAAATGCTTAAGGATACCGCTCAAAAGCAATTCAGCACTATTATACTGTGGAAAATAGACCGCTTCGGACGTAACCGGGAAGAAATAGCTTTTAATAAATATCGCTGTAAGAAAAACGGCGTAAAAGTCGTGTACGTTGCTGAAAGCATACCGGACAGCCCCGAGGGAGTAATTTTGGAAAGCGTTCTCGAGGGTATGGCCGAATACTATAGTCTCCAGCTTTCTCAAAATGTATTACGAGGTCGAAAAGCAAGCGCGGAAAAGTGTCAATTTGTTGGAGGCTCTTGTCCTCTTGGGTATGTCGTAGATCCTAAAACTAAAAAATTAACGATAGACCCCAATACCGCGCCTACCGTTAAACTTATATTCGATTTGTATTCCGGCGGTAAAACCGTCGCAGAAATCGTAAGCGACCTAAATAGCCGTGGTCTGCGTACCGCTAAGGGAGGGAAGTTTACAAAAAATAGTCTTCATTCAGTACTTAAAAATGAAAAATATATAGGCGTATACACGTATAAAGATTTGGTGCGAGTTGAAAACGGCGTGCCGGCGATAATTGATTTTGAAAGGTTTGGAAAGGTGCAAGAAATGTTAAAAATAAATAAAAAAGCTCCATGGCGTACATGGAGCAGGGCCGATTATATCCTTACTGATAAACTATTTTGCGGTTGCTGCGGATCAAAAATGTTTGGAGAGAGCGGTACTAGCAAGACAGGCAAAAAACACAATTATTATATCTGTGCAAAACGCAAGCGCGATCATACCTGTAAAAAAAGAGCCGTACGCCAAGAGTTGATCGAGAACATTGTTCTTGAAAACGTGGTCGCAATACTCCAAAACGAAGAAAAGCTGAATTTTATAGTCGACGGCGTGTATGAATACTATAAAAAACAACAGAAGGATAACGATCTTTCTTCGGCGTTACAAACCAAACTCAAAGAAGTTGACAAAGCTCAGGCGAATATAATGAAAGCTATTGAAGCGGGATTGTTTAGCCCTGTAACAAAAACACGCATGGAGGAGTTGGACGCTCAGCGTGCAGAAATTGAAGATGAAATCGCCGGTATAGAGATCACCAAATCTATGCAGCTCACGCGTGAGAGCATCATGTATTTTCTATGTCAAATGCGTGATAAAAGTCTTAAGGATTCAGAATGTCAAAAGCAGCTTATAAATACGTTTGTAAACGCGATATTTGTATACGACGATAAAATAAAAATAGGTTTTAACTATTCAGAGGACGATCGAACCGTCGTTTTAACCGATATGGACAGTGCAGAATCGGAAGGGAAAGAGTTCGGATGCTGTGCGCCACGGTCCACCAAGATGATCGCTGGACGAACCCCTGATGCGAGGATTTTTGTTTTCGCTCAGGGGTTCGTCGAAAGTGTAAAACTGTGATATTGCAATAATAAGGAGTGTTGCTATGCAACAAGAAATAAAGTTTCCTAACAATTATAATCAGTGCGCTTCATTCTGCAAAAAAACAGATTGTGCTGCATTGGATAATTGCGTGTTTGGCTTCAATAGAATATTTGGCGGTGCAAGAGAATTAAGACTGGATTTTAACCGATGCAATTTACAGTGCGAACTATGCTGGTCGAATAATAGTGACGTAGGTAGATTTTTTTCCATTGATGACGTTTTTAATAATTTTATTACATGTGTCTCTTCTAATCACAAATATATATGCGACATAGTAAAACCCCAAAGGCCAGAAACTTTCAAAATACAAAGTCTACAAATAATAGGAGGGGAACCTCTTATAAGTTTTGATAGATTTCAATTCATTTTGGAATTTATCAAAAGAATTGATGCTTTATTCATAGAAGATTTTGAATATTACAGTTCTTTTTTTAAGTTGGACTCCAAAAAAAGATTTAAAATTAAGTTATTTACCAATGGTATTACGATTGGTAATAGTGAAATCAGTCTATCAGAAATAGAAAAACTAAATCAATTTATTCATATACGAGTTGATTTACTGGTATCTATAAAGGGTTTTCATGAAGAAGGCTTTTCCGCATTGCAAGGTGATGACTCTTACGGCAAAAATAACTTTGAGTATCAAATCTCTTGTCTGGAAAAACTAGTCAACGTCTCCCGGCACAATCTTTATATACAACCAGTTCTTGGATTCTATCACAGTAATCATTTTAATATAAAGGCTCCACAGATCAACGCAAAAGATATGTTTATATTTAACGAAACCTCGTTATCAAAAAGATTATATAACGTATTGAAAGACTACATATCAAAAGGCCATGGATTCTTTGTTGAACCCGTTCATGCCTTGGGAAAAACCGAAAGAGATGTAAATCTATTTTATTTTGAAAAATGCTCATACTTGGAAATATCAGATTTAATCGAATCTCATCTTAAAAGCAATTCAAAAACAGACTATCGAAAAACAAAACTGAAGCGCTTATTTTAGTCCGAGTCTTTAAACTTTAAAAATATTCTGTTAGATTCTAATGGTTCGACCAGCGCGAGCTCGCCTCCACCATTCCAGAGCATAAACAAAATTCACTTTGTTTATGCTCTGTTTCTATTTCCGATAATAACAGGTCTGTCAGGGTTACCGGCTCATCCCCAGAATTGAAAATTAAAGTGATCTTATCATCATACAGATAAACGCGGCTAACAAAAATGTTGATTAACGTCTTGCGGTATTTCATATCGTGATGTTGCCTTTTTTAAGAGCATTTAAAAAGAATGTTATTCCCTCAACAGTCAAAACAGGTGTTTTTGCTCCCTCAATAGCTATCTGCTTTTTCAGTTCTTCCTGTTCACTCTCTAATTTCGGAATGACAGCATATAGATTTTTACGTATGCTTTCATCGTCGCAATCTAAAATTGCATCCATTGCATTTCTGTGCCTTCTTTCATTATCTGCAAGCATCTTTTTCAGATATTTCAGGTTAGCTGTGTCCTTTTCCGTTTCACAGATTGCGACAATTTCAGACGCTATTTTCTGAATATTCTTATCTGTCAACAGCTTTCTGCATTCATGGATAACTAAATCCTCAATATAATCCTTTCTCACCATCTTTTTATTGCATAATTTCTTCTTTGCCACATTGCATGTGTAATACCGATATACCTTCTTGCTTTTTGCAGTACCCGAAAATACTGTCATCATTTCTTTGCAGTACCCGCAGAATAGTTTGGTAGTCAGCAAATATTCAACTTTTGCTTTGTGTCTTGCCGGAGCTTTTCTGTTCTGATTCATTATGTCGGTGACTTTGTAAAACAGTTCATCTGATATGATTCTCGGCATTTGCTCGGGAGTTTCCTGATCACAATAAGTGTATATGCCTATATATCTTCTGTTCTGCAATATTGTTCTCAGAGAATTTTTATTGAATTTAGCGCCCCTTGATGTTTTAAGTCCCTCTGCATTAAGCTGTCTTGTTATTCCCGTAACATTCTTACCGTCTGCATACATTTCAAATATCCGTTTAACAATCGGGGCAGTTTCGGTGTCAATATGAAAACATTGGTTCTCATCTACCTTGTAACCAAGTGCAACATTCCCACGGCGTTTAAATAATGATCTGCATTGTAATTAATGCCTCGTTTTATTTTTGCTGATAGCTCGTCACTGTAGAATTGTGCATATGCCATCATCATATTTCGGAAAAAACGTCCTGACGGGTCTTGACTGAAGTTTTCAGTATAGGATAATAGTAATATTCCGTTTTCTTCAAATTTTGACGCATTATCTATAGACTGCTTCATGTTTCTCCCAAAACGGTCAATAGAATAAACAAGGACAGCTTCAAAACATTTATTTGAACAATCTGCAATTAATCTCTTTAATGCCGGACGTTTATCATTTCTGCCAGTCAATGCATAATCTTTATATTCGTTGACCACAGTATAGTTATTTCTTTCAGCATATATTGGGGACTGCTTGCATTGTAATAAACTGTTGTAAAAAGCCTGCGGCGGGTAAAGATCTGCTTAGACGGTTTGCTGTGAAGCTGAACAGCATAACCGACAGGTTTCTCACACGCTTGCGCTTGTTTGGTTTTGAAGAGTATAAGAGTGTGTGGATTCAAAAAGGGATTATTGTGATTGCCTTGCTTGTATATATTTCGCTCGGACTTTCCTATACTGCGCCCGTTCCTGTCAGCAATGCCACCGAGGGAGCGGCACGACAATATACCGCTGAGCTTGCAGGCGAAATTTGCAGAGAACACATTAAACCGCATAGAACATATACAATCGGAGCTTAATCAAGCAATGGCAGACTATAGTGCGGCGGAAACCGCCTATGAAAACGGCGAAATGGAATATCCGTAGTTTGATGTTTACGCCCGTGAAGCGTCTGCCGCTCAAACCAAAAGCGAAGGTCTGAGTATGGTTCGTGACCGTGTGGAACAGCTTCGGCAGCAGGCTCAGGAGAAAGGCTTCTGATCGCAGAAACTCCATTTAAGAGCGTATATGGGAAAACAGCGGAAAGTAATCGTCAATCGGCGGCAATGCTTTCGCTTTTGATTATCGGACTTCTGCTTGCCGGATGTATGACCTACGAAAAACAGTCCGGTATAACGGGACTTACCGCTTCGAGGGTAAAAGGCAGAGTGGTACTGCTTGCCCGTAAGATTTTATTGGCGGCGCTTTGCGCCACTCTTGTATGGGCGGTCGTGTACGGCTTGGAGTTTCGTGCGTTTCTTATGATTTGCGATACAAAGACGCTGTCCGCTTCTGCGGGAAATCTTGTTTTGCTCCAAAGGATGCCGCCTTTCTGCAAGATCGGCACGGCATTGATTCTTTTGTACGGTTTTCGTTTGCTGACGCTTTTCTCCGCTGCAATGCTGTCACTGCTTGTTTCTTCTTGTGGGAAGCGTATGGAGGCGGCGTATGTATCGGTTTGTGGCGTTATGCTTCTTCCATCGTTGCTGTATTCGTATATGGGACTTGCACCTATGAAGTATCTGTCGCTGTCTGTTCCGATTTCAGCTATGCCGCTGCTTCAAAGTGAAAATGCGATAGCCAATGTTTGTATCGTGACAGTTTGCTTATTTATTCTGATCGGTATATCCGCATTTGCGCTTTGCAAGAAGCTACGAATAAAGAGATAAAGAAGAATCAGCCCTTCTGCCGTCAGGGTGCGCAGACAAATGCTCTCAGCGAGTATCCCGCTTCCTACGACGCTTTTGAACGCGCGTTAATTAAGGCGTATAAGTTTACGCAGGAAAATGAAGACGGGACCATTAAGAATGTCAAGAAATATATCGATATCGACGAAGCCTACATCAAAGAGCGCAAGCTTGATTACATTATTAACCGGAGGGATGCTTGAAATATTAAGTCTTTTAAAATCGGACATATACTGATTTTATGCCCGATTTGTGTGTCTCGGCTTTACAAATCCGAAACACATAAATCCCATTTCAAGGAGGAGGGCTGAATATGCCGCAGTTATCTAAACGCACCGAAACCTTTACGGATTCGGTCATACGAAGAATGACAAAAGTTTCTCTGCAATACGGCGCGGTCAATCTCTCCCAGGGCTTCCCGGACTTTGACTCGCCCGTGAAATTCTCGACCGTTTTGCCGAAGTGACAAGAGAGGATTTTCACCAGTATTCCATTACATGGGGAGCTCAGAATTTCATAGAAGCGTTGGCTGAAAAGCAGTCCAGTCTGATGAGACGCAAAATTGACCTGAATGGAGAAATTGTCGTCACCTGCGGCGGTACGGAAGCGATGATGACCGTTGCCAATCCCGGCGACAAGGTGATTGTGTTCTCGCCCTTCTACGAAAACTACGGTGCAGACGCCATCCTGTCGGGTGCGGAGCCGATCTATGTGCCGCTGTATCCACCGGAGTTTAACTTCAATGCGGACGAACTCGAAGCGGCGTTCAAACAGCGTCTGAAAGCGCTGATCCTCTGCAATCCGTCCAATCCCTGCGGTAAGGTGTTCACATACGATGAACTGAAACTGATTGCCAATTTTGCTGAGAAATATGATACCTTTGTCATCACCGACGAGGTGTATGAACATATCGTCTATGAGCCTCACCGGCATATCTATTTTGCGTCGCTTCCCGGTATGTGGGAACGGACAATTTCCTGCTCCTCGCTGTCGAAAACCTATTCCATTACCGGATGGCGACTTGGATACATCATCGCGCCGCCGCACATCATTGATGTAGCGAAAAAGGTGCACGATTTTCTGACTGTTGGTGCGGCGGCTCCCTTGCAGGAGGCGGCAGTGACGGGGCTTCGCTTCGGAGATGACTATTATAAGTGGTTGCAGGACAAATACACTCGCAAGCGCAATCTGTTCCTGAAAGGGTTGGATGATCTTGGCATTGTTCACACGACGCCGCAGGGCGCATATTATGTACTGCTCGACATTTCTGAGTTTGGCTTTGACTCCGATCTCAAATTCTGCGAGGCGCTGGCAAGAGATGTGGGCGTAGGAGCAGTACCCGGCTCCAGCTTCTTCCGCGAGCCGGTCAATCACCTAATTCGTCTGCATTTTGCCAAGAAGGATGAAACGCTGAACGAAGCTCTGAACCGGCTGGAGGGACTTAGGAGAAAAATTACCCCAAAATAAGCATTGGTAATAATTCAAAAGCCGGGTTCTTTTATTCAGAGTGAAGTAGTCAATAGATAGTAGACAGAAAAAGCCGATGAGTTAAGCTGTCTGTTCCAATCGAAAGGGAACAGGCGGCTTTTTGCGAATATATTATAGTAAGATTATAAAAACAGCAAATACCCATCGGTCCAACAGAGATGTTTGATTTCAGACATCTCGAAAGGAAGTAATTCAAGTGATAAGACAAATCCTGATTATTGAAAACGACGAGACAACATATTCCAAAGTAAAATGCGCTTTAGATGATCCGAATATAAAGATTATGTATACGGATTCAATTGATGAAGAAATTCGTATTTTTATGCGTAGCCACCTTTGTCTGATTATATTAAATGCAGCTATTTCAGATAACGATGAATATCGTCTGATAAAAATGATGAGAGCTGCGAAGCCAATCCCTATTCTGATACTGTCACCAAAAGAAAAATGTCCTGATCGAATAGATGCTTTTCAATCCGAAACTGTTGCATATTTAGAAAAACCGTATGAGCTAGAAGAACTTATTGCCTAGGTTCGTTCTATAGTGGATTTATATACGGAGTTAGCGCCTCCAAAAGCACAGATACATACTTTCACTTTTGGTATGGATATCATCATTGGTCCGAGAAAAAGACAAGTGTTTATAAACAGCAAATCAATAAAGCTGACTCGCAAAGAATTTGATCTGCTTTTGTGTCTGGCAATTCACGCCGGACAAGTTTTAAGCCGCGAACAACATTGGACTATAATTTGGCATATAGTCTATAATTTAGTATATGATATAGACGATACTGTGAAAGTTCATATTAAAACGCTTCGTAAGAACCTTACCCAAGAGGGCGTTGATTGTATCGGAACCGTTTGGGAAATTGGATATAGATTTAACTTAAAGACAGCCGTCAGATAAATGCCGGCTGTTATTTTCCCCTGATATATTCCCGGTTTCTCCTCGTTTATTTTTTTACATATAAAAAGTCGTCTGCTTTAAAGATATACTTAAAACAGGCGACTTAATCGTGTTTATTATTGTTCGCTAAACTCAGCCTTCGGGATTGAGCTTTTCGTTTGCTTCTTCGGTTTTATGAAGGGTAAATATCATCATTTTGGATTCGCTTTTTTCTCCAGTTTTCTTGTTCTGAATATATCCTTCAATTTCAGCGATCATTTTTTGACCGAAACCGAGACCTCCGTAGTTTTCATTGTCTTTTAGAGCTTCAATAGCGTTCTGGTCGAGAACAAGCTCATAGGTGTCCGTATCTACGCCCATGCGTTCTTCAAGAATTAACTTATTGAAGTTTTCCTGAGTAAGCGTTACTCTTGCGCCAAAGTCAAGGAAAATACGATCGTCTTCAAGCGGCACATTGTCTTTGATCGCATCAAAAATTTCCTGTGGAGTTCTCGTATCTTCGGGTTCTTTGTCGTCGTCTCCGGTAGTTGACTGAGTATCCTTTACGACTCCTTGGGTAGTCGGAGTAGTGGATCCCGTTGTATTCGTATCGTTCGTTTTGTCGTCTCCTCCGCAGGATGCGAGCGCCAGCGCCGACGAGCATATGACTCCCGCAAGCAAGATTGTCATAAATTTTTTCATAGTGAGGCCTCTTTCATATATTTTTTTGGCGAATCATTTTTTCTCGCCACACATAGATTTTATCATGGAACAGAGCAAAATATGTGAATTATTTTCAAATTGAATTATACAAAAATGCAAAATAATAACAGAAACAAAAATATTTCTTATTTTATGTAGAAATATAAATTATAAATAACATATTTATCCGTCTATATAAATTATTTCTTATTTTTAAGGGCTTGACTCTTTCAATACAATACGCTGAAATTTTCGTATTTTTATTCTGACGCTTTTGAGTCATACGTTTAACACATACGGAATATATTCTATCAGAAACATTTGGGGACAGGCATGACGGAGGAACCTATTATGATAGAAACGGTAAAAGTTATATGAATCCGCATTAAATATTAACGGCGTTTATAACGCTGAAATTTATTATAAAAACGTAGTAAGTTAAAAGAAAGGCGTGAATGTGAAATATGAACGATATTGATATGCAAAAGGAAGCGCTGTCTCTCCTTCCGCGAAGACTGGCGTCCGCGGTTATGCGGGGAGCATCCCTCAGACAAGGCGTCTTTAATGAAATTAGAATGAGAATAGGAATGCCGCTATGCATAACTGGGCGTGGCGTCAATATTCCATGCGGGGTCGTATGCTCAAAAGAGGACGTCGATTACACGCTTAGGGCTTTGTGCGGAAATTCATTGTATTCTCACAGCGAAACTATACGAGAGGGATATATAGCGGCTCCTGGCGGAATAAGAGCGGGCGTTTGCGGACGCGCGGTGGTAGAACGCGGAGAAATTGTATCGGTAACGGATATTACGTCTATTTGTATACGTATACCGAGGAGAATTCCGGGAGCCGCAGACGAGCTTTACAAAATGCTTAAAGCTTCGTCCTTCCGTTCTGGAATTCTTATATATTCGCGTCCGGGAATAGGCAAAACCACGGCCCTCAGAGAACTGACCGCGCTTCTTGCGGGAGGAGAAGCCCCGCTTCGGGTAGCTCTTGTAGATACGAGATGCGAGCTTGCAGGCGGACTCGGAGGATGCTTAACTGTAGACGTTTTGTCCGGTTATCCGAGAAGTCAAGGAATTGAGATAGCTCTGCGAACTCTTTCTCCGGAGTACATAATTTGCGACGAGATAGCGTCCCGCGAGGACGCGTTCGCAATAGCGTCAGCCAGGGCGTCCGGCGTGCCGATAGCGGCGTCCGCTCACGCCGATTCGCTCGACGAGCTTTTGTCGTCGGAATTTATGAATGTAAGAGGGGTTGCGAACGCGTTCGACGTGTTCGTATGTTTAAAATCGAGAGACGACTGCGGACGATACGAAACAGACGTTGCGTACGGCGTAGACTTGTCGTCGGTATGCGCCCAATGACGGCGGCAAGATTAGCCGGAGCGGCGATTCTTATGTGCGCGTCGTTGTTTCTCAGCCTCAGACTTACCGCCGCGAAGCGTAAGAGGGAGAGGGAGCTTTATGAAATATGCGATTTAATCAGATATGTTAGAAATAATATAGACAGCTTTCTTACTCCGCTCGGGTCCATTTTTTCGAAATTTTCATCACCGGCTCTTGATAGCTGCGGATTTGTAGAAGCTCTTGAAAACGGAGGTCTTTCTTCCGCGGCCGTCTCTGAGGGAATATCTCTTTTATCGAATGAAAGGCGTCTTTTACTCGCTTTTTCGGAAAAGTTAGGACTTGGATACCGGGACGAGGAAATTCGTCTTTGCGATTATTACTATAAGGAATTTTCAGAAATCGCGCGAAGAGAGCGTGAAGAAAACGATAAAAAAAGCAAGATGTACAAGTATTTGCCGCCGCTTGCCGCGCTTTCCTTGATAATTATTTTTATATAAATTTATATAAAGATCGAGAGCGCTTAAATCGGCGCGGTATAACGGAAAGGAAATATATGGATGTTTCTCTTATTATGAAAGTTGCGGGGGTGGGAATACTCGTCGCAATAGCGCATCAGATACTTACTCGCGCCGGCAGGGAAGAACAGGCTATGCTTATATCCGTTACCGGAGTAGTAGTCGTGCTTTTTCTTATAGTTGAAAAGGTAGGGGAGCTTTTCGGCTCTTTAAGAAATATATTCGGCATATGAACGAAGCGATTCGAATATGCGGATGCGCGCTGATTTTCATCGCGGCGGCGGCGGTTATAAAAGAAACTAAGGGAGAACATGCCCGGCTCCTTTCCGCGGCAGCCTTAGTCGTCGTCTTTCTTTATGCTTCGGGAAGCGTAGGAGAGTTAATCTCTTATCTGCGCGGTATTTCCGAGGGCTCTTCGGCTGGGAAGTATATGGGACGGCTTCTAAAGGCTGGAGCTATCGCTTTCATAACCGATACGACGGCGGATATATGCAGGTGCTCTGATGAGAGCGCGGTCGCGGGATATGTGGAGTTTGCCGGACGGGCCGAGATACTTTTGCTGTCTCTGCCGCTTATAGACGAAATGATCTCGCTGTCGTTGGGACTTCTCTCGTAGGGATAATTGTACGGAAAGGCTCGGTCTGACAAATGAAGGAAGTAAAAAAAATATTGCTTTTTTTCGCGCTTTTACTCATTACAATCTGTTTTTCGGTATGCGTGTCGGCGGAAGAGTACGAGTTTTATTTCGACGCGTCCGATAAAAAAGAAGTCGGTCTGTTTCCTGAAGAAGAAATGTCGGCTTTCGTAGACGGCGTTCCGGAAAGTGTTCGAGAAGAAGCCGCGTATATGGCGAATGCCGCGTCCGGAGCAAATCCTTCAGAAAGCGCCGACGCCGTAAGAGAACGGTTGTCCGTTAGATACCTGACGGGAGTTCTTATATCTAAAATCGAAGAAATACTTTTGCCAACCGCCGCGGATTGTTCCGGGTTGTTAGCTCTTATAATCGTTTCCTCTTTGCTGACTTCATTTTTTAAGCTTAAAGAAGGAAGCGGTATGCAAAGCGTTTGCGAAACCGTTATCGATCTTACCGTATCGGCCGCCGTTGTAAAAGTTTCTATGGGAGTTGTGGAAGTCGTCGGAGCGTATGTCGGCGGTTTGTGCTCGATGATGAACGCAATGACTCCTGTTATGGGAGCCGTATACCTTTCGTCCGGTTCTTTAAGTCAGGCTGCGGTAAATTCTTCCGCCATGATGCTGTATGTGACGGCGACGGAAAACCTGTGCCGTGAATTCTTTATTCCCGCAGCGAAGGCCGCTCTTGCTCTGACCGTTGTTTCCGGAGCTTTCAGACATATAAATTTCGGGGGATTTGTATCTACGGTAAAGCGTTGGGTTATTACTGTTCTTGCGTTTGGAGTTACCGTTTTTTCTTTCATTCTGGGCATTCAAAGCTCTCTTGCCAAAAGCGCGGACACTCTGGCTGCGAAAACGGTTAAGTTTGCGGTAGGCTCCTCAGTTCCGCTGGTCGGCGGAGCTATATCCGACGCGCTTTCAACCGTCAGCGCGAGCCTTTCCATGATAAAAAAGGTTACCGGCGGAGCGGGCGTCGCGTTAATACTTACGATTCTGATTCCGGCGCTTGCGACGCTTGCGTTGAATAAGCTTGCGCTCACAGTATGCAAATGCGCCGCCGATATATTGGGATGTGAAAGAGCTTCGGCGGTTATAGGAGACGCCGACAGCGTTTTGTCAGTATTTACAGCCGTAGCGGTTTTGTCGGCGGTAATGTTTATTTTCGCCGTCACTTTGTTTATGAATTCCGGATTATCGTAATATCTTGTTTTGAAAGGACGGACAATGGGAGAATATATCAGAAATATTATACTTGCCGGCGTCGTATGCTCGGTATTTTCCGCGCTTACTCCGTCGGGAGAGAATAAAAGCGGAAGATATGTCAGATATATGGCGTGTATAATTACTTTAATTGTTATAGCGTCGCCGCTGTCAAAGTTTTCCTCCGCCATAGGCCGGATTAAATCATACGCCGATACTGAGGAGCCGACCCAGGTCGTTGCGGAGGCGAGACCGGACAGCGTGATAATAGAAAAATCCGCTGAAAATATATCGAGATCTATAGTCGACATTTGCGAGGATCGTTTCGGTATAGACAAAAACAACGTAAAGATAAAGCTCATACTTAACGAAGAGGATAAGGAAAACGTTATTATTGAGGAAATTCAGTTATTCGCCGGAGAAACGAATAAAAATCTAAGAATGAAGATAGAAACTTACTTTGCCGATCTGTTCGGATGCCGCGTATTCGTTCTCGGAGAATAAATTGGCGGAGAATATAAGAAAGGAATATGGTAATGAACAGGATAATCGAAAAGGCTCCTCGAGGAGCGAGATTCGCGATTATTGGAGGAGGAATACTGCTGGGAGTTTTGCTTATAGCCTATCCTTTCGGCGATAAAAAGAGCGAAAAAAATATAACTAATTCAGACGAGTATTTTAAGGTAAGCAGTTATACGGAGACTTTAGAAGAACGGGTAAAAAAATTGTGTCTGTCCGTTGATGGAATAAACGAGGTTAACGTACTTTTGACTCTTGAGTCCGGCAGCGAGTACGTATACGCGGACAACGTAAAAAAAGATTCCGTAGGAGACGGCGGATATTCTTCGGATTATCTTGTTATAAATACGGAAGGCGGAACGTCTCCGGTTCCCGTGATGGAAATTTACCCTAAAATACGCGGCATAGCGGTCGTCTGCAACGGAGGAAACGATCCAAGCGTGCAAATTAAAGTGACAGAACTGCTGTCTGCCGCGTTGGGATTGCCTTCAAGCAAGATAAGAATTTGCGGGTAAATCTTAACAGGCAGGAATATTTTTCGCACACGAATCATATTATTTAACATCAACTATTTTATCACCGCCGGAGCTACGGCGGCAGAACGGAGGCATGAAATGGATTTAAAAGAGAAAATCAAAGGCTTGTGGAAAAAAGCGGTAGACATGACGAAAAAGTTAGGTCGGAGAGGAGCTACGGCTATTTGCGCCGTCGTACTTATCGCTTGCGCGGTTGTGCTCAACGTAATACTGTTCCGCGGAGACGACGCGAAAGAAGAGCTGAAGCCAAGCGGCCTTGCCATTGATCTTAATGGAATCGGAGACGAAGTAAACAACGACGACGGCGCCGACGCAGCCGGAGCTAACGCGGATACTAATAACGTCGGCGAATATTTCGCTTCCGTCTCTTTAGGACGTCAACAGGCGAGAGACGAGGCTATGGAGGTTCTCCTTGAGGTTACTGAAAACGAGAACGCTATGGCCGACGCTAAAGAAGCGGCGCTGAAAGACATAAACCAAATAGCCCTTGACATTGAGAGAGAGGGAAACATAGAAGCGATGGTAAAAGCTAAAGGATTTGAAGAGTGCGTCGCCGTACTCAGCGGAGACCGCGCCAACGTAATAGTAAAGAGCGATACTCTTACTCCAGGCGAAACCGCGCAGATCAGTGAAATCGTGTACGAGGCGGCCGGAATACTTCCAGAGAATTTAAAAATAATAGATAAAGCAGCGGAATAAAATTAAATAAATCGCGGTCGGAGCTAATATCCGGCCGCGATTATTTTTGTATATTAATTTACCACAAATATAAATTTATCTTATCTTATATTTCAATCTGAGATTGTCGGCGATCATGGCGATGAATTCTGAATTTGTTGGCTTTCCTCTGTTATTCTGTATAGTATATCCGAAATATGAGTTAAGAGTGTCGATATCTCCCCTGTCCCACGCTACTTCAATAGCGTGTCGTATGGCTCGCTCTACTCTCGACGTGGTTGTTTGGTACTGCTTTGCTACCGACGGATAAAGAACCTTTGTTACTGAATTTATTATATTGCTGTCAGAAATAGTCATAAGAATCGCTGTGCGCAGATATTGATACCCTTTTATATGAGCGGGAACTCCGATTTGATGAATTATTTTTGTAACCTGAGTTTCAATGTCGGAAGGTATGGAGCCGTCGTTCGCGTCGACGCTTTCCTTAAGGCCTCTCATAAAACCTCTGTTGCGGCAAATAGTCTCGATTTGATCTCCAAGAGAAGAGTAGTCTACCGGTTTGGTAAGGCACAGATCGGCTCCGGCCCTGTTCGCGTCGGCAAAAAGATTTTGACTTGCCATTTGAGATATGAGAATGAACGCGGGTTTTGAAGCGGAAACTTCTCCGGATCGTTTTATTAACGTAACTCCGTCCATGCTGCCGAGCCAAGCGTCGCATATTACCACGTCGTAGCCTCCGCTTTTAATCATTTGAAGGGCTGAGTCGCCGTTCTCCGCTTCCTCCGCCGCGCGGAATCCTCGGATTTTTAGAGCTTCTTTAATATGTTTTCTCGTTTCACTGTTTTCATCAACTATAAGTACTCGAATATCCTTGCTCATTTTCCGTGCCTGTCCTTTCATTTATCTGTTTCTTTTGATTTTTTATGACACATATATTTTACCATATTTTACTAATTATTTCAATATCTCAAAGAAAGAAAATATTACCAAAAATTTCCGAGCAAATTTGGAAAATATCTCCAGCTAAACCGCGTAATTTGTCGACTTATGAAGACGTACAGTAACTGCGAATAGCAGAGCTCGTAATTTTATAGGTTATTGTGGCGCAGAACGATATGTCCGTTTGATATATTGATAATGCCGTAGCTTGGAGAAGATCCAAATCCAATTGATCCGGGATTAAACAGGCGAACTTTTTTTCCATCGGCCGTGATGAAGGAAGAGTTATCCTGAATGTGAGTGTGTCCGTAAAGGACTATCGAGGCTTCCTTTTCAAGGGCCGCGTAAACGGCGCGAATCCTTGAAGATTTAACTCCGTGACAGTGTCCATGCATACAGAGAGCCTTAATTCCTTCGAGGTCAACGATTCTCGAATCGTCTTTATAACTTTCTCTGTTACCGTTTAACGATATGCATGGAATTTGTGGAAAAAACGACGAAACATAATCCATATCGTCTTTTCCGTCTCCGAGATGTATTATAAGATTAGTATTTGCTTCATGTTCCTCGACTGCTTTATTTATATTTTCATACGCGCCGTGGGAATCGGAAAAAACGAGTATTTTCATAATATTGCTCTCTTTTTAATTTAAAATAAAAAAACTGTGTCGTTAGTCGCGCCTTCCGCATATCATGACATTAGTATGACTTTTCATAAAGACTCGGCGAGTCTCGTGTGAAAAGAAAACGTTTATTTTACGTCCGTATATTTTCGTATATGCGGAAGAATGGAGACGACTATGATGAAGATAGACAAGAAGACGATCGACGCTTTGATGAATCTTTCAGACGATAAATTGGCGCAGATGGTGAGAGTGATAGCCGCTACGTCTGGAAATCCCCTTGGAGAAGGAAAGCCGGACGCGGCGGCAATAAAAGGACTGCGTTCTCTTTTCAAGGAAGTTACCGACGGAGACATTGAACGCGCGACAAAGTTAATCGACGTATACAAAGCGGGAAAGAAATAAGGAGGTATATAAAATGGACGGCATGCCGGATCTCGAAAAAATAATGAAGAGTCTTTCTGAGAACGACGAAGTTAAGAATCTTATTAAAAATCTTAAAGGAAACAGCTCCGCGCCAGAGGACGGAAACGTTAAAAGAGACGGGGAGGAGCATGAAAAAACGGAAACTTCCAATGAATCGGCGTCAGATAAGCTTCCGGAGATAATTTCCGCTTTAAGCCCGCTGATGAAGGGTAAAATGTCGGGAGGCAGCAACGCGGATACGGAAAAGAGAAACAGGCTTTTGGCCGCTCTTAAGCCGTATCTCAGCGCGCCAAGGCAGGAGATGATCGATACGGTAACGTCGCTGTCAAAAATGACCGGAATATTTGACCTTTTTGCAGGCGGAAAGCAGTGAGGTAACAGAATATGTACAGCAGAAACGGCAGAGATAACCGAGAATATTATAGAGAGGAAGGAATGACTGAAGAAGAATACGAAATATATAGATATAACATTCCTCCTCGATACGACGGCAGTCGGTTTAGAAGCCGTAGAGGAGAGAAAGCCAGCGACGCGGCGCGCGACGAAAAATTTGCAGAAAAAAACAGATACTCCGATAGACGTTCATATCGCGATACTAATGCGATCCAAGACTCGAATAATTCGGACGATCTTTTTATAAACGAAGATTTAGATATGGGCGCTCGCCATCAGATCGAATACGAAAGCAAAGATTTATCGAAGGACGACTATGACTGCGGGATTGATCGGCAAGATAACGAGAAAAATACGTGTGATAACGCAAAACCAAAATTCCCCGAATGGTTTAAAATCGGAAGCGAAGAAGCGCTTATACTTACGATTATTTTTATTTTAAGCGCGGACGGTGTAAAAGACGATATTATTGTTCTGCTTGCGCTTCTTCTGCTGGCGGGGTGACGATTAAATTTAAAAGGAGCAGGGAAGCGTCGGAAACCGCGTCCACTACGCGCAGGCCGTCGTTGCACTTGAATTCCGTGGGAGGAAGAAAATCGCGTATTTTCCCAAATGAAACGGATAGAAGATCATCGGCAAGCTCCCTCTTTACAGTTATTCGCATTCCAAATATAGCCGATACATACGCTGCAAGCGACAATTTGGAGTAACTGCCCGGAATATCGCTTGCAAGAGACAAAACATCTGTTGATAAAGTTCCGGCCGATTGAATCGACGATTTTGTTTTCATAGTAATTTCATAGCTGTTTGCATATCTGTTAGACTGAAGACTGATAATTCCGTTTGACGACGCGGAGTCAAGAACTGAAAGCAGCAGCGTAAGCAGAACGGCAAACGGAAGGGCTTCAGTCTGAGCCGAACGATAATCTTCCTTTTGGGGATCAATTTCAACGCGCGAAGAAAATGTCTCGGGATGTTTCGACAGCTTGGTTATGACGGCTTCGATAATAACGTCGACGCTTGACAGGGAAGAGGAGGGAGTATCCGGAGAAAGAAGCTCCTCTGCGCTTACGGGCGTAAGATATTCTGAAAGATTCGTGTTGAACGCCGAAAGAATTTCTAAAGCGTTTTTTGAGAGAAAATTTTTAAAGAAAGGGCTACGGATAAAGTCGGCGTTTTCACCGTTAGAGAGAAAATACAGCTCGCAGAAAGAGTCGCCTTCGCTCTTAATCCCTACTGCAAGGCATTTTCCATATCCGCGCATCCTAACGTCGAATAGCGCCGTTCCCGCTCCCGACGAACAAATATTTAGTAATTTTTCTCGATCTCCGTCAGTCAGTTTGTCGGTAAGAAGAGCCTTGACTGAACTTACGCTCAGACAAGGCTCGGCCGACGGCAGTATATCGATAATTTTTCCGTCGCGGTCAAGCGTCGCATGAGGCGCGGACAGTTTATCTGACGTCGTCATGTTTCGTTGCCTCCGCCGACGTCGCCCGAGTAGTCGTTTCCAGTGAGAGCGTTTGGATTTGAGGTCCCGCCGTCGGCGTCGGGCTGATTTCCGTTTGAACCGTTCTGTGAATACGACGGATTTTTTACATATACGGAAAACTGCGCGCTTACATCGGCGAGATTTTTAAGAGCCGCGTACGACGCTTCAGCGTTTTCAGGAGTCGAATCTAATATAATTCCTCGTATATTGTACGCGCTGAAATTGCCTTTTAGAGGATAACATAAGTCGTATATCGCTTGATACGCGTCGTCGGCTCCATTTGCGTTGGAGCCGATTTTTATAGCGAGAACGTCAGCGTATTCCGACAGCTTATTTATATCTCCCGCCGACGGAGCGTCTACGTATATTGAATACGGCAATACGACGCCTATGTCTATTTCTCCAGCGCTTTTTCTTAGATTTGCAAAATATGAAATAATAGCCGACGTTTTTTCATTGGAGATACCTTCGTCTTCCTCCGCAAGGCCGTCGATTATTACCTCGTCAAATCCAAGCGAAGCAAGCTCTTTAATAATTATGCCGTCAAGCGTTTTGGCGTCGGACGACGCGTTTATATCTTCGGTTTCATAGGACGAAAGCACGGATGTAGAATATAAAGCGCATACCCTCAAATTTTTATTCTTCGCCGCTGATACGGCGGCCTTAAGATTTTCGTATGGGTCGGTAAATGGTTTTTCATCGTTTCCGTCGCCATCGTCGGAGGTTTGAGGATATTGAGGCGTCTGCGATTGACTTTGCGTAACCGGACTTACCGCGTCTGCGGGAAGCCGCGCGTAGTCGAGAACCGCCGGCGAAACGTAAACAAGTCGTCCGGATTCGGTTAATCTTATGGATACGGCGTTATATTTGTCTGAAAGATCGTGGATTTGATTTTCGATATCTTCGACGCGGTTGTCTGTAATAGAGATATCTGCGGCGATTACTTTCAGCGTTTTTGCGTTCGATGAGCTTTTTACTCCCTCCTGATACGGATCGGCAGGCTTTTGCTCCTGCGTTTCGCTTTCCGTATCTATGCTTCCGATACCATGTACGGTACGAGAAATCGCGCTTTCGGCTCTTTTATTCAGATGCGTGCCGAGAAGAATTGCAAGGCCTGTTATTACGGCAGCCGCTATGATAACAAAAGCGGTTCTGATAAGAAGTTTTTTATACTTTTTTTTCTTTACGTTCGGGTATCCCGAGCGATAGCCGGCGGATAGCCTTCTGCGTTTTCTCATCCTCTGTCCTTTCCAAGACTAAAAATCAGTCGATTTTATAGAGTTCAAGCTTTGAAAAATCGCCGTTCTTTTTTATCTCTAGAGATTCCTTTTCTTTTTCCAGTTCCGTATACATTAAAGACTGCATGTAGTTTTCTTTCATTTCGTCAAAGTGAGACGAAACAAATTCTTCGTCCAACGGATATTTTTTTATTACGACGTATCCGGAATCTGTTTTAATAACTCCGCTTGTCTGCTCGGTTTCAAGTTCGAACGCGGTTTCCTCAAGTTCTTTGTGTACAAGTCCCCGGAAAATTACTGCGTTTTCGTTTACATATTCGGACGCGTTCTGCATACGGAGTTCTCGATACTCTTCGATAAGATTTTCAAAATTTTCGCCTTCAGCGGCTCTTGAGGCCGCGTCGTTAGCCGTTTTCTCTGCGTTATCGGCGTTTATCGGTATTACAAGCTGTTTAATTCTCGCCGCCGCGCCGTTTAGAAATACTTTTGTTAAAGATTCGCGGCTGTCGTCGGCGATTTTTTCACTTGTCAGCGCATAATAAGTTTCTTCCTGAAGAATCGTATTAACGGTAATAAACTCGTATGCGTCTTCGCTAAGGCTCTGCTTTTCCAGAGCCTCTTCAAACTCTTTTTCTCCGCCTAGGTTATCCATATACAGCTTCTTTTCCGCTTCAAAGCGTTCCTTAACAACGCTTGAGTCGGACTCAAGTTCATATTTTTCGGCAAGCGAAATTATAGCGTAAAGTTCTGAGAGATATCCGAAAACTTCTTTTTCTAGCTCTTCCTTCGCCGCCTCTGAGTTTGTAGAGGTCCATACTCCATCGCCGTAGTTCTTTTCGACGTCGCCGCGAGCGTTTACTGAAAGGTATCTTAACACGTCGTACGGTACTTCATATTTTCCGACCGACAGACCGCTCTTTTTTTCGCAGGATGTAAGCAGAAGAGAGGAGAACAGAACGGCGGAAATAATAAACGCTGTAAATTTTTTAAAATTCATTATTATTCTTCCTTATTATATTAGGTTACGCTGGAGATAAAGGCGTGGTAAATAGCTTTTTATTCCGTTGAGAGCCGCGCGTGTCGGGGATCGATAATAAAATTGAAAATCGATACTTTATACCATATATTATGTCGTACATTAAAATAAGTATAAGCGCCGCGGATAAAATTGTCAACACATATAATGTAAAAATATGCGGGATCGGTACATAATCGCATTTGCGTCAAAAACAATTACGGCCAAATAAAAATAATTTATTGCCAACGAAGCTTGAGTATGATATAATTGGAAAGAAAAACAAAACCGCCGCGGAGTATTTGATCGCGGAGGATCAAGGAGTAATGCAAATGACGGAAAAAATCAAACTAACTTTTTGGAATTATGTCGATTTTTGCGACTACAAGCCGGAAATGCTCAAGGATTGGGCGGACTGCGGTATGACGCATCCCGTTACGCCTCGCTTCGATACCAAAATC
Organism: uncultured Eubacteriales bacterium; assembly: GCA_949747515.1. Classification (GTDB taxonomy): domain Bacteria; phylum Bacillota; class Clostridia; order Oscillospirales; family CAG-272; genus RUG11130. Next base: position 52,598 of record CATKFO010000067.1, read on the forward strand.
GACGACTGCGACGCGTTTATCAGAATGTTGGACGAGGCTGAAAAGCTCGGCGTTAAGATGATACTTCAGATATACGACGTGTTTCTCGACAGATACGATCTGGGAGAGGAAGAGTATAGACGCGAGTGCGTCAGAATTCATGAAAAATTCGGCAAACATCCCGCGTCTTTCGGATATTACGTAGGCGAGGAGCCGAGCAGCGAAATGAACAAGGCTTATTTCGGCGGCGTTAAGATACTTAAGGAAATTGCTGGAGACATGCCGGTATACTGCAATATGGGCTCTATAGAGCGCACGGAGCGTATGCTTCTAAAGGGAGAAAAATCACTTCAGCAGTGGATGAAAGAATTTACGGAATATACAAAGACGGACGTTTTGGGCTACGGAACATATTCTCAGCTTCTCCCGAACGGAATCGGTATTGACGAACATTTTTATAACATTCGCGAATTTATGAAAGGAGCTAAGGAGACGGGCGTTGAAATATGGTCCAGTCTTCTTTCCAGCGCTCATTACGGATATAGAATACCGACGGAGTACGATTTCCAGTGGCAGATAAACACTGCCGTCGCTTGCGGATGTAAGGCGATCGTTTGGTTCCGTTTTTACGATAAGCTGGTCGCTCCAGATCTTTGGGGCTCGCCTATAGATGAATTCGGCGAAAAAACGCAGCGTTACTACGATCTTGCGAGAGTTCAGAAACGCTTCAACATTCACCACGGAGAAATAATGGGGCGTCTTAATCATGTTGAAAGCTACGGAGTCGGTATTGCTTACGGCGGCTATCATTACTTCCTTGAAGGCGCGTCGGAACTTATCGACAGAGCGGTGTGTCCGAACGGTATACTAAGCTTCTTTAAAGATGAAGACGGCTCTGATTACGCGGCGATAGTTAATACTAATCAGACGACCTCGTGTACGTTTGCTCTTGGCTTCTCCGATAAGGTTGCCGAAGCGGGAATAGTTCGATTTAACGGAAATTCATATAATGAACTTTGCAAACGCGAAGGAACGAACGGCCCTATTTCCTCAGGCGAAATATGGTTGGCTCCCGGTCAGATGGAACTTATAAAAATAACTCGCGCATAATAAAGTTTTACGGACGCAGTTTGCTCGGACGAGCTCTGCGTTCGTTTTTTATATTTTCAAATATGTTTGCTTATTAGAATGAGATCGTAATTTTATATGAAAAATAGATTAGTTTATAAATAAGTAAGTTAATATTATTTGCAATTTGATTATTATGCTTGACAGAAAAGACTATCATATAGTATAATCAACTTGTACATATATACTATGCAGGTTTTGAGATGTTTTTTATATCAATTTTTGATTTTTCTCGCTATTAAAAAACAATGCAAAAAGGAGACATAGCATGAAAAAAAGAGTTATCAGCCTAATAATGTCTGCCGTAATGGTAACGTCCGCTGCGCTTACGGGAGCGAACGTATACGCCGAGGGCGACCTTCCGTTTTCGGACGTGCCGGAAAAGAATTGGTATTATCCGTATGTGAAGACCGCGTATGAATACGGGATAATCGATGGAAAGGAACCTACGATCTTTGATCCTGACGCAAAGCTTACGAGAGCGCAGACGGTAACGGTGCTGTCGCGCCTTGCTGGGGCAGACCCGGCTGGAGATGAAGACAAGGCTTCCGAATTCTCCGATATCAATGGAAACGAATGGTACTCGAAGTACGTAGGCTGGGGAGTTAAGTCCGGGCTTGTAAAAGGTTACGACGACAATACGTTTAGAGCTGAAGATCCGGTTCTCCGGCAAGAGCTGGCGGCGTTCTTTACTCGTTTTCTCGAATATATGAAGCTGGAACTGAAAGATGAAAACGCTGTTAAAAAATTTGCGGACGAGGGCTTGATACCCGAGTGGGCAAAAGAGTATGTCGAAGCTGTAAGAGTTACTGGACTTATGAACGGAGACGGAGGAAACTTCCGGCCCGAATCGACGACTACGAGAGCCGAAGTAGCGACCGTGGCGGCGAGACTTATAAAGTATATAAACGAATCTGGCGATAAAAAAACTATAGACGTAAAAGCAGACGGAACGGAGTTCTGCTTTGCGTACAATGGTGAGTTCGCGTCTGAGCAGGTATTTGCGGAATGGCTTAGAGAGCAGGCGGACGAGAAGCATGAATCGGAAAATATGAACATCGAAAACTTTGCGGATGTTAAGAAAGCGGCGGATGAACTTAGAGATGGAGACGAAGCGAAGATATCGGTAAAAGTCGTATTTGCAAAGAGCGGAGCTGAAAACGTAAGGAGAAACTATACCGTAATTCTTGAGAAAAACGTAGACTATAGAAAATATATTCCTGAAAACGGGAGTGAATATAGCTATACTGGAAGAATGAGGAAGGACTTGTTCGAGGCGTTTATATCTAGGGAAACAGGAGGTAAGTTCGCAGTTTCAGTCGAGAATTTCGAGGATTTAGCGGAGCTTAGAAACAATCTTGAGCCCGGATCGTCGGCAGGGTTGGAAATAAAAACGACGTTTAAAAGAGACGGAGAAGATCCGATAAACGAGGTTAGAATGCTGAAAATAACGGTGTCGAGACCTGACGACAGAACTGATCCTACTCCCGATAATATAGGCGTTGTGTACGAGCAGGACGGGATAAAGATATCAAACGTAATCGACGTGGGAGGGTATCTGGCGAACGAGTCTCTCGGCTATCACGGAGGTCACGAAACGAGAATAGCGCGAAACGAGTACGGAACGTATATGGTGTTCCTCGACGATATGCGTTATGACGAGAAACACCCGGAGGGGAGCAATTACAGCGATTTTTTCTATTGGATGAAGGGTTCTATCTATAAAATAGAGTCGACGGGAGTAAAAAAGATATACTCGTTCGAATATCCGAGAACAATGTGCGCGGCGCCGAATATAATCGCTGGAGATGGCGGAATGTTTTATGTGGCGATTACTGCGGACGATAAGGAAAAGTATCTAGACGCGGGGCTCAACGACGAAGGAGCATGGCTCGCCATATATGAGCTCGACTCTAAGACCGATACCGTCAGAGAGTCAAAGCTTTTGGCAGATTACGAATACGGATGGCCTGAATATTACACCGGCGGATACGGATATTCTCAGCCTCTATTCGACAGGGACAGAGGACTCATGTATTTCCTGTCTAACGGCGGTATGCCCGAAAGCTATATGGCGATATTTACTTATGATGTAAACAAACACGAGTGGATTAACGGATGCAATACGTTTAAGTCTTCATGGAGACTTGGATATATGAACTGCTATGTCGATGAAGACGGAGGACTTGTCCTAGTAGCGCAGAGAGCTATAGAGGCGAAATATTTGGCTGATTACTACGATATACCGATGGCTGTCAACGACTCGAGCTATATATGGGACGCTTTGTACATAGTTCATATTCCTGATCCGACGGATGTGAGTACGGCGACTATCACTCCTATAGTCGAGCCTGATTACGCTAATAATATGAATGCGAATGGAACTAAAGCTAAACTTCAGAACACTAAGCATTATGCTGGAGGCTGCACGTATCTGGACGACGCTGGAAATCTTCATGTTTTGTATCTTCATTCAATCGGCACGAAAAAAACAAATTATCATGTAATTTACGATAAAGATCTTAAAGAAATTTACCGCGATACGTTTGCTCCCGCCGAAGGCAGTAAGTCGTATACATTGAATCTGACGCAGGGAGCGGGAGGAAAATTCTATCTTCTTGTTACGTCTCTTAACATAAGTACGCTTAAACTTGAGGTATGGGAATCCGAGGACGGTATAAACTTTACGCGTACGATTGATCCGTACGATATAAAAAATCCGGAAACCGGAGAAGTTTTCAAACGGAGCGATAAGGTTATAATCGCTACGGGAAGAAATTATTCCGACCTTGACGGAACAATTTCAGTAGTATTCGCGGATTATGATAAAACAGAGCGCTATTATTACTTCTCTATTGAGGTTCCTAACTGAAATTAAGACGCATAATAGGAGCGGCTTACGCCGCTCCTATAAATTTAGAAATTATGAAAAGGAGAAACTAATGAGGGGAATTTTTACAGAAGCGTTTCTTTGCTCTGAATGCGAATTTTACGACGAAGCCGAAGACGGTTCGGGAGAAATGCTATGTTGGGCTGACGTTGATGAGGACGAAGCGTTTCGGTCGCCGTCGTTGTCTCGCGGAGGATGCCCTTACTTTAAGTTTCACGATGAATATAAGACGGTACAAAAACAGAATTAAGCGCATTTTTACTTTTATTCCCCGGGAATATTGCTTGGAATGTGAAATATGTCTTGACATTTTGGACTATTTGTTATAAAATATATATACATTGAAAACAGGCAAATCGGATGCATATTTGAACGGAGAAAATCATGGATAACAACGAAACATTCGATCCCGAGATCTTTACGCTGACCGACGAGGATGGAAACGAACTTAACTTTATGCTTCTGGCTTCCCTTGAAGTCGAGGGCGTGGAGTATAAGGCGATGATTCCCGTTAACGAGGACGGAGAAGAAGAGAGCGACGAATACGTAATTCTCAGAAGCGGAGTCGACGAAGACGGGGAGCCGATCCTTGAAACAATTGAAGAAGACGAGGAGTTCGATCGTATTGCGGATATTTTCGACGACGAATTCGCCACGATTCTGTACGACGACGAGGAAGATAATAAGGAATAAACGATAAGATTTTCCCTGCGATGTTCGATAATCAGGCGATAAAAACCCACAAAGAGTAAAAAGGAGCCCGGGCTTCGTCCGTGAGGATGCAGACCTCCCGCCGCCGCCATTGCCGTAAGGCTTCCGCGGCGAACGGACGCTGGGAGCACGAACCGGACGAGAGGGCCCCGTCCTTGCATGAGCAGGGTTTCTTCTTCGCTTGACGGCATTGCGGGGCTTTTTTATTTGTTAGGTGGCGAAATATGGAAAATTTTGCTCAGTATTTTAAACCGGATAGAAGAATATTTCTTGAAAATATAAATTATGAGACTGTTTCTTCGCCGCAACAGTCTCAATCTCGCAGACTTGGTTGCCGCGATACTGTAGTAGCCCAGCTTTTGGCTCCTGCCGGTGTAAAAATTATTTTTAATAGACGGCTGAATTTTGAGCCTGAGTCAATGTTTACCCTTTCCGTGTCTTTTGGAGTCTTTCTTGCTTTCGACTTATCAAAGTTTGATCCTGAGAAAGACGACGGCGTGGATTGGAAAAGCGTAAATATTGTGAATGAGTTTACGCGTAGTTTTCCAAACATACTTGCGGAACTCAACGCTCGAACTACGCTTCTTATAGCCGAAATTACCTCGGCGGCTGGAGGAGCTCCGCTTATATCTGTAGTCCCGCCGAAACATGTTGACAATGAGGAGACAAACTGACGTATTACAGAGTATATGAATTATATATAATTTAAACGATATCGAAAAATATAATTTTTTGAAAAACTTAAATTATGTATTGACAAATCTAAGATTTTGTGGTATTATATATAAGCACTCGATTGAGAGCAATTGATTAATTTGATACGCGCTTGTAGCTCAGTGGATAGAGTGCCCGGCTACGAACCGGTAGGTCGTGGGTTCGAATCCCCCCAGGCGCGAATAAAAAAAGAAACGGTGATTTTTTAAAGAAAGTTGTCGTTTCTTTTTTATTTTCTCAAATTTGTTGTTTCCATAATTAAAATGAATATGAAAGTAAATATATTGTTTTAGAAATTGACTTATGTTATAATAATCTTGTAAACTGTTATACGTATGGAGGTATATCGTGAATATCGAAATTTGCCGACTAAAACCGGAGCTTGCTGAAGATTATGCGGAATTTTTTGATATTACTCCGCATGACGATAATGTAAACGAACATAAATGTTACTGTGTTTGCTGGGGCGGCGATGAAGCGGAAGGAAAGGATTTTTCAACGGCAGAGAAGAGAAGGCTTTATGCTTTGCAGTATGTCAGAGAAAATGTTATTCAAGGTTATCTTGCGTATAACGACGGAAAAATTGTAGGATGGTGCAATTCCAATACTAAAGCGAATTGTCTTAACTGTATAAGCTGGCGGCGATACATGGATTATGTTCCATTAGACGATATACATTCAGGAATAAAAGTAAAATCGGTCTTCTGTTTTATGATAGCTCCGGAAATGAGAAAAAAGGGAATAGCAGGATTATTATTAGACCAGGTATGCGAAGACGCGCTTCACGACGGATTTGATTTTGTAGAAGCGTATCCATATAAAAAATCAGATTATAAGTCTTCTCACTTCTGCGGGTATATTGATATGTATAAAAGAAGAGGATTTAATATTTATTATGAGACTGATAAGGGAATCGTCATGAGAAAGCGCCTTAAATAATGCTGTGAATAAAAACAATAAAATTAGTTTAGGAGCGTGTGCATATATGCATAGAAATTTTTCTAAAGAAAATATAAAAAGATATTATAATGAAGAGGCGGAGATTAGAGACGGCAAACATGAGAGAGCCGAGTGGAAAACCAAAGTCAGAGAAAAATTTTATAGCCTTATAGAGCTGGAAAATAAAAAAACTTTGCTTGAGATTGGAGCAGGCCCCGGATATGACAGCTTGTTTTTTATGAATAAGGGTATTGGTCACCGCCGTAGACATATCGCGTGAGATGGCGGATAGGTGCAGGGAAAAAGGAATTGAGGCGTATGAACTTGATTTTTATAATTTATCGTCTTTAAATAAAAAGTTTGATTGCATATACGCTTTAAATACTCTTCTTCACGTGCCAAGAACCGACTTACCAAAAGTTCTTAAAGAGATAGATTTATCTTTAAATAATAACGGCGCGCTTTATATAGGTCTGTATGGAGGAGAGAATATCGAAACAGAGTTTGTGAAAAGAGATATTTCCGACGCGCCAAGGTTTTTTTCATTTTATTCTGATAAATACTTAAAGGAGGTATTAAAAGATTATTTTACTATCGTTAGTTTTGAAACGCTTGACCTTGGAACGGATATTTTTCATTCGATTACCCTTAAGAAAAAATGAGATACTATTATCTCGTTAAATTTGGGGCGGGCATAAATTTAACGCTTAGTGTCATGATTATTCCATAAACGCCAATGGAGGACAAAATGGATTTAACATATGAAAAATCGTGCGGAGCAATTGTCTATACGCGTGGAAACGGTTGTATTTTATATCTCGTAATTCAAAATATCGGAGGAATTTTTGGCTTTCCTAAGGGACATACGGAGGATGGAGAAATGGAAGAGCAAACCGCTGTTCGAGAAATATATGAGGAAGTGGGAATTACTCCTAGACTGCTCGACGGATTCAGAGAAATTGACGAGCATCCTATACCCGGAAAGGAAGGCGCGATTAAACAAATCGTATATTTTTTAGCCGAATATACCGACCAGACTATTATCTATCAGAAAGAAGAATTGCTGTGCGCAAAATTGATTAGTTTTGAAGAAGCAACGAATTTATTACAATTTGATGGAATAAAAAATATTTTGAAAAAAGCGAATAACTTTATTAACAGTTAGAGGTACGCGCGTACTATATCGGAGCCGGTTTGAATATTCTTCTCCTAAAACTGAAATAGTAGGGATGCTTTTGAATATGTAGGAGTAGCTTTTAACGACTTGTAAATATATTTACATAAAAAATTCTGACGCTTCTTTTTCTGAGCGTCAGAATTTTTTATGATTCATTGCTTAAAACGGTTGTAATTTAACTTAAATAATAAACTATTTTTTATACAATAAGGCGTTTTTTGCTTCAATCTTGTTCAAATTTGCCTGCAAGCTCATTTGACAGTTCATCTACATGAATATAAAGCCAGTTAAGCAGATTATTTATTAGTTTTGCAATCGGTTTATAGCTTTCGGCGATAGTTTCAAGCTCGTCGGGTCGATAATTACATACGCAGTGCCAAAAATACAATACGTACGGCATTGTTTTAACATCGTACTTGGAGATAGGAAAATATTTTGAATAGCGCTGAATATAGTTTTTTAATCCTTCAGCGTCAATAACGCCTTCCGCGCAGGACGGGCATGCAAACACGTATGAGGTAACGACGTCGAGACATATTGGAAAGCGGCAAGCGGAAGACCAATCCACTACGGTAATATCGCAATTTTTTACGATAAACTGACCGATATGATAGTCGCCGTGAGAGTTTGCATATGTCAATCTATCGGTATCAATGCAAAACTCCGAGATTTTATTTAGATGTCTTATTTGTTCTTCCCAAATATGCGCTGTTTTTACTTTTTCTACACTGTTGATATAAACAAGCTCATTCATATATAGCTGTTTTTTATTTATAGCTGTTTTGGCCGAAAAAAATTCTTTGCCAAACCGCGTCGGTAATTCTTTATAGCCGCTTAGCAATAACGTCGCCTTACCGAGAAACTCCGCCGACTTTTTCATGAGCCATTCGGGGGCTCCGTTCACCGGTAAGGTTTCCCCTTCAATATATTCCTGAACTGTAAACTGAACTTCTGGAGTTCTGACAACATATGAGCCTTCTTTAGTTTTTAGAAATCGCGCGACCTTAAGTCCATGAGTAAAAAGATACTCGGCAATATATCCCTCGTTGTTTAGATTTTCGATATACAAAGGCGCTTCTTTAACTATATATCTGCCGACGTCTGCGACGACAAGATAAATTTTTGTGCCAAAGTGGCTGTCAAGCAGCCTTATATCTTTTACGATTAAATTATAATTTTGTTCTATAAGACTACGATTCAATATTTCGCCTCCAAATCTTTTTTAAACTGAAAACCGTTTCTGACGACTCCGTCGCCGACCGCATAACGAATATTCTTTTCAAGTTTATACCCTTGTTTCAAATAAAATTTTGTCGCCGTTAAGTTATCCTCAGTGGTTTGTATTCGTATAGCTTTTTTACCTTTTCTGCGAGCAAAATTTTCTGCGAATCGTATGCAAAAATCGCCTGTTCCCATCCGACGGTACTCTTTTGCAACGATTAACATTGATATCCATATATCATCTGAGTTCAGCCCGTTTAGCTTTATCCAAGCCGCGTTTTCGTCGCCTGCTGTAATAATAAAATTTATTTCATATGGATCAGGATTTCCAACTAGGCAGTCGTACCATTCCTCGTAAGATATCCTTCCTCCATGAATAACATCGTCGCTTTGTTTAAGCAGAGAATCAATAAAAGAAATATGATCGCTGCTTATAGGAATAACTTTGTACTTCATCAATACGCCTCCATTTTACGAGTTATTTTACGACTTGCTTTCTGTAATCATATATAATTCCGCCTTCAATGCTTTCATGGCTGAACCATTCAAATCCGCGCGATACCATCTCGCTGTCGGGACCGCTTCGCTTGAACTCATCGTCGCCGCCGCAGTCTATTATCCATCCGCCGTTTTTTACGACGCGAGTCATTTCGGCAAGTTCTTCTTCATAATTATCTCCTATTACATGTCCGCTGAGGACGACGTCAAACGTATCGTTTTCATATGGAAGGCAGACTGCCTCTCCATCCAAAACTTTCATATTTTTTAAGCCTTCGCTTTTTATTCTATCTCTCATATATTCACGGAGCTGATCGCAGGGCTCGCTGGCATAAACGCGCTTTGCCTTTTTCGCAGCCGCGAATGAGAGTCTTCCGGTTCCTGCTCCGACGTCCAGAACAACCTTATTTTCTAAGTCGACGAGATCGTATAGATGTTTTAAATCCCAGTTTCGTATGTAATTTACCTGGTTCATAACCTTAGGATACGCGTAAACTACGAAGGTTTCATGAGTTTGCAGTATAGCCGTCTCCGCCGCCCGCATTTCCGCATCAGTCCAGTCGCCGCATGAAATGCCGCGAACCTTGTCAAGGAAATCGCTGCATTCGGGAGCCTTGCATCGGCAAAATGAATCTATGTGCGGATATCTGTATAAGGCTTTCGCCATGTCGGTTATGTAATCGCCGTCATAATAACCGCAGTCGTTGAAAATATAGCGAAGAACCCAGCGATCGAAAAGCAGAAAGCAATCCATCGTATATTCGCTTGCATCTATCCAATTATAATGAAATCCCATAATTTATACCTCCGTGTTTAACCATTTATTAAGACTTTTCATTATATCTCCGTTCTTTAATTTTTCAAGAGCCACCGCGGCCCAAGACGGAAAATTATTGCGTTTACAGGCGTTATACAACGCGACGAGAGGAGCTGTAAAATCGTCTGCGCTCGACTGATTATCAAGTCCTCCAATATCGTATTCGCGCTTAAAAGCTATAGCGGCCTTGTGCGAAAGAGAACTCGTTACATTTCTTACGTCTCCGTACGCCGTTCCTTTTCCAAGCAAATTGTAATCGAACATAAACGCGCTGGAGCAATCTCTTGCAACAATAAGATTAGTATAGTTGAAATCGTTGTATGTCAACGTGCGTGGCAGAGCGTCTATTTTACTGCGGATAATATCGTATCCGTCGGATATTTCTTTCCAAAGAAGGTTGTCGATCGTATCCGTTTTTTCAGCTATCATCTTCAAATTATCTAATGTGATCGCGTCGGTTTCGTCATACAAAGACGTTTTCCTTTCGGCTAGGTATTTCCGTCCTTTATTATGGAGTTCTTTGTACCATTTTGCAACGGATTTTGCCGTCGCTTCGTCGTCCATATCGCTTTCAACGCCAAGTCTGTATTTTTTGCTCTCCTCAACGTCGGGAATAAGCAGCGCGTTTTCCGTATAGTTAATAAGCGGCAGAGTATTAACGCCTAAACTCGAGAGTATGCGATAATTTTTTATTTCCCTCGCGTCTTCGTTTTTACGGAATACTTTGAGTATAAAGCTTTTGTTTTCCGACTTTACGCGATATACGGATATTCCGTCCTTAGAACGAATGAGCGAACACGTAGAATATCGCTCGCCCATTTTGTCGAGAATTTTATACGATTGTTCCATCGGTTATTCCTCCCGCGCTTTTCTGTTCATACGTTTTCTTTGCTTCCATGCCTTGGAAATATCCTTATTTTGCTTTTGTTTGCGTCGAATATATGAATTTCTGTCGTCCGAATATTTTGCTTCGGTTTTTAGTCTAATATAACTTTCCCATCTTTCCGTAGATAAATATCCGCTTGATATAGCTTCTTTTATCGCGCATCCTGGCTCGGTTTGATGTTTGCAGTCGCTGAATTTACATTTTCCTAGTAAAGATTCCACGTCTGCGAACGCTTCGCCAAGTCCTTCGCTTACATCCCACATCCCCAACTCACGCATACCCGGCGTATCGATGATCATCGCTCCGCTTTTCAACATGATAAGTTGTCTGTGAGTCGTTGTATGTCGTCCTTTTCCGTCGTCCTTACGGATTCCGTTAACAGCCATGACGTCTTTTTCTGCAAGCGCGTTCACAAGGCTCGATTTTCCAACTCCCGACGAACCGAGGAAAACAATTGTTTTTCCGGACGCCATGTAACTTTCCAGATCGTCTAAACCCTTTCCTGTTGCGGCGCTTACGGCGAATACGGGAGCGCCCGAAGCGTAAATTTTAGCTTTTTGAACGTAATCTTCAACGTTTTCCACAAGATCTGATTTTGTCAGAACGACAACCGGAAGCGCGCCGGACTGCCATGCTAGAGTTAGATATCTCTCCAGCCTTTTTATATTAAAGTCTTCGTTAAGCGACTGCATGACGAATACATAGTCAAAGTTTGACGCTACCGCTTGTTCTCCGCGTCCTGGCGTCGGATCTCGCCTGGAGAAGAACGTCTTTCGAGGCAGCGTTTTGATAATTCTGCTGTCTCCGACAGGATTGTAATTTATTATAACAAAATCTCCGGCAGTTGGAAACGCTTCGTCTTCTACATAATATTCTTTGGTTTTCAGCCTTCCGTGCGTTTCGCCATGCTCGCATACCAGATCGTATCGTTCTTTATGAACGGCGGTTATTCTTGCAGGAATACCGTTTGCGCCTTTCAGCGCCATGCTCGGCGTAAATCCATATTTTATTAAATTCAATGTTAAAATCCTCCGTTAACGTGTTAAAGCATTGGGTATATTTATATACTATCATGCCGTATCCACTCCTTTCTTAATTTGAAACTTAAAAATAGGCGCAAAAATACCGCGGAAATAACCGATTGTCGATTTGTCGACTCGACTATTCTCGCGGCTGATTTTGGATACAAAAATAGCACGCCTTTCAGCATGCTACAACCGTAAGTTATAGTATTCGCAAAAGGTTATTTAGGGCGGCGCAAAAATATAAATTATCCGCGCCTATTCAGTTTTAAAATATGTTTTTTACCTCGTAAAATACAGTCATTATTAAGCCCTCCTTTTGAAATAGTAAGAGTTATGTTCACATGATATCATATGAAATAATTTTTGTCAATATAAAACGAATAATTTTTCATGTTTTTTTCAGCGGAGTTACGATTACTCGTTAATAAAAATGGTATCATAAAAATTTACCCTTCCAAATTTATAAAATTATAAAAACGTATTTTTTCGAATATATCCGGAACGTTTTGCCTATATTAGTTTGAAAATTATTAGAG
>CATKFO010000068.1 GCA_949747515.1 uncultured Eubacteriales bacterium
CAGAAAGAACGAACCCTTTCATGCCGTTGGCCTGAAAGGGCAAAGAAAACAGAGACTCGCATCGCAAGAAATCGCCGCAGCTTGACTGCAAATATGCAGACAAACTGCTTTCGTATGCTTGTTGAAATGAAGCAAGCTTCAACAGCTGTTTGAAAGGATGTCAAAATGAGGCGTTCGCTCAGCATAGTGGAGTTGAGCGGCAACCAAATTTGGTTCCAAGAGCGGTACGTTTGTATTGTATGGTTACGGTTTGCTTTTCGATAAACCTTGCGATAATTAAGGTTACTTCATTAACGTATACGCCTGTATAACATGTATAACACCTCGCGCCTGTTTTATATTGCGGGAGCGAAAGTTACGCTGAAGAGCGGCGCAATCTCTTCATTTTGAGAAACGTGAGCTTACCTGCAGGAAAGCTTCGCTTCAAGAGATACCGAAGCGGGATTCGTATTGCTTCAATCCAGCGCAGCAGAGCATAATCCCGCGCGAAACTTATGACGCCGTCATAGCTTTTTTGCTCAGCTTTTTCTCGAAAAAAGCTTTAGTAAAATTGCTCAGTAAAATAGAGTTATTGCAAACAACTATTTTTGTAAAGTCTTAGCTTTACGTATCTTTTCAGCAGTAACCTCTCTCTTTCTGCGAATAGCGCATAATTTGTTAAATTCCGCGCCGAAAAGCAGAATCATCATGCAAAAATACATCCATAACATCAGAAGCACAATAGCGGCAAGGCTTCCGTAAATATATGATACTCTGGAAAAATAAACTGTGTACAAAGAATAAAAATATGAAAACAGCATCCATCCGGAAGCCGCTACAATAGCGCCAGGCAGATGAAATTTGAAGCTTCTTTCTACTGAAAAACCATGTCGATTCACGGCGTAATACAAGAAACAGAAGAAAAAGGTAAGAAAAATAAATATCAACAGCGTTCTATATTTAAAAAAATCTTTAAATCGCATCAGCCATTCAAAATGATCGACAAGAATAGAATACAGCTGCTGTCCGAAAAGGACAAGAACCAACATAGCTACGAGCAACGCTATAAACACGGCGGTGTAAATCAAAGATACGACAATGGATCGTATGAAACCGCCGCCGGGCTCAGATTTATAAACAGTGGCGACTCCCCCGCGAACAGCGGAAATACCGCGTGAGGCCGTCCAAAAGGTAGTGACTGCGGTAACCGAAATCAGTTTTATCGCAGGCCGTTCCGCAAGCTCCGAAAGTATGTCGCGAAACAGCGCGCCAACCTGTCCAGGAAGAGAACTCCCAAAAGAACTAATAAAATCATATACGCTGTCAGATATAACGTAACCGCTAAGACTAAACAAAAGCATAATAAACGGAATAGCCGATATAACTATAAAAAACGAAGCCTGCGCCGCGTATACAGACACGCGATCCTCGGCCACTACGCTCGCCGCATGGGAAATTTTATCCATAGAACGGCGTATATTCATAAGTTTTGATTTTTTTGTCGACATACCACCTGTGTTTGAAGCGTAAACTTCACGGCAAAGTATCTGTAAATTTGCGCGCGTACGCGCTTCCAACCGCCGCGGGAATATTTTTAAGCGCCATTTGCAATACGGCGTATTTTATGATAAAATAGTAGGGATAATAATATTTTATCATTACAATTTGCTTTTGTCAAACTGATTTTATCGACTAAAATATGCAATTTTCGAGATAGCGTAAAAATATTTTTTCGACGCGTTTCAGCGCGGCAGAAAATTAAGACATACAAAGAAAGGCGTGATAAAAAACTATGATATTTTATATCGGATGCCATTTATCAACTACGGGCGGATACCTCGCTATGGGTAAGCGAGCCCTATCCATCGGAGGAAACACATTTCAGTTTTTTACAAAAAATCCAAGAGGACGCTCCGCTGGAAAACCGGCCGACCCAGCCGACGTGTCGGCTTTATGCGAACTTATAAAAGAAAACGGAATGCACGCCCCTCTCGCCCACGCTCCTTATACCTATAATCCTTGTTCCGCCGATCGGACGGTACGCGAGTACACGACCGCATCAATGCGCGGCGAGCTCGAATTTCTTGAAAGTATCGAAGGAGCAATGTACAACTTCCACCCTGGCTGTCACGTCGGACAAGGAGTTGAAGCAGGAATCGAATATATTTCCGGAATGCTCGGCTCTATTATGTGGAAAGATATGAAGACGAAGGTTCTGCTTGAAACTATGGCCGGAAAAGGAACGGAGCTTGGCCGAAATTTTGAAGAGCTGGCGCAAATAATTGAAAAAACAGACGGCTCCGTCAGAGATAATTTAGGAGTGTGTCTCGATACCTGCCATGTCCACGACGGCGGATACAAAATCGCCGAAGATCCGGACGGCGTCATCGATGAATTCGATAGAGTAATAGGAATATCTCGTCTCCGAGCCATACACTTGAACGACAGCAAAAATCCAATAGGCGCCGCAAAAGACCGACATGAAAGGCTGGGGCTCGGACACATACCTTTAGACGCTATGGAACGACTTATAAATCATCCAAAGTTACAAGGAATACCGTTTTACCTTGAAACTCCAAACGAACTTGAAGGATACGCCGAAGAAATAAATCTACTAAAAGAGCGTAAAATATAGGATATTAAAGGGTAACTAAAATGATAACTGACGCGGAGAAATCCTTGGTTGAAAACGCGGTAAGAGCCAATGTTGGCCGCGAGCTTTCAAGCGATTCATTTAAAAGTAGGCTTAAGACGCTCGAAAAATTAAACCAATACAAAAAAGCGAACGGGCGCTTATGTACGGACGACGAATATGTAAAATCAAGAGAACTACCGTGTTTTACATCTCCCGCGGCGCCGAATTTTTTTCGAAACGATCGCTTGGAACGATCGAAGCTATGCTTACAGATTTCCGTCGAGAAAGAGAACGACAATGAAAATTTTTCAGACGGGCTTAATCGACGCGAGGGCGGACTTGTCCTCGCAGGAAATTATAAATGAGGAAAGGCGTGTCTTTCAATGTCTATCGACGCTGTGAATAACCATAATAGTATAGATTACGTCAGCGAAGTTGTAAACGGCGGGCAAATTTCCGCGCGTGAAATATGCGAAACGGCTTTAAACAACGCTGAAAAAGATATTTGCGGATCGTTTATAACCGTTACTCGCCGGGAAGCTATTTCGGCCGCAGACAGAGTCGACAAAGCAATATCTAATGGAATACGGCTTCCTCTTGCTGGAATAACACTAGCGGTCAAAGACAATATTTGTACCGCCGGAATAAGGACGACGTGCGCGTCGGCGGCGCTCGAGTATTTTGTCCCGTCATACGACGCAACCGCATACGAAAGACTTATCGCGGCCGGGTGCGTTCCGATAGGAAAAACTAATATGGACGAATTCGCTATGGGATCGGAAGGTTCTTTGTCTCACTTCGGAATAACGCGCAATCCTTTAAATCCGGATTTGATCGCGGGCGGTTCATCTTCAGGTTCTGCGGCTGCGGTATCGGCGAAAATCGCCTCGGTCTCTCTGGGCAGCGATACGGGAGGCTCATCGCGACAGCCCGCGGGTCTGTGCGCCCTTGTTTCAATGAAACCCACGTATGGACGAATTTCCAGGCAGGGACTTGTAGAATTTGCTCCGTCAATGGATCAGATATGTCCAATCACCCATACTGTAAAAGAAAACGCTATGATTATTTCCGTGATGGAAGGCGCCGATTTTAAGGATCTCAGTATGAGGCGGGATTTAGATATGATAAATCCTACTCCTGAATCAAAAATTCCCGAAAGAATGGGAGTATTTATTCCAACCGGCTGCTCAGCCGCCGTAGTTAACGCGGTCCGTAAAGCTTCTATGCTGTTTTCGGAGTCAGGATCGGAATGCGAGCCGGCTGAATTGCCAGAACAGAGTTACGCAGTATGCGTCTATAACGCGCTTAGCTCCGTAGAAGCTCTTTCATGCCTTGCGAGGTACGACGGTATGAAATATAAGTCGGCGGATTTAAGCTCCGTTAAAGATATTTCAAGCGCTCGGGAAATACGAGGACAATGCTTTGGAAAAGAAGTAAAGGAACGTTTAGCCCTCGGAGCGGCCGCGCTGTCCGTTAACGACGCGGCTCTGTATCGGACAGCCGTAGATCTGAGAAAAAAGATCGCTGTTGAAACGGACGCGCTGTTTGAAAAATATAAAGTAATAATTATGCCTACGACCAAACGAACGTCGTACCGTTTCGGACAGTACTATAATGAAGACGACGCGGATCTTAATTTAGTATACGCCAATCTGACCGGATGTCCGGCAATATCCGTTCCATTTGCAGGCGCGTCCGTTCAGCTTATGGCTGCAAGGGGAGAAGACAACGCTCTTTATAGCGCCGCAAAATTTCTTGAAGATAATAATAGCTAAAAAATAATCAACGTTCTCTATTATTTGATACGCGGCCTCTCGGGCAAATCTGAAACCTTTTAAACAGAGCCGTAAATTAAAGCAAATTCTAAGAAGGGCATATTTTCACAAGCATGACTGAAATCAAATCATACAAAGGGTACGAACCTGTTATAGGCGTCGAAGTACACGTAGAGCTAAAAACCATAACGAAGGCCTTTTGCTCCTGCTCGGCTAAATACGGCGATATTCCCAACGCCAACGTTTGTCCCATCTGTCTCGGCATGCCCGGAACAATGCCCTCGCTGAATCAAGAAGCGATAAAGCTCGCGGCCGCGGCGGGACTTGCTCTCGGCTGCGAATTGTCGCCCGTTTCGCGCTTCGACAGAAAGCACTACTATTATTCAGACTTGCCTAAAGGATATCAAATAACCCAATATTACTCTCCGCTTTGCCGCGACGGCCTACTTAGATATGAAGTCGGCGGTTCTGAAAAAATCGCGCGCATTACTCGAATACATCTTGAAGAAGACGCGGGTCGGCTTATAAACCGCAACGGAGAAACGTTCGCCGACTACAACAGATGCGGAGCTCCGCTCATCGAGATAGTTACAGCGCCGGACATGCGTAGTTCTGAAGAAGCCATGGCGTTTGTAGAAGAGCTACGGAGAACCTTGCTTTTCGCGGGCATATCGGATTGCAAAATGAACGAAGGTTCCTTAAGATGCGACGTAAACATTTCCGTACGTCCATTGGGCGAGGAAACTCTCGGAGCAAGATGCGAAATCAAAAACATTAATTCCATAAATTATCTTGGACGAGCCATTGACTACGAACTTGTCCGTCAGACAGAGGAGATACTATCCGGGAAAGAAATAAGTACTGAAACGAGAAGATTTTCAGAAGACGACGGAACAACCGAACGCATGAGAGACAAAGAAACTCCTCTTGATTACAGATATACGATCGAACCCAATCTGCCTCCTATCATAATAGATAAAAATTATATTAACGATATTTTAAAATCCATGCCGACTTTGCATAGAGAGCGGATATCCCGATATACGGAAAAACTTGGACTAAGACGAGAAGACGCAAAACTGATATGCTGCTCGCCAGAAAGCGCGGAATATTTTGATCTCGCCGTATCGCAGGCGCCCATGGAATCAATAAAGACTGTCGCGTCCCTATATATCGGCGAAGTATTACCGCTGCTGCGCGAAAAAAAGTCCGTCGCAAGCCCAAAGAGACTATCGGAAATCTCTTCTCTCTATGTAAAAGGCCGGATCACCGCCGCGGCCGCAAAGAAGCTGCTCGTAATAACTTCCGAGAGGGATGTGCCCGCGTCGGAGCTCGCCGAAGAACTTGGACTTACGATCATAAGCGATCGAGACGAAATCAGTCAATATGTTTTAGAAGCGGTCGAGGCTAATCCAAAGGCCGTCGCCGATATTTCTCGAGGCAAAACTCAGGCTATGAAAGCGATCGTAGGCGCCGTAATGAAGATTACGTCCGGCCGCGCGGAACCGTCTATAGTAAACGAGGAGGTTAAGAAACATTTTGATAAAAAAATCGATCTCGGTAAAGAAAAATAAAAATTTGTTTTTTCCGTTTACACGCGGGAAAAAATGTGATAAAATGTAATGTAATGCTAATTAACGCAAAAATTATGTTATATATACGCTTTTTGGAGGAAGCCTCCCATGGAATTTACATCTTTCCGAACTTTATATCGCCAGATGGACTGCGTAAACCGCGATTGCGTTACCGTATGCGGCTGGGTTAGAAGCATACGCGACTCGAAAACTTTCGGTTTTATCACGCTCTCCGACGGTACGTTTTTCACTCCCGTTCAGGTTGTTTACGATGATACTCTTCCAAATTTCGCCGACATCTGTAAGTTTAGCGTCGGGTCCGCCGTTGTTGTAAAAGGAAAAGTGGTTCTTACGCCGGACGCTAAACAGCCCTTTGAAATTCATGCGGACGAAATTATTCTTGAAGGCGCGTCGACGCCGGACTATCCGCTTCAAAAGAAAAGACATAGCCCGGAATATCTCAGAACCATATCTCATCTCCGCCCGCGAACCAACCTTTTTCAAGCGGTATTCCGCGTCAGATCCCTCGCCGCTTACGCTATCCACAAATTCTTTCAGGATAGAAATTTCGTATACGTCCATACCCCCATTATTACTGGCAGCGACTGCGAGGGCGCGGGAGAAATGTTCCGCGTCACCACTATGGACGTTAACAATATTCCTAAAAATGAAGACGGAAGCGTAGATTTTTCACGAGACTTCTTCGGTAAGAGCGCAAACCTCACCGTATCAGGTCAGCTTAACGGCGAAACGTACGCAATGGCGTTCAGAAATATCTATACCTTCGGTCCGACGTTCCGCGCTGAAAATTCGAACACTACCCGCCATGCGGCCGAGTTCTGGATGATCGAACCTGAAATTGCTTTCGCCGATCTATCTGACGATATGCAGCTTGCGGAGGACATGATCAAATTTATAATTCGATTCGTTATGGAAAACGCTCCGGAAGAGATGCAGTTCTTCAATTCTTTTGTTGATAAAGGACTTATCGCTCGTCTCGAACACGTCGCTTCTTCGGACTTCGGCCGAGTTACGTATACGGAAGCTATTGAAATGCTTGAAAAACACAACGATAGCTTCGACTATAAGGTAAGCTGGGGCTGCGACCTTCAAACCGAGCACGAGAGATATTTGACCGAGCAAATATTCGGCCGTCCTGTATTCGTTACAGACTATCCGAAGGAAATCAAAGCGTTCTATATGAAACTTAACGACGACGGAAAGACTGTCGCCGCTATGGACTGCCTTGTTCCCGGTATAGGAGAAATAATCGGAGGCTCTCAAAGAGAAGACGACATCGACAAGCTGACGGAAAGAATGAAGGAACTGGACCTTGACGAAGAATCATACGGTTTTTATCTCGATCTTCGCAAATACGGCTCGGCGCGCCACGCGGGCTTCGGGCTTGGCTTTGAAAGATGCGTCATGTATCTGACCGGAGTCTCAAATATCCGCGACGTTCTGCCCTTCCCGCGGACGGTCGGCAACTGCGAATTGTAATAAAAAACAAAGGAATAAAATAACTAAAAAGATCCCGAAATATTCAGAAATGAAAATCTCCGGGATCTTTATTATGTTTTTTATTTTATCAAAAGATCTTCTATATACTTTAAAAGATCCGAAAATCCGCCGTTAGGATATTCGGATATATCCTCGTTCTTTCTATTTATAAGACAATTTGTCAGCAAAAACGTCGTCATGCCTGTTTTACGAGCCGACATATCGTCCGACACGTCGTTGCCTACCATCAGGCAATCTTTACACGTAACCCCCATGCGCTCCGCAATATCCGAATAATACGCGGGATTAGGCTTGCAGAACCTGGAGTTTTCATACGATGTGACAAGTTTAAAATCGGACGGTTCAAGTCCGGCCCAACGCGCGCGCTTTTCCGTGGCGGTTCTCGGAAATATCGGATTTGTAGCGAGAGCTATCGCAACGCCGGCGTTCCTGAGAAAAGCTACGATTTTCGAGGGCTCCTCCGCGTATCCGCATTTTTCTTTCAGCGACTCAAAATCGCTCGTATAAAACTTATCGAAAAGGGGCTTGTCCTTTAGAGAAGATTCTCCGAATTCTTCTCCGAACATCCTCCAAAACAGTTCTTCATTCGTCCTCTCTCCATTGTTTGCGACCATAGCCGTCGTGCCGTCCCATATAGTTTTTATGAGAGTCTTAGGGTCATATTTATCCGCAAATTTATCGGCTATCAATTCAAGATAACTATTTATAAACATATCCTGATTCATAGGAAGAAGAGTTCCGTCGAGATCAAATAGTACGGCTTTTAAACTCATTTATTTTCTCCTCTCGTTTATTCTTTCAGTTATATGTATTTTAACATAGACTCTCCATTTTTTCAACCATGGCAAATATATGATAAAAATCTCTTAGTATGCGTTGTATTTAACAAAAAGGTTTGATATAATAATAAAATAATAGAAAATACCAAACGATAATTTTATATTCAGGAGGCCGCACATTGACGCCGCACAGTATAAAAAAAGAAGATATTATAAAAGAGCTTGCTTCAGATTCTGAAAAAGGAATCTCAGACGAAGAAGCAGCGCAAAGGCTTCGGAAATACGGGGCGAACAAACTCAGTGAAAAGAAAAAAAGGCCATTATGGCTTCGCTTTCTTGATCAATTCAAGGACGTCATGATACTGATTTTAATAGCCGCAGCAGTAATTTCCTTCGTCATAGCATGCCGAGAGCAAAATCCGAAAGAATTTTTCGAGCCCGCTCTCATACTTCTCATCGTTATTCTAAACGCAATAATCGGAGTGATGCAGGAAAGTAAAGCTGAAAAGGCCTTGGACGCGCTGAAGAATATGTCGGCTCTCCATGCGAAAGTAATTCGAAGCGGACATGAAGCCGTAATCGATTCATCGGAGCTTGTTCCTGGAGATATCATACGGCTGGAAGCGGGAGACTTTATCCCCGCGGACGCGCGTCTGCTTAACAGCGCGAGTCTGAGATGCGAGGAATCCGCGCTTACGGGCGAATCTGTTCCGTCGGAAAAAAATGCGGACGGGATTGTCGAAGAAGACGCGCCTCTCGGAGACAGAAGCAATATGGCGTTCTCAGGATGCAGCGTAGCGTACGGCTCGGCAAAAGCTATTGTAACGGCTACGGGTATGAATACTGAAATCGGAAAAATCGCAAACCTGCTTGACGGGGAAAACAACGGTGAAACGCCGCTCCAGCAAAAATTAACTCAACTTGGTAAATATCTAGGCGTATTAGCCATAGCGGCATGCGCGGTAATCTTTGCAATAGGCCTTGCAAGCGGTATCGCGCCAATGGAAATATTTATGACCGCCGTATCTCTCGCAGTATCCGCAATACCCGAAGGACTTCCCGCCATCGTCACCGTTGTTCTCTCTATAGGAGTACAGCGCATGGTAAAAAGAGGCGCGCTCATTAGAAGCCTTCCCGCCGTTGAAACCCTTGGAAGCGCGTCCGTAATTTGTTCGGATAAAACGGGAACTCTTACGCAGAACCGCATGACTCTGGTAGAAGCATACGCGGACGGCGACGACGGATCGACTTCCATAGGAAACGAAAGTAAAAGCGTTTCAGAGAAAATAAAAGATCTGCTCGCTTACGGAGCTCTATGCTGCGACGGGACGGTAACGTTAAAGGACGGCAAGGAGGAAACGATAGGCGATCCTACCGAAACGGCGATTGTGTACGCCGCCATGAAAAACGGCGCGTTAAGCGACAAAGAAAAGTCGAATCGTACGCGTATAGCGGAATTACCGTTTGACTCGGATCGAAAGCTAATGACTACAGTTAATCTGATAGACGGAAAAAAAGTAGTTATCGTCAAAGGCGCGTTCGACATTCTCGCTTCAAAATGCGTTTCGGGAGACCTCGACGCCGCCGACAAGATCGCAGAAGAAATGAGCGGAAACGCATTGCGCGTTCTGGCAATAGCTTACAAAATAATAGACGAGGTTCCGGAGAATCCGTCTTCGGAAACGCTTGAGTCGGAGTTAACCTTTATGGGGCTCGTTGGAATGATCGACCCGCCAAGAATTGAAGCCAAAGAAGCGGTTTCAGTATGCCGAAAAGCCGGAATCAAGCCGGTTATGATCACGGGCGATCACATAACGACCGCCTCGGCCATCGCTCGTAAGCTTGGAATTATTGACGACGGAGACCTCGCGGTAACCGGCGCCGAACTTGACGCTATGACCGACGAACAGCTTGAAAGCGAAGTAGAGCGCATATCCGTTTATGCGCGCGTGTCTCCGGAAAACAAAATACGCGTAGTAAAAGCATGGCAAAGAAAGGGGAGCGTCGTCGCCATGACCGGAGACGGAGTCAACGACGCTCCCGCTCTCAAAGCGGCCGATATCGGATGCGCCATGGGAATCACGGGAACAGACGTGGCGAAAGGAGCCGCGGACATGACTCTTACCGACGACAATTTTGCTACCATTGTGGAGGCTGTGCGAGAAGGACGCGGAATATACTCCAATATAAAAAAGGTGGTCGGTTTTCTGCTCGGAACTAACATTGGCGAAGTAATCGCAGTGTTTACAGCCATGCTATTATGGAAACGTTCTCCTCTGATGTCGATGCAGCTTTTGATGATAAACCTCGTAACAGACAGTCTTCCCGCTATTGCTCTCGGAATGGAAGCCGTGGAGCCAGACGTTATGGAAAAAAAGCCGAAGCCTAAAAGCGAAGGACTGTTCGCGCACGGATACGGCGTTCGCTTGGTTTTTCAGGGACTGATGTTCGCGGCGCTTACGCTTATAGGTTACAAAATAGGAGAAAGCGTATCATACTCCGCCGGTCGTACTATGGCGTTTATGACGCTGGCTCTTTCACAGGTATTCCAAGCGTTTAACATGAGATCTGAACGCTCCTTGTTCAGCATAGGATTTTTCACAAATAAAAAGCTTAATTACGCCGCGCTTATTTCAGTACTTGTCACTGCTATTCTTCTTTTCACGCCGATAGGATCCGTTTTTGGAATTGTAACTCTTGCGCCAAAACTTTATGCAATCGGTTTATGTCTTACACTTGTCCCTATTGCGGTAATGGAGTTATTCAAAGCTTTACACTCCGTGCTTAAACGATAAAGGCGTAATCAACGTAGACTGCCGTTTAACAGAATAAAATATTAAATATAAATAAAGAAAAGCATATCGCGGACGCTTTAATTTGCGATATGCTTTTTCCGTTTGATTATATCTGATTCAGCTTAAGTTTCACCGCTCTCATGGATTTCATTATTAAAAAAACGTCAGTCTATATCTAGGTGCATTTTACATGAAGGAGGCCAGAATACGGCGTCTATTCGCCCAATATCGTCTTCAGTAAGTAGAATATTCGCAGCTTCCGAGTTCTCCGTCACATGCGCCGCGGAAGTCGCTTTCGGTATAGCCGATACCGACCCGCTTCGGATAGTAAACGCTAGCATAATCTGCGCCGTGCTTACACCGTATTTTTCCGCTAAGCTCTCGAGAGTCTCGTCATGCATTACGTCTGGATGCATTCTCTTTAGTTGTCCAGCCTGAAGCAACGGTTCGTACGCCATTATTCCCACCGACCGTTCCTTTGCCCATGGAAGCAAATCGAACTCAATTCCTCGTGAACCGACATTGTACATAACCTGATCGACGGCGCAGCGATCTCCTCCGGGAGTTTTCCAAAGTTCGGCCATGTCCGACTCGTCAAAATTTGATACGCCCCAACGACGTATTTTGCCGCGTAGTATCAGCTCCTCCATGCACTCTACGGTCTCTTCAAGGTTAACATAATCTTCACGCCAGTGAAGGAGATACAAATCTACATAATCGACTCCAAGTCTTCGAAGAGTCCCGTCGCAGCTGTCAAATATCTTGTCACTTCCGGAATTATAGGGAAAAACTTTTGACACAAGTATAATATTATCTCTGTCTATGCCGCGTATTGCTTCGCCGATCAGAAGCTCAGAAGCTCCTTCTCCGTACATTTCGGCAGTGTCTATCATATTCATTCCAAGCTCAATACCGTATCTCAGCGCGTATATTTCCTCACGCCTTTTCATCGGAACATCTCCAAGAGTCCATCCGCCCTGCCCTATTGCCGGAAGTTCAAATCCATTCGCATCAATTTTTCTCATATTTTCCCTAACCTTTCTTAGCGCGGGATTAGTCGGCTATGCGTCGTCTTGTAAAAATCATAAGGGAGAGACCTCGTTCAAAAGGTTTCTCCCTTATACGTCAACCGTTTTTTATCCGAAATTAGAGACCGCGCTTTACATAGTGAGTGTGAAGCAATTCGTGAGCCTTATGGCTGTTCGGCTCTCCGAGAAATTCCTCGTATATCTTCTTGATAATTGAATTCTCATGAGACTTACGCAGATCAAGATTACGGTCCGCGGTATAAAGCACCTCGGCGCGGAGTTTCTTCAAATCCACCGAGTTTCTGACGGAAGCCGGCTGAGTAGGCTGACCGCCGCCGTTTACGCATCCTCCGGGGCATCCCATAATCTCTATGAACTGCACGTCGTATGTTCCGTCCTGTACTCCGCGCAGGAGCTTAGAGGCGTTTGCAGTTCCGGATGCAACCGCTACGTTCAGAGTAATGTCGCCCAGCTTATAGGTAGCGAACTTAATTCCCTCAGTTCCGCGGACTTCTTCAAAGTCAAGCTTTTCGAGTGGTTTGCCTTCGATTACTTCCGCAGCGGTGCGGAGAGCGGCCTCCATAACGCCTCCGGTAGCGCCGAATATTGCGCCGGCTCCGGAACCGATATCTATAGGAGTGTCAAACTTCTCGTCTTCAAGAGAGGTGAAGTTTATACCTGCAGCGTCTATCATTCTGCCCAGCTCGCGAGTTGTAACGGCTATGTCGACGCCGGGAATTCCGTCGACAGATTGACCGTCTCTGGTAACCTCGAACTTCTTTGCCGTACACGGAATAGCGGAAACAAACAAGATATCCTTCGGATCAATACCAAGTTTTTCTGCGAAGTAAGTCTTGTATACCGCGCCAAACATCTGCTGTGGAGATTTGCATGTGGAAAGGTTTTCAGTCATCTCGGGGAAGTAATGCTCGCAGTACTTGACCCATCCGGGCGAACATGAGGTAATAAGTGGGAGTTTACCTCCGTTTTTAACTCTGCCGAGGAACTCAGTGGCCTCTTCCATAATGGTAAGGTCCGCCGTAAAGTTCATATCGTACACGCCGTCGAAGCCCAGCTTCTTCAGAGCCGCGACCATCTTTCCCTCGGCGTCCGTTCCGGGAGCCATTCCAAAGCATTCGCCTATAGTCGCGCGAACGGATGGAGCGCAGCAGATAGCCACATGCTTCGTCGGATCGTTTATCGCTTCTACAATTTTAGCGGTGTCATCTCTTTCGTAAAGGGCGCCTACGGGACATGCAACGATACACTGACCGCAGTTGATGCAGGAGGTCTCGGCAAGTTTCAGCCCGAACTGGCTTCCAATCTCAGTATCGTATCCGCGGTTTATAGATCCGATGGCTCCGATTCCCTGGAGCTTGTTGCACGCGGCCACGCAGCGGCGGCAAAGAATACATTTATTATTGTCGCGAATAATCGCGGGAGACGAATCGTCTATCTCATACTCTCTGTTGCCGTCGGAGCTGAAGTAATCCTCGTCCACGCCGTAATCCATAGCCAGCTTCTGAAGCTCGCAGGTAGTGGAACGGATGCACGAAAGGCACTTCTTTTTATGAGCTGAAAGCACGAGCTGAATGTTCATCTTGCGCGCTTCTCTTACTCGATCAGTGTTAGTAGATATCTCCATTCCATCGTTTACGGGATAAACGCAGGACGTGACCAGTCCGCGGGCTCCTTTTACTTCGACAAGGCAGAGACGGCACGCGCCGATCTCGTTAATATCCTTAAGATAGCAAAGAGTCGGAATGTCGATACCCGCGTACTTGCACGCCTCAAGGACTGTGATACCGGCGGGAACCGAATAATCCGCGCCGTTTATCTTTACATTTATCATATCCATTTATTCGTCTCTCCTTATTTCTTGGAAATAGCGCCGAACTTACATTTTTCCATACAAGCTCCGCACTTCACGCACTTCTCGGGATCAATAACGTGAGGAGTCTTGACGGATCCCGTAATAGCGTTGGCGGGACATTGCCTTGCGCAAAGAGTACATCCCTTGCACTTTTCGGGATCGATCTCGTAGGACAAGAGCTTTTTGCAGACGCCTGCGGGACACTTTTTATCTCTGATGTGGGCGATATACTCGTCTCTAAAGTAGCGGAGGGTTGAAAGCACCGGGTTAGGAGCCGTCTGACCAAGCCCGCAGAGAGACGCGCTCTTGATGTAGTTCGCCAGCTCTTCCAGTTTATCGAGATCTTCCATCTCGCCGTTTCCGGAAGTAATCTTCTCAAGTATTTCAAGAAGACGTACGGTTCCGATACGGCACGGAGCGCATTTACCGCAGGACTCGTCCACGGTAAACTCAAGGAAGAACTTAGCAAGGTCGACCATACAGGTGTCTTCGTCCATAACGATAAGTCCGCCTGAACCCATCATGGAACCGAGCTTTATAAGGTTCTCGTAATCGATCGGAGTGTCTATAAGGGAAGCGGGAATGCATCCGCCGGAAGGTCCTCCGGTCTGAGCCGCCTTGAACTTCTTCCCGTTAGGAACGCCTCCGCCGATTTCTTCTACGATTTCGCGGAGCGTAGTACCCATAGGAATCTCAACAAGACCGGTGTTCTTGATCTTGCCGCCCAGTGCGAACACCTTTGTTCCCTTGGACGTTTCCGTTCCCATAGAAGCGAACCATTCCGCTCCATTCAAAATAATCTGGGCGATATTTGCGTAAGTCTCGACGTTGTTAATGATAGTAGGCTGTCCCCATAGTCCCTTAACGGCCGGGAACGGAGGACGGGGACGAGGCTCGCCGCGGTTTCCTTCGATGGACGTAAGAAGCGCGGTTTCCTCTCCGCATACGAAAGCTCCGGCTCCAAGACGGATATGTATGTCGAAATTAAAGTCGGTTCCGAAAATGCCCTTGCCGAGCACGCCATACTCTCTCGCCTGGTCGATAGCTATCTGAAGACGTCTTACCGCGATCGGATACTCCGCTCTTACATATATCCATCCCTCGTCGGCTCCTATAGCGTAACCGGCGATAGCCATAGCCTCGAGAACAGCGTGAGGGTCTCCCTCGAGAACAGAACGGTCCATAAACGCGCCCGGGTCTCCCTCGTCGGCGTTGCAAACCACGTATTTTTTATCGGATACGCTCCCCTTTGCAAACATCCACTTTCTGCCGGTTGGGAATCCTCCGCCTCCGCGTCCGCGGAGACCGGAATCAAGGACGGTTTTGATAACGTCGTCCGGGGTCATCTCCTTCAACGCCTTTGCGAGAGCAAAATATCCGTCCATAGCGATGTACTCGTCGATGTTCTCAGGATTTATAACTCCGCAGTTACGAAGAGCGACTCTTTTCTGCTTTTTGTAGAACGAGGTTTCAGAAAGGGACGACGCGCCGGCGTTTTCAGCGTGCCCATGGGCGGCCTCATCATACACCAGTCTCTTTACCGGGCGTCCCTTGAGGAAATGTTCCTCGACAATCTCCGGAATATCGTCGGCGGTAACCATACTGTAGAACGTTCCCTCCGGGTAAACGATCATAATAGGACCGAGAGCGCACAGGCCGAAGCATCCGGTCTGAACGATCTTGACCTCTTCCTCGAGACCGCGAGCCTTAAGTTCCTTTTCAAGAGCCTCTTTAACCGGCATGCTGCCCGAGGAGGTACAGCCTGTGCCGCCGCAAATTAACGCGTGTATACGAAACATAGCTTATTTCCTCCAGAATTTATATTTTAGCGTTGCCGATCGTATATTCGGCTATGGGGCTTCCGCCCTTGAGATGACGTTCGATAACTTCATTCGCTTTTTCAGCTGTCATCTTAACGTAGGTTACTTTTTCCTTATCCTTCTCGTATATTTCAACGACAGGCTCGTACTGGCAGATCCCTATGCAGCCGGTTTGAGTTACCGTAACCTTGTCCGAAAGGCCGCCGTTCGCGACTCCCTCGACAAAAGCGTTCAAAACCGGACGAGCTCCGGCGGCAATACCGCAGGTCGCCATACCGACTACAACGCGAATTTCATCAGACGCGTTTCTCAGCGCGACCTTGCTATGCATCTTTTCCTTGATCGCCATCAATTCTTCAAGAGACTTCATAATGGTGTATTTCCTTTCTCAGCTTGTAGCTTATTATAAACTTTTATAATATCTATATCACCGAAGCGCTTCGTACGCCTCGGAAAGATAACCGCGAATCCACTCGAGAACCTCAAATTCTCCGAGAGAAACGTCCCCCAAGATCTGACGAAGCTCGGCTGTAGACAGTCTGACCTCGCCCGCGGATTTTTTATGAATATAGGTGAAATTTATATCCGGGTTTCCTTGAATCAAGGTAACGACGGTATCAATCATATCTCCAAGAGGAATCATATCGATATGATGAAGTCCGAACGTAGCCGTTATAGTCGTCCCGTGATCGTTAGGATATTCGGCGGCGGCTCTCGACTTAATATTTACGCTTCCCCCGGTCTGTTCGGACAGCATTGCAAGAAACGGGACTCCAAGTCCGACGGAGCGAGTTTTGCGCGTGGTAAAAAACGGATTCGACAATTTCTCAACCTGCTCGCGCGACATTCCGCACCCGTTATCCGTAACGGTGAAAACCAGCGATTCTCCGTCCTCGACGATGGTTACGCCGATTTCGTCCGCTCCCGCTCTTACGGAATTCATAGTTATGTCAAGTACGTAAAGTGAAAATTCTTCCATTGCATCTCGCTCCTCGCAGTAAAATTCAGCGCCGCTTCAGGTGTTCGATTAAACTATGTCTTACAAAAGCAGAGCTGTATCCGCGTCCGGGTTCTTCGTCTTCAAGTTCAATCGTATTTACTCCCTCGGATATGCTCCAAAGGTTATGAGCGTCTGAGGAAACAATATACTTTTTATCTGCAAGGGACGGATAACGCTTTACATAGCTTGAATACGATTCTTTATCGTTCAGCTCGAAAGCCGAATAATCCGGCGTCGTGGGCAAATCTCCGAGCACGGATATAATCCCTCCTGAATCGCGGTCCACGTGAGCGGGATAGCATACGCCGCCGAACGACGATACAAGTCCGTACGCTTCGTCGAGATCAAGCTCCGTGCCGTTTATCAGCAAATCCGGCTCTTCTCCGGAGATCTCGTCGTCCGCGTCCATCCTATACTGACGGCCGAAAATATCGGGACGATTGGGAATGCGAATTCTGCGCGAATCAACCTCTCCGTCAAATTCCATGGCTCCTTCAAGAGTCTCAAAGAGGCATATAACGTGAATTTCCTCAGACGTCGTCAATTCCATACCGGCAACCGGAACAATACCGTACTTTTTGCAGCAAGCAAAAAACGCCGGGCAATTTTTCGCGGAGTTGTGATCGGTAAGAGCCGCTAACGTAAGCCCCTGAATAGAAGCCATACCCGCTATATTCGCAGGGGTCATGTCGTCGTCGGCGCATGGAGAAAGACAGGAATGTATATGAAGATCATACGTATATCGGTTCATGTTCGACTTCCTCGATATCCAAAGCTATGACAAAGACGATATTTTAGCGCAAAGCTCATACGCCGTCATATCTGAAGAATAAACCGATATCCCCTTTTCCTCGGCGGCCGCTTTAACATCGTCCGGCAGTCGTACTCCTTCCGCCAGTATAACTGCCGCGACCTCCGTAAGGCTAGCCACTGCGATCACGTTAACATTGCTCATGATTGTGATCCAAATGTTTCCCTCTTCAACCCGGCTCATAGCGCGGCTTAGCAAATCTCCCGCGTATACGCCTTCAAACTCTTCGGGAGTCGTACCGGAAATCAAAGTGAGATCAAGTTCTTCAAGTAAAACATTAAACTTACTCATTTCTTAGAATCCACCTCCGCGCCGTTTTTCGGCTTAGACGAGCCGATTTTCTCTGAAAGCAACTCTTTCCGGCGTCTTTCGATACATTCGTGAAAAAGTTCCCTCATAATAATCGTACATTCGTCGGCGTTGGTCTCGTTTTTGACTATGTCCTCTGCGAAAGCCTCGCAGGTAGGCGCTCCGCACGATCCGCAGTCTATGCCGGGCAGTCCCGCCGTTATGCTTTCGATCTCGCTCATCATACGCATGGCTTCGTTTCTATCCGAGGATAAGGTGTAGCCTCCGTCGTAATGAACCTCTCCGTCGGAAAAGCAATAGTCGGGAATATCCCCGTCAGCCGGCCGGTTTGGAGATACCGGAAGATATCGCTTGAGCGAACCCAGACGAGCTCCGGCTATATACGGATTCGCCACCGTCATAGCGCCGCCTACGCATCCGCCGCTGCACGCGTTAAGCTCGATAAAGTCGAGATCGGTAAAATCCTCGTTATCGATCTGCTCCAGCACGCGTATACAGTTTTCAATGCCGTCCGCAGCCAAATAGCGATCGTTAAACACGGCCGAGGATTCTCCTCCGGTGGTAGCCCATCCTATACCGATCATTCCGGCTGATGAAGTTCCCTCCGGAATACTTCCGTTTTTCATAACGTCAAGCAGAGCGAAGTAAACGTCCCTGACGGAAATAACTCTGTCAATGTTGTTTTTATCGCCTGCAAAACCGTTTTTAACATAGCTTACTTTAGCCGGACAAGGAGAGATAAGAAATACTCCTATCTCCGTCGGAGAAAGCTCGGGATGTTCCCTCGCCGCAGCGTCTCTTGCAAGCTTCGCCGCGATTTCGACCGGCGGAAGCAACGGCATGATGTGATCCGCGAGATACGGAAAATTCATCCCGATCATTCTGGTGATCACAGGGCACGCGGAACTTATCACCGGTTTTGAAACGCCGTCTCGTCCAAGGTACGTTCTCGTATAAGCGGACACCATCTCCGCGGCGCAAGCGACCTCAAACACATAGTCGAATCCTACCTTGCCAAGTCCGTCTATTATGTAGTCTATATTGGTCAAATTGTTAAACTGTCCGTACAGGGCGGGAGCGGGCAACGCCACTGTAACGGTATAATTCTTCATGTCCTTAAGGGAATCATGAACGGCGCGTTTCGCCTTGTGCGGACATACTTTTATGCATTCGCCGCAGTCAATACACCTGTCGGAATTGATTTGCGCATGACCGTCCCTGATCCGTATAGCTTCCGTCGGACACCGCTTCAGGCAGGTTGTGCAGCCCTTGCATTTTGAAATATCTAAAGATACAGAATGTCTGTAGTTCCGCATACTTATGACCTTGCCTTTCTAAAATTTCCGGCAGCTCCGGTATGCTGATAGAAACGGCCATAGATTCTAAAACGACGAGAGTTTGCCGCCTATGACAGCTTTACCTTCATAGTGATCGTCGTCCCAACCCCGAGCTTCGTTTCAATCTCCATTGAATCCGTATATTTTTTCATATTCGGGAGCCCCATTCCAGCGCCGAAACCAAGAGCTCTTATATTGTCCCGCGCAGTGGAATATCCCTCCTGCATGGCGAGTGAAACGTCTGGAATTCCGGGCCCGCGGTCGGAGAGGACGATCGCCACCTCTTTATCGGTAACCGTCACGTCCGCGCTTCCGCCTTCCGCATGAATTACCATATTGATCTCGCCCTCGTACATGGCGATAGATACTCTTCTAATTATCTCGGGAGATATGCCGAGCTGACGAAGCTTTTTCTTCACCAATACCGAAGCCTCTCCCGCGGAAGAGAAATTTTCTCCATCCACATCAAAGTGGAAGGTAACGTTTTCGGACACCGGCGTCACCACCTTTCCGGCCGTTTGTCTTTTATAATGCGCTATACAATAGTTAAGTATTATTTATTTTCGCCGCGAGTCCGTTAAAAAAATCGCGGGTACGCAGTCAGTTGTTTCCAACAGGCTTAAGTCCGGCGGAATACAGGGCTCCGCAAGCCTCGTACGCCCTATATCCGCTTTTCATGACGACGATACCGCTTTCCCGGGCAAGCTCGATCATGTCTGCGCTCGGGGTTTTACTCCTCACGAACACTATACACGCCATATCCATCATTTCAGCGGTTCGGACGACCTGCGCGTTGACAAGCCCCGTAAGGAGGACGCCCTGATCCTTGACGAACGCGAGCACGTCGCTCATCATATCGCTGCAGCACGCCGAGTATACTTCGGTATCCAGCTTATCCTCTCCGCAGAACAGCTCTGCTCCAAGCAGATCTTTTATCCGGCTTATCTTCATATGTTATCCGTGCCTTTCATTGCTTTTTACGGCAAATTCAATATTTTGCAAGAATACCTTCAAGCTGATTCGGTTCAAGACGTCCGTATACGTCTTCTCCGACAGTGAGAACAGGAGCGAGTCCGCAAGCCCCGATACATCTGGTCGCGTCGAGACTAAACTTAAGATCCGGAGTAATTTCTCCGTTTTTGATGCCGAGAAGCTCTTCAAGCTTTTCCATAAGGAGGCCGGAGCCTTTTACATAGCAAGCCGTTCCGAGACATACGCTCACAGGATGGCTTCCCTTAGGATTGAGCAAAAACTGAGAGTAAAAGGTCGCTACGCCGAACACTTCGGAAACGGGAATATCGAGAGCTCTCGCGATTCTCGTTTGAACTTCCGTAGGCAGATATCCGTAGACGTCCTGCGCCTCCTGAAGCATCGGCATAAGCGCTCCTTCTTCTCCCTTGTGCTTTTCGATTATAGCCTCGAGAGCCGCTTTCTGTTCGGCAGTCTCTTCAAAGGGAACCGTCGTCATAGTTTTCTTCATTATTTATTCCTCCTGAATTATGTAGGAGTCCGCCGCTTCAGCTTGTCAATAATAAGAACCGCGCGGCGAACATATTTTATTTTTTCACAAAGCCTTCGATCTCGTCCGCGGCGCCGTCGATATAATCGTTCTCATAAAGCTCGATTATTCCTTTGTCGCAAAGAGCGGACAGAGACGGGTCGAAAGGCACTCGGCCGAGGAGCTTTAACCCATGGTCGGAGCAAAGCCTTTCCGCGCCGCTCTTTCCGAATATTTCTATCTTACGTCCGCAGTCAGGGCATGAAACGTAAGACATATTTTCAACTATTCCTATAACTGGAATGTTCATCATAGCGGCCATGTTAATCGCTTTCTCCACGATCATTGAAACAAGCTCCTGCGGAGTAGTCACGATAATCACGCCGTCGAGAGGTAGCGATTGGAACACGGTCAGCGGAACGTCTCCCGTTCCCGGAGGCATGTCTACAAACATATAGTCGACGTCGTTCCAAATCACGTCCGTCCAGAACTGCTTTACCGCTCCCGCGATCACGGGTCCTCTCCATATAACGGGGGTAGTCTCGTCCTCCAAAAGAAGATTTACGGACATAATATCTATTCCGGTTTTGCTTCTAAGAGGAATGAGGCCGTCTCCAGTACTTTCTACTTTGCCGGTCGCGCCGAAAGCTCTCGGCACCGACGGTCCCGTAATATCGGCGTCAAGAACCGCCGCGTGGAATCCGCGCCGCTGCATCGCCACCGCCAGCATAGAAGTAACGATGGATTTACCTACGCCGCCCTTGCCGGACACTACGCCTATGACTCGCTTCACCTTGCTCGCCGGATGCAGCGCTTCATGCTCGATCTTAGACCTGGAACTGCAATCAGCTCCGCAGGAAGAACAGTCGTGAGTGCACTCGCTGTTGTTTTCATCCATTCTCAGTTGTTCCTTTCCCAATTATTTATATATAAAAAAAGTAATACATATGCTCATTTATTATATTACAAAATCAAACAAAAAACAACCCCTTCGGAAAGATTACTTTGCTCCAGTCCAGCCATATTTTAATGTTTTTTTCAATAATTTGTTTTTTTAAGAGGAAAACGCGCGTATAAACGCTACAATATAGGAAACAATGTATGCCATGCCGAACTTATTCCTCCGCGTCGTAATACGAGAGAATCGTATCCGCTAAAAAACGCCGGAAGAATTAAAGCATAATAAAAAAACGAGGTGTTAAGCTATGATGGAAGACAAGCACGGCTTAAGCATAACGGACAGAGACAGAGTAATGCGCGCGTGGCAAAACTCCATGGAGGCGGTCCGCGATTTCGAGACGTTTTCTTCAGAAGTCGACGACGACAAGCTTTCTGACGTATTCGCCGGATTTGCCGAGGACGAATGCGTTCACGCGGCGCGTTTCCTCGAAATCCTGCACGACTTTGAAAAAAAAGGCGTAAAGTAACGATATGATCAGAACGAGTTAAAATGCGTTTGGATCGAACGCGAGGTTTCATGCGGAGGCGTTTTATTTAAAGAATGTTTCCGCATGAATTTTTTGCAAGGCGCATTTTTGTTTATTATATTTCGTTATACGCAGATATTATTTTATGCATTTGCAGAAGTTGCGGCAAAATAAAAAATAACATATTAATATCATCACTACATACTTGCAAAATTTCTTAGCATGATATATAATAATTATATACGACAAATTTCAAAAAAATTCGTTTTTATAAATTAATTAACAGCGCGAAAACACGTTGTTTTCCATAGAAAGGCATGATTATTATATGACGAAATATAAAGCGGCAGTATTTGATCTCGACGGAACGCTGCTAAACACTTTAGACGATTTGGCACTTGCCGTTAATCTTACCATGGACAGATACGGAGTTCCTCGCAGAACATTATCCGAAGTACGCGATTTCGTAGGAGACGGAGCCGCAAAACTGATTGAAAGAGCCATGCCGTTCAATACGAATTCATCCGTGCTTGACGAAGCGACGAATTTATATAAAAAACTTTACATTGAAAATATGACTAGAAAAACCGGACCTTATCCTGGAATTAAAGACATGCTGAACAAGCTGGCCGAGCGCGGAATAAAAACCGCCGTCGTTTCAAACAAATTTTACCGTTCTACGCAGACGCTGTGCAAAAAATTCTTTCCAGAAATAGAATACGCCGTAGGGGAAGATGAAAAGAACGGGGTAAGACGGAAGCCGAGTCCCGATATGCTTATCGAAGCTATGAAGCGGCTTGAAACAAGTCCCGACGAAACCTTGTTTATTGGAGACTCCGAAGTAGACGTACAAACCGCGGCGTCCGCCAACGTAGACTGCATGTCGGTTTTATGGGGATTCTGCGACGAGGATTTTCTCAGAGAGAACGGAGCGTCTCATTTCGCCGCCGTCCCATCCGACATATTAAACTTTATAGACGCCGACCGTCGTTAATCAAATATAAATAACATAAATAGAGAGGTATGACCGCGTGATATTTTCCTCGCTTCCTTTCATGTATTTTTTTCTCCCCGCGCTTCTCATAGCTTTCTTTATTCCAAAAAAGAATTCTACGCGAAGGGCGGCGCTGATCCTGTTCTCTCTTCTGTTTTATGCTTGGGGAGAGCCTCTTTACGTATTTCTAATGATCTTTACCGTAGCGTTCAATTATCTTTTCGGTCTTCTTATATCCTCGTACGGCAAGGACGATACTAAAAGAAAAATGTGGCTGATCGCGGCTGTTGCGGTCAACCTTGGAATTCTCTCATTTTATAAATATACGGGATTTGCAGCAGACACAATTAACTCTCTGTTTCGCGTCTCCATACCGTCTCCGGAGCTTACAATGCCTATCGGCATAAGTTTTTTTACATTTCAGGCAATGTCGTATGTCGTGGACGTCTATCGCGGAGATACGGAAGTCCAGAGATCGTTCGGCAGACTTCTGCTATACGTTTCGTTATTTCCTCAGCTCATTGCGGGTCCTATCGTCAGATATAAAGATATCGCCGACGAACTCGACGATATGCGAGTTCGTCCGTACGATCTTAACGATGGAATATTCCGCTTTTCCGTTGGTCTTGCAAAAAAAATACTTATCGCCGACAACTGCGCCGCAGCAGTATCTTCTCTATATGGAACGAGCGAGATCACTTTGCTTGGAAGATGGATGGGCGCCTTGTTCTTCGCGCTTCAGATATACTACGATTTCTCCGGCTACTCGGATATGGCCATAGGGCTCGGAAGAATGTTCGGCTTCAAATTTCTTGAAAACTTCGACCATCCGTACGCGTCGTCAAACGCTACTGAATTTTGGCGCAGATGGCACATGTCGCTCGGAACCTTCTTCCGCGATTACGTTTATATTCCCCTCGGCGGAAACAGAAAACGTCATATAAGAAACATACTGGTTGTTTGGCTTCTCACAGGTCTGTGGCATGGAGCCTCGTGGAATTTTGTTTTGTGGGGACTTTTTTACGGAATATTATTGATATTTGAGAAAAAATTTTTTCTCTCGTTCCTTGAAAAGCTTCCGAAAACGATCTCTTTGATTATCTCGCGTATTTATTTTATTTTCATTACAGGATTTGGATTCGCTCTGTTTTATTTCGAAACCGATACGTTTAAATCTCTCGGATATCTTTTCGGAATCGGCGTATCCTCCGCAAGCAGTCTGTTTACCGTTTCAATAATTTTTGAAAATCTTATTCTGCTCGCCGCAGGCATACTTTTTTCATACCCCGTAGTCCCGCTTCTTCGCCGTGCGATCGAAAAAAGATTCGGCGTTTCGTACGTAGTTAGACGTTACTATACCTCGTTTATATCTATCCTTCTCATCTCCGTATCGACCGTAAGGATGGTTGGCGATACTTACAGTCCGTTTTTATACTGGAATTTTTGATATTTTAAAATATAAGTCCAAGCGCTGACTTATAGAAAAGTTAACTCTTAATAAATATAACGAAATGGATGACGTAAAATTTATGCGAGAAAATAAAAACACGGATACGTTCACGCTCTCACAAAAAAACGCGTTCGATCGCCGTCAAGCCGCCAAACTGGAGCGCCGCCGAAAACAAAAACGAGCCGATACAGTTTGTATTACGGCCGCCGCATGTATATTCGGCGCCGCGGTATTGGCGAATCTGTTTCAGTTTAACCGTCCCACGGTATCGGAAGTAGAGCGCAGAGAACTCGCTCGTTTTCCGGACTTTTCCGTCGAATCTCTAATTAAGGGAGATTTCACGTCCGGGATAAACAGCTACGTCTCCGATACTTTTATATTTCGCGATAGTTTGGTAAGTTTATCGAAAAGACTTGATACGCTGAAAGGAATTGCTTACAGCGTAGGCGACGGAAACTTTGCCGTTCTTTCCAAAGGAAAGAAGGACAAAACGAATGAGGACGATCAACTGGGCGAGCTGCTTAACGAGCTTCATAACAAAACCGAGACCAAGGATTCTCAAGATCAAGACGAGCCGACGGACGACTCTAAACTTTCGCTTTCAAAATCACAACTCGCCTTGACGGTAGGCGGAGGCGGAATACTTTCGGCAAATATTCCCGACGGTATTACAAACGTTTCTTGGAAAGTAGACGACGAAAACGTTCTTGAAATAATCGAAGAAGAAGGCGGCGTCAAGGTAAAGGCCTTGGCCGAGGGCGACGCGGTAGTGACTTGCACAGCCGGCGACGTTTCCGCATCCTGTTCGGTTAAGGTTACCGCGGTAACCGCAAAAGGAACAGACAACGGCGACACGGCCGACTTTATGACAAACGGCCTCTTTATATACGGCGACGCAGTGTATACAGCGCCTTGGTATATCCGCGAAAATTCAAAAAATTATCTCGATACCGCCGCGTATTATAAAAAACTGTTTCCAAAAACCGACGTAAGCGTCTGCGTAATTCCAACCTCCGCTATATGCATCGACAACGAAAAAATAAAGGCTCAATTTCCCGATCAGAAGGAAATATTCGACAGCATCTCGGCTATGTCTCCGGAGGGAGTAAATTTTGTAAACGTATACGGCGAACTATGGGCTCACAGGGACGAATATATATATTTCAGGACCGATCATCATTGGACTCAGAGAGGGGCGTATTACGCGTATAAAGCGTTCGTCGAATCCAGAGGTCTCGACGCTACTCCTATCGACGGCATGGAGAAAATAGTATTGAATGAAAATTACAACGGCTCCATGTACGAATACACCAAAGACGAGCGTGTAAAATCCTTCAGCGACCAACTTGAAGCGTATAAAAATACCAAACGGGTTACAATGACGATTACGTCGCGCGACGGGTCCACGCAAACCTACGACAGTACGATTATGGAATGGAGTTCGCAATATTCTGCGTTTCTATGCGGCGACAATCCTTATACTGTAATAAACGTTCCGGATAATCCGCAAGACAAAAATATTCTCGTACTGAAAGATTCCTACGGCGACGCAATGATTCCGTATCTGGCGGAAAACTTCGGCAATATTATGATAGTGGACACGCGTTACAGCTCCGTCAACGTATACGAAACTTTCTCGGACTACGATCTTACCGATATTCTTTTCATCAATAATCTGGAGGCCGCTAACTCCCCGGCTTGGGCCAAGATGTATCTTTCCGCAGTCGGAGTGAACGCAGACTGATTTATGAGCGTCAAGACTAACCATGAAAAACATCGCGAGCGTATGCGACGCCGTTTTATGTCGGAGGGAGCCGACTGCTTTGCAGATCACGAAATACTGGAAATTTTTCTTTTCGACGTTATCCCACGCGCAAATACAAATCCCATCGCTCATAGGCTTATCGATCGTTTCGGCTCACTCGACGGAGTATTCCGGGCGTCGGTAAGCGAGCTTTGCACGGTAAACGGCGTGGGAACCGCAACCGCGGAATACATAAAAGAATACTGGAAACGCTATTGTCTTGCAAATGAAGAACAGCTTATGCGTTTACCCATGACGTCGTTTGAACGCGCTGCAAATTATTTGATATGGCGTTCGTTCGCATTCTTTCCAAACGAAAACGAAGTGAAAACCGTAATACTCCTTTCGAAAGATATGCGAGTAACCTCGGTTCAAGATATTATAGACGAGGCTTCACTTTCTTTAACGAGCGAGTGTACTGACGTTTTAAACGTAATTATAGGAGTACGAAAGAAAGAATTTCCGACCTCCGGATTTTATCCGCCTGACGCGCGTCTTTTAGACGTTATTTTTACGGACGGGTTCAACGCTCAATCTCTTATGGAATAAAAATTAAATCTATTCAGGATATAATAGGAGACGCCGAAGCGTTGACAAAATTATATAAACTACTCTGAAAGGTACTAACAAATGGATTTTTCAAATTTAAAAGCTTTCCTTGATTATCTGGTAACCTGGCGCATTCCAGGCGTCGACTGTATCGTTATAAAGGACGGCGAAACCGTATTTCGTCATTCGGCGGGATTTGCCGATATTGAAAAAGGCGAAAAAATGAAAGGCGACGAAACGTATAATATGTGGTCGTCGTCAAAACCGATAACATGCGCCGCCGCCCTCACCCTTTATGAAAAAGGAAAGTTTATTCTATCGGATCCAATCGACCAATATCTGCCCGAATTTTCCGATATGAAGGTAAAAATTATCGATGAATGCGGACGTTCGTCGCTTGTTCCTGCAAAAAACAAAATTAGCGTCAGAGATCTGTTCTCAATGACGGCGGGATTCGAGTATACGATGGACGGCGAAATAATAGAGTCCGTAAAACGCGACACAAACGGACTTTGTCCAACGCGGGAAGTCGTACGCGCTATGGCTGGACTTCCTCTGATATTCGAGCCCGGCTCTCATTGGAATTACAGCGTATGCCACGAAATTCTCGCCGGACTTGTTGAAGTAATCTCTGGAGAACGTTTCTCCGATTATGTAAAGCGTGTAATATTCGATCCTCTGGAAATGCGAGATTCAACGTTCGCATATCCGGAAGACAGACTTACGGCGCGCATGGCTCGGCAATATCAATATAATCTGGAAAAGGAAATCGCCGTACCGACTAATAACAGCGTTTCGCACAGACTTGGTAAGGATTACGAAAGCGGAGGAGCCGGCATGATCGGAACGCTGGCCGATTACGCGAAGTTCTGCTACGCTCTGTCTAACGGAGGAGTCGGCTTAAACGGGGCTAAAATACTGTCGCGCCGCACAATAGATCTCATGCGTACCAACGTATTAACGGAAGAACAGATGAAGGACGTTAACTGGCCTCAGCTTGTGGGCTACGGATACGGCCTCGGCGTTCGGACGATGGTATCCGTAGCAGACGGCGGATCAAACGGACCAGTCGGCGAGTTCGGATGGGCGGGAGCCGCCGGTACTTACGCTCTGATCGATCCTGACAACAGGCTAACTCTCGTTTACGGGCAGCATCTGCTTGAAAATCAGGAGGACTTCATATCTCCTCGTCTGAGGAATATTTTATACTCTTCCATTTAAAAATAAGTTTGAATATACGAAAGTTCCGTCCGTTACGATTTTGTAGGACGGA
Source organism: uncultured Eubacteriales bacterium (assembly GCA_949747515.1). Taxonomy (GTDB): domain Bacteria; phylum Bacillota; class Clostridia; order Oscillospirales; family CAG-272; genus RUG11130. The sequence goes on from CATKFO010000068.1 coordinate 28,232, forward strand.
ACTTTTGCTTTTAAACTGTAAGCGAGAATCTCACTTTACATGAAGACGCCGTATTATAAAAACAATTGACAACAAGCATGATATCCTGTATAATTATTACCAATAATGTATTCCCGTACAAGATCGGGAAAAACGTGTTGAAAGGTATGGTTTAAAATGCTGCCCGGTTCAAAAAACAATTTACAGTTCCACGGCCCCATAAAAAGCTGGGACGAAGGAATCCCGCTCGGAAACGGCAGATGCGGCTGTCTCGTATGGGGAGACGGTCAAAATCTTCGTCTGTCGCTTGATAGAGCCGATCTTTGGGAAACGACTCCCTGCGCGGAAACGCAATCTCCTAATTTCACATACGCTACGATGCGGAGTATGGTTGAAAACAAACAGTGGGACGATCTGATCCGCACGTTTGAAGATCCCTGCACTTGCCCGTATCCTACTAAGCTGACGGCTGGAAGAATCGTACTCGGATTCGGCGAAAACGCGGATATGGAATCCGTTCTTTCTCTCAACGAAGCTCTTGCGGGAGTCACCCTCTCACTGTCAGACGGACCGGTTACGCTTCGGTTGTTTATGCACGCCGAAAAACAAGCGGGATTTTTACATATGAGCCGTATGCCGAAGGGATTTACATGGAGGGTCGACTACCCCGCATACAACTTCGGCGAAAAGAAAGAACTTCTTGACAGAGGACGTTTTGAAGAAGATAACTCGCTTGAGTTATTTACATATCCTCATCCCGAAGTCGTCGGTGAAGACGATGTGAAAGGCTTCTACTTTACAATTAGCGAAAATCACTGTTACGGTGTGCTGATGCGCCGTTTCCATACCGAATGTGGGGAACTTTTCGTATGGGATTCAGAGACTGCCGAGGATCTGCAGACCCTGCGGGAGACGCTTCCGAAAAAGCTTTCGGCCGCCGCAGCCGAGGGATTCGACGCTCAACTCGCATCTCATAAAGAATGGTGGGCTCGCTACTGGAACAAAAGCGGAGTGCGTATTTCCGAAGATTTGTTTGAAAAAAATTGGTATATAACTCAGTATCTGTTCGCATCTTGCTCGCGCAAGGGTTCTCTGCCTATGCCGCTTCAAGGCGTGTGGACGGCCGACGACGGAATGCTCCCTCCGTGGAAGGGAGACTATCACAACGACCTTAACACGGAAATGAGTTACTACCTGTATCTGAAGGCAAATCATCTTGAAGAGGGAGAGAGCTTCCTCGACTTCCTGTGGGATCTTGTTCCAGCAGCCCGAGACTTTGCAAAGAGCTTCTTCAACGCGGAGGGTATCTGTCTGCCTTCAGTTATGACGGTAGAAGGAGTTCCGATATGCGGATGGGCCATGTATTCATTCTCTCCAGGATGCCAGATCTGGCTGAGTCAGCTCTTTGAGCGTCATTACAGATATACGGGAGACGTTGAATTCCTCCGTGAGAGAGCCTACCCCTACATGAAGGAAACAGCGAAATTCGTTCAATGCCTTCTTGAAGAAGGAGAGGACGGATTGCTGTATCTGCCGCTTTCTTCGTCGCCTGAGCTTCACGACAATCTGCCGGAAGCATGGATTAAGCCGAACAGCAACTTCGACCTTGCGCTGATGCGTTTCCTATTTACTCAGCTTGAAGAGCTGTGTGAAATCGCAGCCCCAGAAGACAAGGCGTCTTGGAGCGAAACTCTTAACAAGCTCCCCCAGCTGGCGGTTAACGATAAAAAATGCTACCGCATATCTCCCGTAGAAGATCTTGCGGAATCTCACAGACACTTCTCGCATCTCATGGCCTTGTATCCGCTTCGCCTGACGGAATACGACACGGAAGAAAACCGCGCTATTATAGACGCATGCGTCGATCAGCTTGAGCTGCTTGGAACGGGACTTTGGGTAGGATATTCCTTCGGATGGATGGCGCAGATATACACCCTCCAAGGGAACGGCGAAGGAGCCGCCGCGCAGCTTGAACTGTTCTGGCGTTATTTCTGCTCTCCCAACGGCTTCCACCTTAATGGAGACTATAAAAACGGAGGCTTCTGCACATGGCATTACCGTCCGTTTACGCTTGAAGCGAATATGCTCGCCGCGGACGCCGTTCAGGAGATGTTACTCTACAGCGGAAAAGACGAAATAAGACTTTTCCCCGCGGTCCCAGAGAGATTTGGAGACGTCCAATTCGACAATTTCCGCGCCCAGAACGGAATACTGGTAAGCGCGCAGCTTAAGAACGGATCGGTAACCGGAGTTAAGCTTCATGCGGACAAGCCGTGCTCTGTAATTCTTAAAAACGGAGCTTCGCTTGTTCCTGAATTTTCCGGGCTTTCCTGCAAAACGGAAACGGTGGGCGACGGGGATCTTAAGATAGACTTCGTATCGTAAGACATAAAAATGATTTTGTTCGACTGCTCAACGATTTAAATAGGCGCGCGCCCGTTTTAACGCGCGCCTATAGAATTTATTTTTATAAAACTTTCACTGAAAAGGCACGGTGGCATATAATGAAACTTAATTTCCGCATAGACTGGGGATATCAGTACCTATATTCCAGAAGACACTATCATCCCGTATACATTTGGGACGGAGAGCTTTCCTGCGACGGAGGAGTAATAGAAAAAATTTATAAGTTAGACTACCCCGTTATCTGGTTCGGCCCAGGACAGAGCGCTAAGGAAACTCTTCTTGACGAGCCTAAATGGAAAAGCCGCACCAAGAGGGGGCTTGCAGGTATACGCGTAGAAGCGGACGCAGACGATAACGCGACGTTCACGCTGAACACCGCCAGCGGATCTTTTAAATTTTCAGCCGCAGACATATCGGACAAGGGGCGTATCGAATTCCCCGTCGGGCCAAAATACCTCGGATGTCACGTTATCGTAACACGTACGGATTTCGTTTGGTTCAGACCGGAGCCGAAGCCGGGCGAAACTATCTTTGAATCGGACTCGCTGTCCCTCCCGGTACACGACTGGGGTAGAATGAAACTGGCTTGGCTTGCTCCCGGGGAATCCGTTTCCATAGACATAACAGTTCCCGAATCATCCGCCGACTGCGTCGAGACAATATTCCATACCGTCGCAATGGGCGCGCCGGATTACTCGCCGGAAAAAGAAGAACAAATGGAAGGCGAGCTCAACTTCACTCTTCTTTGCGACGGAGAAAAAAAGCTTGACTTTTCACGCTTTTACAGAAAGCACGACTACTTTATACAAATGCTGGAGGACGATTGGAAGAGAGTCAGACTTACTCCTGGACGTCACACCTTGACGCTGATAAACCGTCACGATATTTACTCTCTTGCAATTAGCCGTATTATCGTATCCTACGCGGAATATAGAAACGGGCAGCTCAGCATACCGGAATGGGCGCTGAAAGGCGAGCGCGTTATAGGCAAGGTGTTCTCCGCTCGGAACGGCGAAGAATTTACAATCGAGGCCGGGAATGAGATCGTTTCTATCGACTGCTCCGAGGGATGGAACGAATTCGCGTTTACAGCGAATACGAGCGACGACGGATTTACAGAAGTAAAATGCGGAGAATTCAGCGCTAAAGTCGAAGTGTTCGACTGCGAACCGGAAAAATATCCTGTAAAGGTCGGCTTCGATATGACGGGTATACCGCACGACAGAAACGGATATATAGACTGGCTGCTCGACTACACATACAGAACTAAGCTCGGCAACTACGTTGTGTTCCGCAGCTTCACGGGATCTCCTTCGGAATCTGATTTGTACGACTGGGGAAAATTCTCAGGCGAACATAATATATATGTCAGCGCTTGCCGGGATTACCTCGACGGTTCCCTCGCGCGGGGCGCCGGAAATATGTTCAACGACTGCGGACTGCACGAATATCCCGGACTCGTATACGCCGCCGATCCTCAGGAGCCTTACTCTTCGGACGATATGAAGGAAGCCAGCGAAAAATTCACGGCGTTCCTGAAAAAAGAAATAGACAAGGCTCACACCGTCTGCGACTGCGCCGCTTTCGGAGACGCCAGCGGAGGAATACGCTACTCTTTCCTTGCTGGAGCGAATCTTGTCCGCGCGGAAACAATGGTGCCTCATACTATGACTCTGCTCAGTCAGGCGAGACCCGCCGCGGAAGCCCTCGGCGACGGACGCTGGGGAGTTCATATCGCGATCCAGCACTGCTATCAGCCTTATTTTGAAACCCATTTGGGCCAGTACTTCCTCTCGCTCATGCAGCCGTGGATTATGGGAGCGGAGATTATATATGAGGAGGACTGTCTCTTCAGCATGTGGAGCGAGGAAAGACAGGCGTGGGACGATCTTCTCGTTAAAGGTAAGAGGGACATGACGCGCAGCTTCTACAAGTTTGTAAGCTCTCACCCGAGACAGGGTAAATGCGTGAGAAACATCGCGTTCATAGAAGGACGTTACGCCGCGCCCTTCAACGGATTTATATGCGACGTGGAACAGGATCCTCATTACGCCGTATGGGGCGCCTTTGGAAACAGTGCTAAAGAGTGGGGACACTGCCAGCCTGAAAAATCGCGTCAGATACTCGACGTCCTTATGAAGGGCGCGAGCGCCCATCCGCTCAGACAGAAATTCGACAAGAGGCGTTTCTTCTTCTCCGGCACTCCGTACGGAGACTTCGACTGCGTTCCCGTAGAAGCCTCGTCCGAATACTTTGGAAATTACCGACTGCTTCTCAATCTTGGGTGGAACACAATGATTGACGAGGATTATAACAAACTGCTCAGCTTTGTAAAGGAAGGCGGAATTCTTCTCACCGGTATTCCTCAGTTCAGCTCCCACGTTAAGCGGGACTTCCTGCGAGATATGAAAGATCTTGCGCTCTACCGCGGCGGAGACCTCGGCGAACTTTGCGGTATCCGCGTAAAAGGTATCGGATCCGAATATTCCGGACAATGGAACAGCGCTCTCAAGGAAATCGTCGTCGAGCCCGAGCTCTCCGCCATGCCCAGCGATAGTTCCGAGGAAGACGGAACCGCATACCTTTGCGACGTAGAGCTTACCGGAGCCGAGATCGTAGCGTGGGACGCCGCTACGGGAGATCCTATGCTTGTAAAATATTCATGCGGCAAAGGATATGTGTATACGTTAACACTTAACGCATATCCGGGGCATGAGAAGTTCCAGAAATTCTCCGCGGCATGGACTGAATATCTCTGCCGAGAAGCGCGCGGCGACGTTTATGTTGAAGACCCTTCCGACTCTATCTTCTGGACGGTTTGGGAAAAGGACGACGGAAGCACAACGCTTGCGCTCCTAAACACAGATTGGACGGAAGCATACAATGAAAAAATGGTAACGGTCGTAACGCCGTGCGGAGAAAAAACGATAACCGTAAAGGAAAGGGAAGCCGTGCTTTGCTCGATTAAGCCTTGCGGCTGCGTTGAAATTTCACGTATAACTCTTTAAAATTTATAATAAAGAAAATACCCTCGCTGGAATCGTTTAACGCCGATATTCCCGCGGGGATTTTCTTTTATATAATAAGATAAAAGAGCTGTCTTAAGAAACAATAAATTGAAGCGCGAAAAATGTCATGCATGAATAACGCCCTCATCTTTTTATTTGCAATTAAAATCACTCAATTTATTTAGCCGTTAAAATCAAAAACCGTCCGGCTAATACCTCAGCCAAACGGTTTTATCATAAAACACTACAAAAATAGCTTATTCAATCACATTTTACAGTATTTAATTTAAAAAGTTCTCATAATATCCGCATCCTCTCGGCACGGCGTATCTTGGAATAGTCAGGTTTGTATGTTGCGGCGTATTTGAAGGAGATTTTGTAGTATACGCATAGGTAAAAAACTCCGCCGCCACGGCGACAACGGTATCGTTATACGATCCGGCAGGATACGCTAACGCCGTCACAGGCTTTCCGGTAATGCTTTCAAGGCGCGAAATTGAAGATGAAAAATCCTCGCGAAGCGCCTCGGCGCTCTGATAGCTCAAATCGTTATGGTGCGCCGTGTGGCACTGAATGGACACAAGTCCCGAATCAGACATTTCACGTATCTGTTCTTCTGTAAGATAACCGTCGGTTCCAATCAAATCAGTTACCACAAATATTGTGGCGCGGGCTCCGTGAGCCTTCAGTATTGGAAACATTTCAGTATAGTTATCCTCGTATCCGTCGTCGAGAGTTATAATCACCGACGGAACGGCCGTCTTATGCCAGTCGTTCGCGAACATATACTCCATTTTTCTTTCGTCTATCATTGTAAGCTGAGCTTCAAATTCAGACGGGCGTACAAACAGATTTTCATAGCTGTATACTTCGTCTAGTATCAGGTGGTACATCATTACTTTCGGAACATAATCTCCCTCGGGTATTGACGATGGGTTCGCCGGAGGTTCCGTTTGAGAGGAAGCTTCAGTATCGGGCGCGCTTGTCGACGGCTCCGCCGTAGCAGGTTCGGTCGTAGTAGTAGGTTCCCCAGATTCTCCTGGAGATTCAACTTGATTTGAGTTCGCTTCCGTATTTAAAGCGGAGGCTCCGTCCGATTTGGATTCGTTAGCTCCGGATCCGTCGCCTGCGTTTCTTAGACAGCCCGAAAGAGTTAGAGCCGCGACAATCAATATCAAAATAAGGACCGCCGAAGTATTAAAAATTTTTCTCATTCTTTATTGTCCTTTCATATTTATATATTTTACGAAAGCTTAACTATATTGTCGAAAAGGGACGCGCATTCCTTAATCTTAGCCTCCGCTCCAATGACGCAGACGTTTCCCTGTTTCAGAACGTCGTTAATAAGCGAAGCGTAATCTCTAAGCTGGCTGGCCGTTACGGAGAGCATTTCTTCCCTCGTTTTCTGCATATCCTCGAATCGCCTTCCGGAAAGATAAGCTAAAAGTGATCTGACGGAAGTCAAGTAAGGCGAAAGGGGCGCGTCTATCCGCGAAAATGCGCCGATAACATATTGATCGAGTTCTCTGCCGTCAGGATTGAGGGCTTTTATAAATTCTCCGGAGGAGGCGAACGCGTCAAGACTCTCTGAAAGGCAAGGATCGCGGTATGTGGCGAACGCTACGTTCCCGCTGTCGCCGGAAATATTGCATGTATATCCGTACGCGCCGCCTTTCATTCTGATAACCGGGTAAAGATAATCGTTTTTAACCGCGGCCGCAAGAATTTCAAGTCCTCCGCTGAAGCCGTAACCCGCCGAGTAAAGGCTGCCGGCCTGGGCGACATACTGAACCTGCGAAGAAGTTGCAAACGCTTCATTCTTCTTTCCTAAGGATTTTATCTCAGCGGCCGGACCTGCGGGAGACTCCGAAAGGCAAGAAGCTACGCGTCGCACGGCTTCGTCAACCGACTCCAAATCTCCTCCCTGAGTAACTGATACAAGAGCAGTGGAGCGGAGGAATATACGTCTTGCAAGCTCGCCGAGCTTTTCGCACAGTTTTCCTCCCTCCGTCTCGAAATTTTCAAGCTGTTTTTTCTGTACGAGGTACGTTTCGATTCCGTCGAGCATCTCGCTGTAGGCGTCGGCGGGGTTGAAGTACGCGCAAGCTCTTCCGGCGGCGTATTTTGATCCGCTGTATAATATATTGCGCTGCATATCCGACACGTTTTCAGCAAGGATTTCGCGAACTCGCGACGTATTTTTGAAATCGGTTTCGCTTAATATCTCTCGTATAAGCTCGCAAGCTTTGCCAATCTTATTTGAAAGAGCGCGAACGGTAATGGTGAAATACGGCCTGCACGCCGTCGGATCTCCATACGATCTGACTACGGACGCGTCAAAATCGAGAGCTCCGGTGTTCATCTTTATTTCATCTATAAGATCTGCATACGAGCGTTTATCGGTATCCATCTCACCGTAAAGCTCGGCGAGCAATCCTACGTACGGAGCTTCCTCCATTGAAACGTGCGAGATGTCGAACAGAAAACGCAGATACGTAATTCCGTTCGTCTGAATATCGTGAAAGACCGCCGGGAGACCGCCGATCTCTACCTCTCTGTTCATCAGTGGACGAGAGTCGCGAGAAATATCTTTTCTCTCAAGCAACGGTATAGTCGCAAGAGCTTCAGCATTGTCCGGTTCGTCCTGATAAGCCTTGAACGCCTCGAATTCATCGCAAAGAGCCTCGAATTCTTCGTCGCTCATAGAAGAACGTTTTTCTCGCAGTTCCGCGTCGAGCGCGGCCGCGTTTTTCTCATTAAGTCCGGACTCCGGAACAAGCGACAGCATGACTCCGTGTCCCGGATCAATAAGTCTGGAGATAAGCTTTTCATAATAATCGGTCTCGGTCAGTTCTCTGAGACGCGTAAACACGTCGCTCACACGAAGATATCTAAACGGGTCCTCGTCCGTATAGAACCAGCTCTGCATTCCAAGAAAGAAGTCGAGCCCTCTTGAATGAGCGCTTTGAGAGCCTTCCCTGAAGCGGAATTCCTGACGCTCAATAGCCGCGAGAAGAGATTTTTTATTTATCCCATTTTTTACGGTTTCCGAAAGGGTTTTCTTTATAATGGAAATAAATTCTTCTTTTCGAATTTCGTCGGTATTTTTTGATACTACGGTAAACATGGGCGTAGACATATGATTCATAAATCCGCCGTATATTTCCCGACCTATCCCCGCCTCAGTCAAGGCAACCTTCAATGGAGAGCCGGGAGCTGATAAAAGAACCTCGTCAAGAAATTCCCATGCAAAGCAATCGATATGATCTTCGGCCCGGGCGCAGCGGACCGCGTACGCCAGGTACGTTTTTTCATCGGCGGTTTCTTCCTCTGAAATAGGATAAGGAACCGATACTTCCTTAACTCCGCCGAAATCGGGCTGGACTCCTATCGATGAATCTACGTCGGCTATATCGTATTTTGAAAGATACTCGCGATCAAGATAAGCAAGCCTTTCAGACGCGTCCATGTTTCCATAAAGCATTATATAGCTGTTTGACGGATGATAATATTTGCGGTGGAAATCAAGATATTTTTCATAGGTAAGGGACGGGATCGCCGAAGGGTCTCCTCCGGAATTTTTTCCGTACGCGTTGTTGGGAAACATAGCGTACAGCAGCTCGTCGAAAATATTCGAATCCGGAGACGAGGCCGCGCCTTTCATCTCGCTGTAAACAACTCCGTTTATTCCAATCCTTCCGCTTTCGCGATTCGGTTCGTAACGCCATCCCTCCTGCATAAATATTTCCTTGCGTCGGTAAATATTGGGGGCGAAAACGGCGTCCAAGTACACGTTCATCAAATTGACGAAGTCGGCGTCGTTACACGACGATACGGGATATAACGTTTTATCCGGATACGTCATTGCGTTTAAAAAGGTATTCAAGGAGCCTTTGACGAGCTGCATAAACGGATCCTTCACCGGATACCGCTCGGAGCCGCAAAGAACCGTGTGCTCTATGATGTGGGGAGTTCCGCAGTCGTCGCATGGCGGAGTGCGGAAGCCTATGCAAAAAAGCTTGTTTTCGTCTTCGTTCGTAAGCAAAGCTACTCTTGCTCCGCTTTTTTTGTGCTTAAGAATAAGTCCGACAGAATTTACGTCGTAGAGTTCCTCTCCCGCGACGATCTCATACTCTTGCGGTACTAACGCGCTCGCGTCGTTCACAGAATTATATTTCATTTTTTATGCCTTTCCTTATTTTTTTCAGCGTTTCAAAGCTTTACCCTAAAGAGGCGTCTCGCGTGATACTTTAGATATATTATGTTTTATTTTTCCTTGGATGTCAAGGGAATAATTGAATATATGTAAAATAATTCGAAAAGTTTGTTTTCTCTTTGTCGTTCTTAATAATTTTATCAACAGTTGACTGAAGTAGTATTTTATGCTATACTTCATTATATATTGCGCGCCGATTCTCCAAAATAATACGTTAGATGCAAAAGAGGGACGTCTTCCCAAATTTCCACCTTGGGTAAGAAATTCATCCGGCCCCGACGGCGCTCATCCTCTCGTCGCTCGACTCAAAAGAAACGGTTTTTAATCCAGATCGGCTTTAGTCCGACTCTGCTCCCAGCAGATTTTGACGCAGTCGAATAATGCCGCTGCGCGCGGCGGAAACGGAGAATAAATGACCATAAACAAATCAAAATTATCGCTTACGCTCTTTTTTATGAAGGGTTCCGTTCATCTGTTTCTTTTAAGCATGATATCTACTCTCGCAGTTTCTCTCTCGGAAATGATAACTCCAAAATTGATTACTCTGACGGTCGACTCAATAATTGAGGACAAGCCTATCGACGCGTCGGCCGCGGCAGGCAAGCTCGCGATTCGCCTTGGAGGAGCCGAATATCTAAGAGAACATATGTGGATCATGGCCGTCGCAATAATTATTATGGCTCTGATCATGGGCGTCTTTAAATACTTAGCCGGATATTTCGGAACGGCGGCCTCGGAAACTCTGACTGAGAGAACAAGAAACAGCCTGTATTTTAAAATTGAACGTCTGCCCTTTTCATGGCATACCGAGAACCCGTCCGGAGATATTATACAGCGCTGCACCTCCGATGTTGAAACGCTAAAAAATTTTCTTTCCGAGCAGCTGACGTCTATTGTAAGCACGGTATTGATGATAGCTCTATCTCTCGCGTTTTTATTCGGAATCAGCGGGACGATCGCTATGATCGCTCTGCTTTCAATACCCGTGATATTCTCTTTCTCATTTTTGTTTCATCGACTTATACGGCGCCGCTTCGCCGAATGCGATGAAAACGAGGGCGTTCTTTCATCAGTCGTTCAGGAAAACCTCACCGGCGTGCGAGTTGTGCGCGCCTTTGGCCGCGAAGCGCATGAAATTGATAAATTTACGAGACAGAACGTAAAATACACAAACTGCTGGGTCAAGCTATGTCGTATTATGTCCGGCTTTTGGGCTGTGGGAGATTTAATAGGATGCGTTCAGGTAATGCTCGTTATACTCGCGGGAATATATTTGTGTATAGGAGATAAAATAACCACGGGAGAGTTTATCGCGGCTATAACGTATAACTCCATGCTTCTTTGGCCCGTGCGCCGTCTGGGAAGGATGGTTTCAGAGCTCTCAAAGGCCGACATTGCGATCGGAAGAATTTCATACATAATGAACGCTCCGGAAGAAACCGACGCTGAAAACGCATGCCCTGCGGACGGAACGGGAGACGTTGAATTCAATCGCGTTTCATTTTCATTCGACGGAAAAAACAACGTGCTGTCCGACGTTTCCTTTAAAATTAAAAGCGGAGAGACCGTCGGAATACTCGGCGGGACGGGCAGCGGAAAGTCCACGCTTATGCAGCTTCTGTGCCGCTTGCATGATTTGAAAGAAAATCAAGGCAGCATTACATTATCCGGAGTCGATATACGACGCTTAACGGCGCGATCCTTGAGGCAAGCCGTCGGAATCGTACTTCAAGAGCCGTTTCTGTTCTCCCGTTCTATAGCTGAAAACATATCTATGGCGCGAATCGAGGGCCAAGAGATCCGCGGCGCAAGCGATATCGATTCAGATATGAGAAAAGCGTCTGAAATAGCGTGTCTCGAAGACGCGGTAAACGGATTTGTTCACGGCTACGACACAGTGGTCGGAGAACGCGGCGTCACCCTATCCGGAGGGCAAAAACAAAGGGTCGCTATTGCCCGCATACTGCTGAGGGGCGCTCCGATACTGATCTTCGACGACTCGCTCTCCGCTGTAGACGCGGAAACCGACGCGAAAATTCGTCGCGCTATAAGACGGGAGCTCAAAGGCTCTACGGTTATAATTATATCCCATAGAATATCCTCCATTATGCACGCGGACGACATAATTGTTCTTGACCAAGGAAAAATCGTCGAGAGAGGAAACCATTCCGAACTGATAAATAAAAACGGAACGTACAAACGAATATACGATCTTCAAAGCGCGGACGCCTCCGAATCCGCTGAAAAAACAGAAATGGAGGTACGCATATGAACGAAAACGAAAAAAACGCGATCCATCTCCCCTTTTTCGGAATTCCACAACTTCTGCCGTATCTTAAGCCTTACGGAGTCTTGATGATCGTTATGATAATCATGGGACTTGTCGGCACGGCTATGGACATTATAATTCCGCAATTTCAAATGTATGCTATAAACAATTTTATAGCTAATGAAACAACAAATGGCATCGTATATTTCTTACTGTTATACATTCTTGTGATCGTCGTGCAGACTCTTTCAAATATGATTTCCACATATCTTGCAAGCAAAGCCGAACTATACGTGGGAAGAGACCTCAAGCAGAAAAGCTTTGAACACCTTCAGACCCTCTCTTTCTCATACTATAACAGGAACAGCGTCGGATATATCCACGCCAGAGTAATGAGCGACACAAACCGCATAGGGACCTTAATTTCATGGGAACTTATGGACGCGGTATGGAATTCGTCGTATGTAATCGGAGCTCTCGGCGCGATGCTGGCGATAGATCTCCGTCTCGGACTCCTTATACTGGCGATAATTCCATTGGCGGCTCTTCTGTCATGGATGTTCCAGAAAAAATTTGTAACGCTTCATCGTCAAATTCGCGAAGAAAATTCAAAAATCACCGGCCTTTTCAGCGAAGGAATATCAGGAGCCGACGCTATAAAGACTTTGACCGTAGAAGATAAGGTCGGCAAAGAATTTTCAGAACAAACGAATCGTATGAAAACGGTGTCGGTCAGAAGCGCAAAACGCCGGGCTCTCTTTACCTCGACGCTGTCGTTTTTATCGTATACCGCTCTCGCATTGGTTCTGTGGAGAGGCGGAATAGTATCTTATGAAGGAATGATGAAAATCGGCGCATTGTCTGTTTTTATGTCCTATGCGACGGGTATCATGGCTCCTATGCAATGGGTTGTAAACTCCATATCAGCGCTGGTCATGGCGCAGGTGAATATCGAACGCTTTACTTCTCTTATGAACACAAAGTCAGACGTTTCCGACTCTCCTGAAGTTATAGAAAAGTATGGAGACACGTTAAATCCTAAATGTGAAAACTGGGAAGAGATACGCGGCGATATAGAATTCGAAGACGTTTCATTTAAATATCCCGACGGCGAAGAAATGGTTCTCGAGAACTTTAATCTGAAAGTTCCTCAGGGCGCGAATATTGCTATCGTAGGAGAAACGGGGGCGGGAAAATCTACGCTCGTCAACCTTGTCTGCCGATTCTTCGAGCCTACGAAAGGACGGATACTTATAGACGGAAAAGACGCAAGGGAACGTTCTCAGCAATGGCTTCATTCAAATATCGGATATGTTCTTCAAACCCCGCATCTTTTCTCAGGCTCCATTAGAGAAAATATGCTTTACGGAAGGCCGGATGCGACGGACGCCGATATTATGAACGCGCTGAAAATAGTATCCGCAGACAAAATAGTCGATCGTCTGCCCGACGGGCTCGACAGTCAAGTTGGAGAAGGCGGAGGCATGATGTCTACGGGAGAAAAACAGCTAATTTCCTTCGCGCGGGCTATACTTTCCGATCCAAAAATTCTTATTCTTGACGAAGCGACTTCGTCTGTGGATACGGAAACTGAAAAGCTGGTTCAGGACGCTATCGGATCGGTAATAAAGGGACGAACCTCGTTTATCATTGCTCATCGGCTGTCCACAGTCGTCGACGCAAACGTTATTCTCGCCGTAAGAGACGGAAAAATTGTAGAAAGCGGATCGCACCGCGAGCTGATGAATAAAAAGGAATACTATTACTCTCTTTACAAACGTCAGTTTGAAGACGAAGCTATAGAAAAGATAGAAAAAATCTAATACATACGATTTACGGCTCCGCCTATTCAGCGGAGCCGTAAAAATTTCAGACAAATTAAATTGGAGTGGCAAAACAGCCAAAAGTCATGTTTTAGCTTTTTAGGTTTGCGGATTTTTAAGGCGAAACCTAAATCTATATCGAAATAACTGATTCCGCACTGGGAAACGGTCGCGTCGCTGGATTCAAACGGGGGTTATTTTCTTTTTACCGGAACCCATATTTCGCTTTTATAGTCCGGAGAGGTCATGTCGCCGTCAGTATATGCTTCAATATCCATTTCTCCAGTAGGCACGTAAACGCCCGCGTTCGCATCGGCGCCGACAGTAAAGAATTCCGATATTATCCGGTGCCAAGCTTCCTGCACGGCGTTCGGCATCGCCCCGGTTACGCTGAATATAATCCACGTTCGTTCCGGAATCTCAGTTACCCGAAATCCTTCCGGAATATTACCTCCTCCGTATTCGGCCGCAATCGCATATTCAAAGTTTTGGCTGTCGGTATGTTGGTTGCCATAGCAAATACCATAGATGAATTTTGAATTCGGAGTTTGCTTAATCAACGCGTCTATAGTTCCGTCGCGACGACAGCTCGTCCAAAAAGCAGGAATAGTATTTTTGTTCTGCGAATCAATCAAACTTTGCAGTCCGGCTCTTTCCAATACCTTAAAAGACCTTTTTTCTTCAATTCTGTACTCCATTAAATTACCGCCTTTCAATATAATCCGCACCGAAACCCGCGAAAAAGACCTGAGGAGCGAGCCGTTTTTTCTGGCTTCCGACGGAGTAATTCCGTGAAATCGTACGAAAGCTCTGGTAAAGCTCTCCGGAGAATCATACCCGTATTTGACAGCGGCGTCTATTACTTTAATGTTCGTTGCCGCCAGCTCGGCTCCAGCGAGAGTCAGCCGTCTGTTACGAATATATTCCCCAATAGACACGTCGCATAAAATACCGAAAATTCGCATGAAATAAAAAGTCGAGCACGCCGCGCGCTTCGCAGCCTCGGCTATATCTATATCTTCAGTTATATTATCTTCAATATAGTTTACGGCGTTTTGCAGCCCCTCTATAAAATTCATGGTCTTTCTCCTTTCGGTTTTCGGCGCGTATTCATTATAACTCGTCGGTAATAATTTTTCCTGATATTTTTTGTTCTAAAGCGCTAGAAAAACTTGGGCGAAAAATTAACCCCGACCGGTTTGCACAAAAAGTCCGATCGGGATTTTAAGTCAATTGTCTTCGTACGGCAAAGATACCGTCTGGGCGAAAGCTTCGCAAATTCCGCCAAGTTGAGCGTTCGTCATGCGATAAGCCTCGGCAGCGTTTGAAAGTCCGAAGCTGCTGGAGTACAGGCCGTATTCTTCCGGCGAAGCGATAGCGGCTTCAAGGGGAATAATATCGTAGCTTGTAGCGCCCTTTTCGCCGTTATAATATCTATGCACCCACAAGGGAATGGTCTCAACCTCCGTTACCATACACTCTCCGGTTGAATACTTCCTTATAGTCAGCTTGACCATAAGGCCGTTTTCCGTATATTCCTTGTTCATCGTATCGCCCATAGTCAGTCTGTTCTGGTTAGAAACAAGATTTCCAAGCGAATAGAAGCACAAAGTCTTACGTGAAGGATCCGAAGACGACGTGAGAATTTCAGCGTCCTCTATTACGTGAGGATGACCGCCGATGATCACGTCTACTCCAAGATCGCAAAGCTTCTGAGCAATTTGCTCCTGAACTTCGTTATGCTCGAGATAATATTCGTTTCCCCAATGAATATAGTAAACTATAAGGTCGGCGCCGGAATTTTTCAGCTCTTTTATTCTTCCGTCAACCCGCTCGTAAAACTCGTCGAGCAAGCTATGATTAAATATATCCAGACACTCAAGAGCTTCGCTCGACAAATTTATGCCGTTGATCGTTCGTGGATTCGTCCTACCGTATGCAATGTCGTCGGTACTGTTGAGCATTCCGAGAGTGATTCCGTTTACGGTAACCGTCCGATAAGTCTTGCCGGAAGAACCTTCTCTCGCGCCTATCCAGTCTACTCCGCTTTCACGAAACACCTGCTGAGTTCTGCGAACGCCCTTCATCCCAGTATCGTAGCAATGATTATTTGCGAAAAGCATCATATCGAACCCGCAGTCGAGCAAAGTGGAGAAACCGGAATCTGGAGTACTGAACACGGGATAGCCGCTGTATCCCCAATCCGGCCCAGGCATGGTCGTCTCAAAATTTACCGCCGCATAATCTGCCGCGCTCACGATCGGCTTGATAAATCTATATGTGTCTGAAAAATCGTATTCTCCGGTCGCGCCGTTGCGAGCCGCCTCAAGCTGAGGAGTGTGATACATAACGTCTCCGGCGCTGAGGAGAGTCATCTCCGTATATGTTCGCGACGGCTGCCCGTCCCCGGAAGTTTCAGACAGATCAGATCCCGGCGAGACTTCGGACGATAATGATTCCGTAGTTTTCCCTCCATCAGGAGCAAACGGTCCAACGTTGTTTATTCTGCCGACGGCCGCCCATATTATAACGAAAACAGTGGTAACGGCAAGAAGCGTAAGTAACAGAGAGCCCCATGGAAACGGCCTTTTAGGAGGCTTCCTCACCGTTATATTCATCCCGGAGGAAAAAGCAGACGCAGGCCTTTGCCCGCTTCCCAAGTTACGGTATGAAGCGTCGCCGCCCATTCCGCTTTTTCCATAATTACTATTTTGTATGCGGGAGCTGCTTCTCCGAGGCTCCCGCTTTCTCCCATAATTCATAAAACCTCCATTTATATTGATCCGCGTTTATTATATTGTATCAGAAAACGGAGCAAAATTAAAGAGGTTAAATAAAACTCTTTAAATCACGCCGTACTTTAGCCGTTAAGCCATTTGCGGCGAGCCTCTTCATATACTTCGTCCGGCAGCCCGCCCGGAACAAATCTGTTATGAGATACATACTGATCTCCCGCTATGTCCGGGAATGTGCAGAACGTATCGTTTCTGTATTTATCGCGTTCTTTAGGATCTCTGAGGTTTGGTATCTCAACGGGAATATTTCCGTTTACAATAGATTTATATCCAAGAATGCCCGGTATACACATATCTACGGCGTCGTATACTCCTACGGCGTATTTCTTTGCTGTCTCGTCTCCAAGTATGCTTCCAATAAACAAGTGAGTCGTACAGTAGTCTCCTCCTCCGTGACCCGATTCTTCCGCTTCCGGGAAAATATGAGACGGTCGGTATATATTGCTCTCTCCATTACAGTTTTCTCCGGAAGCCTCGATATATGCGTTGATTTCCCCGTTGCCCATATCCTTAAGCGCGCCGATATCTCCGTTTAGCTGATAATTGTTTCCGGGATGGTTATGCTTAAGGTTAAATTGGAGGCTTTTAAAAATAGCTCCGTTTTCCATCGTAAGGATAGTCAGAGCATATGCTCCCGCAGTATATCCAACATTTGTAAGGAACGGACGAGGCGGAGCCTCAAACGACGTTACGCTTACGGGACGCAGCCCCGTCATATAAAGTATCGGACCTATAGCGTGGGAACAGTAATACGTCGACGGCATAAGATTCCGCCAATGATTCCTGTCTCCGCAAGTAATGCTCGGCCAAATTGACGAGCAGTCGTGAGTATATTCGCCTTCAGCGTACATCAATTCTCCTATGTCGCCGTTTCTGTATCTTCTTCTCATTTCAAGTCTTACCGGAGTATAGCAGTAATTTTCAGCGAACGTATATACTTTTCCCGTACGCTCTACCGCTTCGATCAGTTCTACGGCTTCCTTCATCGTAGCGCACGCCAAGCACTCGCTCATTACGTGTCTGCCGCTTTCAAGAAGCCGAATAGCATACGGCGCGTGCTCGTTGGCGTAATTCGCCAATATAACGGCGTCCATATCGTGACAAATAAATTCATCAAAATCCGTATAATACGTTATATTGCATACCCCGTACTTCTCCTCCGCTTCCTTACGACTGTGTGAAAAATGCGGCTCATACTTGTCGCATATCGCAACAAGCTCCGCTTCTCCGGTTTGCAGAAGTTGACTTATCATGGTCATACCGCGGCACGCGCCGAATACTCCGATTTTCAGCTTTCCCATATTTTTATATCTCCTGTGTACATATTATTAGGACGCTGCGTCCTTTCGCCATTTTAGCAGAACGAAGCGGAAATTTCAATACAATAACAAAATTTAATTATTTATTATTTCATAAACGCGAAAGTCATAATCGGCGTACAGATTTATATACTCGTCGAAAAGAACTGCAGCGCCGCAAAGCCTACGGCTTTCCCTCCCTGCCAATCTTTTACTGCTTGGTTCTTCCTTTTTGCCCGCTAACAGCGGTTAGCGAGGATGCTTTTGTTATATCGAGAAAGCATGTTACTTCTCTATGCATACCAAAGTTTTATGGCTCTTCTAGCTTGCAGTTGTCTTTTAACAAATAAAAAAGCCGACGTTATAAAACATCGGCTCTCTTAAAATAACGATCGCGTTTATCAGTCCTCGTTTTTTTCAGCTTCTTCGTCGTTTATAAGCGGTCTGTGACACGAAGGACATACTACGTCGTCAGGATCCGCGTCCTCGTCAAAGTAGTATTTTTCTCCGCATCCGTCGCATACGGTCTCATAAAACTCTCCGCCGCAGTCGCAACAATCGCACTCGTCTTCGTCGCAATCACATTCGTCGTCGCAGCAGCAATCGCATTCGTCGTCAACGTCCTCGTAAACAATCTCTTCAAGGAAGCCGAGATCCTCGTCGATCTCCTCGATATAATCGTTGCACGTGTCGATCTCGTCCTTCATATCTTCGATTTCAGCCGCCATCTTGTCAATGATGTCTACGAGCGCGGAGATGATCTTTCCCTCGGGTTTTGTGGAATCAATCGAAAGACCTTCCAGCAATCCCTTAATGTAAGATGAGTTTTCCTTAATGTTCATTGTACACGTCCTTTCAAATTTATAAGTATAGGCTTTACGCTCTTTCAAGATATTCGGAAGTGCGCGTATCGATCTTCAGCATATCTCCCTCATTGATAAAGAGAGGCACGCGTACCACCGCGCCGGTTTCAACGGTAGCGTTCTTCGTAGCTCCGGTAGCGGTGTCTCCGCGGACGCCGGGCTCCGTTTCGGTAACTTCAAGAATAACGAACATAGGCGGCTCGACTGCGAAAGGCTTTTCCTTATAGGAGTTTATCTTGCAGATCATTTCTTCCTTAACAAATTTGAAGTTATCTCCGATAAGATCCTTACCGATCGGAACCTGCTCGTAGGTTTCCATATCCATAAAGTAATACAGATCCCCGTCGTTGTAAAGGTACTGCATCTCCTTGCGCTCGATATGAGCGTCTTCATACTTGTCCGTAGGGCTAAAGGTCTTTTCTATAACGGCGCCTGTAATTACGTTGCGAAGCTTCGTTCTTACAAAGGCCGCTCCTTTTCCGGGTTTTACATGCTGAAATTCGATAACCTGCATTACCTGTCCGTCCATATCAAAGGTAACGCCGTTTTTGAAGCTTCCTGCTATAACCATGTCTTTCATTGCCGCGTAAAGTGCGGCTCTCCTTTCAAAACACAAACATACTTACTTTTATTATAAACTATATCGCCGTTTTTTTCAAGGGCATAAGACGATATTTTTGCAGTATACGTATGAAAACTATAATTTTTCCAACATTTCGCCCAAACTATTGACTGTTCGAACCCCATATGATATACTCGGCTCAACGGTAAACGTCCATAATACGAACTAAAATTAAATTCAGACGTTATCGCTGCAAAACAACTGATGAAAGGAATAGCGGACATGAATAACAAAGAGATATATTGCGAAACGTCGGGAGCGCTCAAAGCCGGAGCCACGGAGAATACTCCGTCAAAATCTCAATATTTTTCATGGATAAACAATACCAACGAAGGCTCGACGGAAGCGCAAACTCTCGCAAACCTTGCCTATTTTGAATGGCTTCGCCGCGAATTTGGCATGAGTCTCGACATTTACGCCTGGGACGCCGGAAATCTCGACGGCTCATGCGGCACATATGAAACGCTGGATTCATCAAAACTGCGCGCGCAATTTCCAAACGGTTACGCCCCGATTGCGGAAGCCGCAAAAAGAATGAATACTAAGCTCGGGGTATGGTGCGGTCCCGACGGATTCGGAAACACGGCTGACGAAGCTGAAGCGCGGCGAGAGCTCATGGTTTCCCTATGCCGCGACTATAATTTCGGACTTTTCAAAATGGACGCGGTATGCGGAGGACTTAGGGAGGAAAAGCAGGATGAATTCGTACGCATGATGGAAGAATGCCGCAAATACTCGCCAGATCTCGTACTGCTCAATCACCGCCTTAAACTTGGGAAGGGGCTTCCTTACGCCACGACGTTTCTTTTTAACGGTCAGGAAACGTATACCGACGTTCATATTTGCAACGAGCGGCCCGCGCCGCATCATAGAGCGTACATGTTTTACAGAGGAAATACTCCCGAACTGAAACGTTTGACGGAGGATCACGGAGTATGTATTTCGTCATGCGTAGACTATTTTGAAGACGAATTAATATATCAGGCCTTCGGACGCTCGCTGATTCTCGCTCCCGAAATATACGCAAATCCTTGGTTTTTGCGCGACGACGAACATGCGAAGCTCGCTCGAATATTTAACCTGCATAGAACGTACAGAAGCATTTTAACGAGCGGAATCGAGCTTCCGGAAAGATACGGTCCCTGCTCCGTTTCAAGGGGGTCTGATTTCGTCCGCTTCATTACTACGGGAAACGATTCATGGGAGAGAAAAAAACTGCAAATAAAACTCGACGGAGAAATAGGTCTTGAGCAGCGCTGCGACGTAATAGTATCCATTCATCATCCATACGAGCAGTACGTAGGACGTTTCAACTATGGAGAAATCGCTGAAATTACCCTCGAGCCTTTCCGCGCGGCGCTCGTGGAAGTATCGCGCGCGAAAGACGCGTATCCCATGCTGACCGGCTGTTCGTATGAAGTTTTAAAAGAGCATGAAGGAACGCCGACAAAAATAAAAATACTTTCCTCCAGCGGAAAAATCGGAAAAATCGTTTGTGGAAAAGAGTCTGAATTATGCGAAACAAAATCGTTCGACAACACGCTTGGCGCGCCGATTAAGCTCTCCGCCGATTGGAAAAGGTCTGAAACGCCGGAAAACGCCGAGCAAATGTACGAAACCGCAATGTTCGTCATGGATAACGATTCGCTTGAAATACGAGAACTGAGGCGTTCAGGCGAAACAAAGATCCCTGAAGTTCAGGCGGCCCGCGACGCGTTCTTCTCTCAGCGCACGTATGCGATTCGAGGCTGCGAATCAAAATTCGCCTTTGACGGAAACGAAAATACTTTTTACGACGGAGTATCCAAAACATTCTACGGCGACGGTGAATCCATAATGAGGATTGACGGAGGATGCCTTAGAATCGATTTCGGAGACGTATACGACGCGGACGAAATTCTGATTGAATATTTTGACGTCGAAAGAGACGATCTTTACGAGATAAAACGTCAGGAGCCTGTGTTTAAAGGAGAAATATCCGAAGACTTGAGCAGTTGGAGAAACGTATATCTTGACGAAATAAAAAGGAAGCGATACGAAGAACACGAAATGCTCGCGTATCAGGTGCACAATATTGTTAAGGTATGGGGAAGCCGTAAACAACTCTCGTATAAAATAAGCTCCCCAATAAGATATTTTCGCTTGCAGAACGCATACGATAGAATATTTAAGGCCGCGCTTATGAAAAACGGCTGCGAAATAAAGCTGACGAATCCAAAAATTACGACGCTTCTTCCTTCTTACGAGGTGAAAAAGGCCAAGGGATACAGATACGCAGACGTAAAAATACCGGAATCAATACGCCGCGAAAATTCTTATCTTGCGATCGGTATAGACGGGATTCACGGACGCGAAGGCGCGTATGTCGTAGCAGAATTAAACGGAATGTTTTCAGGATGCGAAGCGAGAGCGGCGTCTTATCCGTCAAATCCTTGGGAATGTCCGGTTACGCACGCAGATCGCGGATACGCGTATTACCTCGGTATTAAGTCTGAAATGCTTGGACGTCATATAAAGCTGCACATGATTGAAATGACGGAAGAAGCCGGAAAATGCGATCTCAGCGTTTATCTATGCGAGCCTAACGATTGCCGCGAAGGGATTGAAATAGATTTTTAACTGAATTTTTATTTTTTAATATTGGCTGTATATAATCCGTATTTATATTCATATAAGGATGACAGTACGCTTTAAATTCAAGCCTAAACAAGTCAATCAAAGGAAAAACGGAAGTATACTACCTTTAAAATCACGTCATGTAATTGTATAATAATGCACTCGAAAGGCATATTATAGTAAATATTGTCAGATAATAACTTTTTAGCGACCCGTACTAAACGGCAGACTTCATATATTATAAAAGCATTAAGAAATACTAAAACTAAACGCGGTAAGGCAGAGCGCTTGTAATCCAAGCCCGCCTTACCGTAAAAAAACGATATTACAGCTCCAAAAAACGCCTTTAAAGAGCGTCGGACAAATTTTTAAATTCTTTCTGTTAATACTCAAATCGCTGGCACAAATATATTTACAATCAAATCTAATATGAAAAGTCATTATGAATCAAACTTATTTATGCATTAAAAGCGTTTACGGCAACGAACATACCTACGGCGTCTCCTCGGCGACTACGTACGACGGCCAAACAATTCTTATAGAAACGTTCCCAGATTTATGCGGAGACAGAAAATCTGTCGAGCGGTTAGCCGATTTGTGCAACAAGCTCCATCTTGACGCCATTCACCTAAAGGACGTCGTCGAAGATTTTCTTGCATATTTATAATTTTGATTCAAATAAAAGCGCGAACGAAGATTATAAGTTCGTCCGCGCGTTGTTATTATTTATTGCTACGCCCCATATAAGTCGGATAATTTCTCTTAAGAATTTGAGCGAACACGCAATATAGATAGCATACTTTTTCGCCCATAGTTAAAACGCCTTTGAATCGTCAAACCCGTAATATAGATTTATTCTCTAAGGCGTTACCGTAAAATTTTTATTTGAAATGATATTTAAGTTAAAAAGACAACCGGACGTCGTAGCAAGGCTAAAATTCAACATATTCTTTAAACGTCTCGGGATATTTTGCTTTTCGTTCGTTCCAATAAAAGTCAAACCTTTTAGAATATCCTTGTATTATAGAATCGACTTGACGTTCTATTTCGCCTATTCTTATCGTTCCATCTGAAAAAAGAGCGCATATCCAATCGTTAATATCGTCCGGCAATTCTCCAAGCTTACGCAGCTCGTTGAATAGTATTATGGCTATTGGTACGGAGCAGCAATAATAATCCTTGAAACCCTCGATTACGTCGTCGTATGTTTCAACGCCGTGTCTAACCATGATTGTTCTGTCTATCGCCTGTACAAATTCTTCTTCGTCTCCCGGAGATCCATAAGGGTATGAAAGAAACCATCGCGTCCTGTTAAAAAATTTATCGCGACGGGCTGCGTCGGCATATGCTTTTTTAGACGCATCGGACGAGAAACGATGACTAAGTTCATGCGCTAACAGACGAAGAAGACTCCCTTCGTCGTAATTTCCCTCAATATTGCAATATGTTAGATAGCTGTCCGCAGTCAGCATGAAACTTACTCCCTTTGAAAAATATGTCAGATATATTTTCACATCGCCGACGACGTTTCTTTTTTGTATTTTGCAAACGTCCGACAAAATTCCGGAAACTTTTTTTGATCAAGCGATTCGTAAAATATCTTACAGTTATTTTCAAGAACGGGCAGAATCCTATTATTCCATATTTGAGCAAAATTTGAATTTCTCAAGGCTTGAATTCCACGCAAAAGTTGCTCCCTTTCATTCTTCGAATAATTTCCTTCTCCTTTTTCTATAAGAGAATGAAGCTGGCCGCATAAACTATTAAGATCAAATTTTTCAATTTCGTCTAAATCGTATCGTGAGGTAAGAATATCGAAGTAAGAATTTCCGGGGAGTATATTTAATCCTTCGTATGTTTTACATACCCACTCTTTTACGTCCTGAAGCTCCGTTCGATAATAATTACAAAATACCAAGGACCCCAACGCCTCAAACGCAAAACACGGTTTACAAATAACATTACGCATAATACAAAATCCCCCCGCTTCAAAATGTTGTTAAATCCCTCGTTCAATCGGCATCTTCAGAACGATTTTATATATCTGTCAAATGTCTTGAATCTTCCTAAATTATAGAAGGGCGCCATACAACAAGGCGCGTTTCTTTCATAGAACAAACCGCCAAAAGCTACGTTATTTTTTATGTCCTTATTTATCTTTAGCATAAGTTTACCACAATTGCATCATTATAGTCAATATATAATTAACATTTTTTCGATTACTTTATTCTTTATTCGACGATTATACTATTAACCTCTAAAATTCTAATATATTATAATAAATTTGCGCTTTCAGTTTAAAACGTTGTTTTCTGTAACGTCTCAAGTACACGGGCATATCATGTTAGAGAGAAGAGATAAAGCTCTTCCCAACGAAGCGTCGGCAAAAGTTCCGGCGCGTAGTAAAAATGTTCAAAGAATAAAAATTTGTTTTCGCCTAAATTATGCGGAAGCAAAACGGAACAAATTCTAAGTAAAGGCATGGTCATTAAAATGGCTGAAAACAGAAATTCGTGTTTTATGCAGCCTGAGCGCGGACGTGAAATGGTATGTATAGACACATACCGAATTCTCGATTCCTGCCGCGACAAGGACTGCTTTGAGGACGTGAGAGTATATCTCACCTGCTACGGTCAGGAAATTATCGACAGAACCAACGTTGTCCGCGCAAAAAGCGCAAAAGTTCTTTGGTCGTACATCGATATAGAGCCCGTTCCTTTCAACCGTGGGTTTTATCAGTTATCCATAAGAATATACATTAAAGTCTTCTGCGAAGCGTGTCTCGGTCCTGGAAATCTTCAGGAAGTAGACGGAATCGCTATCGTCGAGAAAAAAGTAATTCTTTTCGGCAGCGAGGGAAATGTTAGCGTGTTCAAAAGCGAAGCCGGACGCGATTGCTTCTGCTCCGGCGGCATGAGCTGTCCGTCTAAGAAATCCAACAATCTGCCTATAGCCGTACTTGAAACGGTAGATCCTATAATTCTTTCTTCAAAGATCGTGGAACCGTCTCGCTATTCGCCGTGCTGCTGCCCGTGCTGCATAGACGAAGTACCGGAATGCGTATGTTCTTCAGTAAGCGGAGATCTTACGGACAACAGCGACTCCAACAAGCTGCTCATTTCTCTTGGAATCTTCTCCGTCGTACGTATCGAGCGTCCCGCTCAGTATATGATCAACGCGGTGGAATATTGCGTGCCTGAGAAAGAATGCCGCGCGCCCGTAGAGGACGATCCGTGCAGCCTCTTTAAGAGCATGGCGTTCCCTGTTAGAGAATTCTGTCCTCCCTCGCACATTCCGTGCAAGCAGGATCCATGCAAGCTTGAACCGTGTAAATCCGATGAAAAGCGAAATATTTGCGGCTGCGGTTGCGGAGAATAACCAAGTAAAAGGTTCTGATACGACAATTTAGCATAACCAAAAAGCTCGTCTTCGTTTTCGATGGCGAGCTTTTTTCTGATATTATGTGGAGCGACCAATGTTTACGCTGCTCTCGGATTTTAGAAGCGTAGCCGGATTACAATCAATATTTCAAGCTTAACGAAACGCCGAAATTTTAAGTTTTATCTCCCTGCATGATTTTCAACGTGAAAGTATTCGTTATTTTTTAAAGCATAACTTCTATATCGCTTTTTTCGAGAAAAAAGCTGAGCAAAAAAGCTTTAGCGGCGGCATAAGTCTCGCGCGGGATTATGCTCTGCTGCGCTGGGATAAAGCAATACGTACCCCGCCTCGGTATCTCCTGACGCGAAGCTTTCCTACAGGTAAGCTTGTGTTTCTCAAATTGAAGAGCTAGCGCCGCTCTGCGGCGTAACTCTCGCTCACGCCGTATAAAGTAGGCTCGAGGTGTTAGGCAGTTACAGACGATAACGAAGCATTTTAAATTATCGCAAGGCTTATCGAAAGCAAACCGTAAATATATATGCTAACGTATTGCTTTTGGAACCCAATTTGTCTGTCGCTCAACTCCGCCTGCTGAGCGAACGTCTCATTTTGACAGCCTCTCAAACAGCTGTTGAAGCATGCTTCATTTCAACAAGCTTACGAAAGCAGTTTGCCTGCATATTTGCAGTCAAACTGCGAAGATTCTTTGCGAAGCGAATTATACTAAGCTTTCTTTGATTACTTTCTTTCTGGAAAG